>DATBOK010000227.1:0-17972 GCA_036553845.1 Casimicrobiaceae bacterium
GCGGCGGAAAGAACTCGAGGCTGAACGTGCGCTGCGGGGCTTTCTTCACCGCATCGTCGCGCTCGGTCATCGTTTCTTGAGGAGGATCGATGACAGCGCCCACGAGATGATGCTGTACACGATCGCACCGAACACCGCCGCCCAGAATCCGGTGACGTGGAAGCCGTTCACCCAATGCGCGACCGCCCAGAACAGCAATCCGTTGATGATGAAGATGAAAAGGCCCAGCGTCAGCAACGTGACCGGCAGCGTCAGCAGCACCAGGATCGGCCGTATCAGCGTGTTGATGAGGCCCAGCACGAGTGCCGCGATGATCGCCGCCATCGGATCGTCGATCCTGACCCAGGGAAACACATACGGCAGCACGAACAGCGCGACGGCGTTGATGATCCAGGCAAGGATAAGGCGCACGATCGAGTCCTTTTGACGATAGGAAAGGTTGCGATTCGCCTGCTGCGCGATCAATAACGATACGAATCGCCCTTGAACGGGCCGTCGACATCGACGCCCAGATATCCGGCCTGTGATTCCGACAGCCTGGTCAACTGCGCGCCCAGCTTGGTCAACTGCAGCCGCGCGACCTTTTCGTCGAGATGCTTGGGCAGCACATGAACTCCGACCGGATACCTCTTCGCGCCGGCCTGTGCATTGGCCCATAGCTCGACCTGCGCCAGCACCTGGTTGGCAAACGACGAGCTCATCACGTACGACGGGTGGCCGGTCGCGCAGCCGAGGTTCACGAGGCGCCCTTCCGCGAGCAGGATGATGCGCCGGCCGTCGGGGAAGATCACGTGGTCCACCTGCGGCTTGATGTTCTCCCACGGGAACTGCTTCAGGCCGGCGACGTCGATCTCGTTGTCGAAGTGGCCGATGTTGCAGACGATGGCGTTGTGTTTCATCTTCCGCATGTGCGCGAGGCGGATGACGTCGATGTTGCCGGTGGCGGTGACGAAGATGTCGGCCTTGTCCGCGGCGTAGTCCATCGTCACCACGCGGAAGCCCTCCATCGCCGCCTGCAGCGCGCAGATCGGGTCGATCTCGGCCACCCAGACCTGCGCCGCCAGCGCGCGCAGCGCCTGCGCCGAGCCCTTGCCGACATCGCCGTAGCCGTTCACCACTGCGACCTTGCCCGCGATCATCACGTCCGTCGCGCGCTTGATGCCGTCGACCAGCGACTCGCGGCAGCCGTAGAGGTTGTCGAACTTGCTCTTGGTCACCGAATCGTTGACGTTGATCGCCGGGAAGCCCAGGCGTCCGTCGGCATGCATCTGGTACAGCCGCTTGACGCCGGTGGTGGTCTCCTCGGTGACGCCCTTGATGTTCGCCTTGATTCGCGAATAGAACGTGGGGTCGGCATTGAGCCGCTTGGCGATCGCCGCGTACAGCGCGAATTCCTCCTCGTTGCCGGGCTTGCCGATCACCGTGCGGTCGGTCTCGGCGAGCGCGCCGAGGTGCACCAGCAGCGTCGCGTCGCCGCCATCGTCGAGGATCATGTTGGGCGTGCTCGCCGGACCCTTGCCGTGCCACTCGAAGATGCGGTGGGTGAACTCCCAGTAGTCGGCGAGCGACTCGCCCTTGTACGCGAACACCGGCGTGCCGCGCTCGGCGATCGCCGCCGCCGCATGGTCCTGCGTCGAGTAGATGTTGCAGGAGGCCCAGCGCACGTCCGCGCCCAGCGCCTGCAGCGTCTCGATCAGCACCGCCGTCTGGATCGTCATGTGCAGCGAGCCCGCGATGCGCGCGCCCTTGAGCGGCTGCTCGTCCGCCAGCTCGCGGCGGATCGCCATCAGGCCCGGCATTTCAGTTTCGGCGATCAGGATCTCCTTGCGGCCCCAGGCCGCGAGGGCGAGATCCGCGACGCGGAAATCCTGCTGCAGATTGTTGTCCGTTACCGTGTTCATGCGCTCACCCCGTCAGAAGCGACGCGCGACCGCGGGGAAGAGGGGGCCTTTGCGCCCGCTTCGCCGCGTCGACCTGCGTCGCGGTTCAACGAGCGCCGTTGCCAATTGGATTTACGCCTCCGCAACGAGCTTCGCTTCCCCGGTGAGGGGGCGAGCACCGGGGGCGGCCCGTCGGTGCCCGGGAAGCGTCCCCGAGCCTGGGTCGGCGCGGCATGGACGACACCGGCACCGAATTGCAGCGCTCCTCGGGGAGCAGCGGCGATTATACCGCGCCCCGCGCGGGGGGCTTGCGCGCGGCGGCGGGCATGCCGGCGGCCGCGAACAGCGCATTGGCGAGCGCCGACTCGCGCTTGTAGAAGCCTTCGGTGTGGAACGTGTCGTCGAGGCGGAAGAGCTCGTAGTCGAGGTGGTGGTTGAACTCGTGCACCATCGTGCGCAGGAAGCTCCTGAACGCCACCACGCGACGCAGCGCGGCGGTGCGCATCCACAGCGTGATGAGCGCGGGCGGCGCGTCCCCCCGCGGATCGTAGAGCCCGTGCAGTTCACCGTAGTCGTTGGATGGCCGCGCCGCCATCACCTTGATCGCGACTGGCGGTACGCCGAAGCCGGCGGCGAGCGCGACCGCGAGCGCCTGGCAGTGCTTTTGCACGTCCGTGCGACGATCGGCTTCGAGCGCCGCGGCGATCGCGCGCACGTCGGCCCCCGGCTCCACGCCATCCGGCAGCGCCAGCGTGACGATCGCATCGCTGCGGCGGTAGGTGGCCTGCTGCGTGCGGGTGAGGCGCGCGTAGTACGCGAATGGCATCGTGGTTCCCGGTTGCAGGCAGCGTCAGCGGCGCGGCGCTGGCGCACGTTAAACTTGCGCGCTCGCCGGAGCTCCAACCTGCCATTCGCCGATTCTCCAATGCACGACGTGTCCACGTCCACATCGACTTTGCAGCCGCGGTGGCCTCTCGCCGCGCGGCGCGCGGCGACGATCGCCGTGGGCGTGCTGCTGCTCGTCGCGCGCGCCGCGCACGGTTTCGGCTTCGACGACGTCGAGCGCAAGGCGCGCGCGCTGGCTGCGCAGCCGTACAAGCAGCCGTCGTCGACGTTGCCCAAGGAGTGGCTCGATCTCGATTACGACCAGTACCGCGACATCCGGTTTCGCCCCGACCACGCGCTGTGGCGCGCGCAGAAGCTGCCGTTCGAGGTCATGTTCTTCCATCCCGGCTTCCATTTCGACCGCCCGGTGCATATCAGCGAGGTCGTCGGCAACGAGGTGCGCGAGGTGCCGTACTCGCCCGACCAGTTCGACTACGGCAACAACAAGCTCGCCAGGGCGAACGTGCGCTTCCCCGGTTTCGCCGGCTTTCGCGTGCACTACCCGCTCAACTCCACGAAATACAAGGACGAGGTGCTGGTGTTCCTCGGCGCGAGCTATTTCCGGGCGCTCGGCAAGGGTCAGGTCTACGGGCTGTCGGCGCGCGGGCTCGCGATCGACACCGGGCTCGCGTCCGGCGAGGAATTCCCGTCGTTCGTCGAGTTCTGGCTGGTGCGGCCGGCCGCCAACGCGACGGAGCTGACGATCTACGCGCTGCTCGATTCGCGACGCGTCGCCGGCGCGTACCGGTTCATCCTGCGCCCGGGAACGGAAACCGCCGTCGACGTGCGCGAGCGGTTGTTCCTGCGCGAGCGCGTGACACGGCTCGGCATCGCGCCGCTCACCAGCATGTTCCTGTCCGGCGAGAACCAGCCGTCGACCGCCAGCGACTTCCGCCCCGAGGTGCACGATTCGGACGTGGTGTCCGTGCAGTCGGGCACCGGCGAGTGGATCGTGCGCCCGCTGGTCAATCCCAAGCGCCTGCTGACGAGCTCGTTCGCGCTCACCAATCCGGCCGGGTTCGGCCTGATGCAGCGCGATCGCGCGTTCTCGAGCTACGAGGACCTCGAGTCGCGCTTTGAAAGACGGCCGAGCGTGTGGGTGCAGCCGCGCTCCAAATTCGAGTCGGGGCGCGTCGAGATCGTCGAGATACCGACGCCGGACGAGACCAACGACAACATCGTCGTCTACTGGGTGCCCGACGCGCAGGCCGCGCCTCTGGAGCCGATCGACTTCGAGTACCGGCTGCTGTGGCAGATGGAAGGCGAGACCCGGCCGCCGCAGTCCTGGGTCACGCAGACGCGCCGCGGACATGGCTTCCGCAAGGTGCTGGACAAGAGCCTCGACTTCGTCATCGATTTCGAGGGACCGGCACTGTCGAAGCTGCCGCGCGACGCCGAAGTCGAGCCCGTGGTGACCGCCGTCTCCAACGCGCAGATCCTGGAGTCGAACGCCTATCGCAACGACGTCACCGGCGGCTACCGGCTGACGATCCGATTCAACCGCCAGGACGATGCGAAACCCGTCGAGCTGCGCGCGTTCCTGCGCGACAGGACGGGTACGCTGTCGGAAACATGGAGCTATCTGCTGCCGCCGAACTGACCCGCGCGAAGCGCCGCCCCGACATGGTCGACCGTTATCTGGACGCGCTCGACCTGCCGGTCTCCGACAAGGCGGCGCTGCGCCGGCGCATCGAGTCGCGCGCGGACGCGTCGACCGGCGCCGCCGCGGCGTTCGCGGCGATGCACGCCGAGCTCGCGCACGCCGCCGGCGGCGAGGCGAATCCGGACGATCCGGCGCGGGTGTCGGTGCGCGCGCGGCTCGCGCGCGCGCTCTCGGAGCGCACGCTCGGCACGCGGCCGCTCGAGCGCCGCGATTCGGGACTCGCCACCGCGCCGCCGCTCGCGCGCTCGTCGATGGCGCCGTCCGACTGGCTGCGCGGGTCCTGGCGCCGCTGGCGCGAGCGTCCGGCGCGCGCGAAACCTGCCGCCGGCACCGAGACCGCCGCACCCTCGCTCGCGCCGGTGAGCTGGTACCGGCGCGTCGTGCTCGCCGTGTTGATCATCGGCCAGACCTACGTCGCCACCGTTCTGATGAAATCGGTGCTGCCCTACCACGGGCGAGCGCTGCTGGAAATCCCGATCCTCGTGCTGTTCGCCATCCTGTTCGGCTGGGTGTCGGCGGGATTCTGGACGGCGATCGCGGGCTTCCTCGTGCTGTGGCGCGGGCGCGACCGCTGGGCGATCTCGCGCACCGCCGCGCCCGACGCGCCGATCGCGGAAAACGCACGCACCGCGATCATCATGCCGATCGCCAACGAGGACGTTGCGCGCGTGTTCGCCGGGCTGCGCGCGACCTATGAGTCCGTCGCGCGCACCGGGCTGCTCGCGCGCTTCGACTTCTTCGTGCTGTCGGACAGCGCGAATCCCGACGTGCGCGTGTCCGAGCTGACCGCGTGGTTCGACCTCTGCCGCTCGCTCGACGCGTTCCGCCACGTCTACTACCGCTGGCGGCCGCACCGCATCAAGCGCAAGAGCGGCAACGTCGCCGACTTCTGCCGGCGCTGGGGCAAGGACTATCGCTACATGATCGTGCTCGACGCCGACAGCGTGATGACCGGCGATTGCGTGACGACGCTGGTGCGCATCGCCGAGGCCAATCCCGACGCCGGCATCCTGCAGACGGCGCCGAAGGCGACCGGCCGCGACACACTGTATGCGCGCGTGCAGCAGTTCGCCACCGGCGTCTATGGTCCGGTGTTCACCGCCGGCCTGCACTACTGGCAGCTGCGCGAATCGCACTACTGGGGCCACAACGCGATCATCCGCGTCGCGCCGTTCATCGAGTTCTGCGCGCTCGGGCGCCTGCCGGGGGGCGGCACGCTGTCGGGCGAGATCCTGTCACACGACTTCGTCGAGGCAGCGCTGATGCGCCGCGCCGGCTGGGGCGTGTGGATCGTGTACGACCTGCCCGGCAGCTACGAGGAGATGCCGCCCAATCTCATCGACGAGCTGAAGCGCGATCGCCGCTGGTGCCAGGGCAATCTCATGAACTTCCGGCTCGCGCTGATGAAGGGCCTGCATCCCGCGCACCGCGTCGTGTTCATGACCGGCGTCATGGCGTACCTGTCGGCGCCGCTGTGGTTCGCGTTCCTGATGCTGTCGACCGCGTTGCTGGCCGTGCACACGCTGTCCACGCCCGTGTACTTCGCCGAGCCGTATCAGCTGTTCCCGATCTGGCCCCAATGGGAGCCGCAATGGGCGCTGCGCCTGGTCGTCGCCACCGGCACGATCCTGTTCCTGCCGAAGGTCCTCGCCGTCGTGCTGGTGATGGGCCGGCGCGCGCACGAGTTCGGCGGCCGCCTCAACATCCTCGTCAGCACGCTGGACGAAATCGTGATGTCGATGCTGCTGGCGCCGATCCGCATGCTGTTCCATACGCGTTTCGTGCTCGCGGCGCTGGCCGGCTGGGCGGTGACGTGGCGCTCGCCGGCGCGCGACGACGCGTCGACGACGTGGCGCTACGCGCTGCGCCAGCACGGGGCGCAGACGCTGTTCGGCGTGGCCTGGGCGGCATTCGTCGGGTGGCTCAACCCGGCGTACCTCGGATGGCTCGCGCCGGTGGCCGGCGCGCTGATCGTGTCGATCCCGCTGTCGGTGTTCACCAGTCGCGCGAGCCTCGGCCGGCGCGCGCGCCGCGCCGGCCTCTTCCTCATTCCCGAGGAGGTGCACGTGCCGCGCGAGATCCGCGCAATGACCGAGCACCTCGTCGACACCCCGCCGCCGCCGACGTTCGCCACGGCGATCGTCGATCCGGTGGTCAACGCGCTGGTCTGCGCGGCGGCGGTCGATCGCCGCCGCTTTCCGCAGCAGGTGCGCGACGCGCGCGCGCAGCTGGCGCGCGATGCGCTGCAAGGCGACCCGTCGCACCTGTCGGCGGAGCGCAAGACGCGGCTGCTCGGAGATGCCGGCGCGATGTCCTGGCTGCACTTCCATACCTGGCTCAAGCACGCGTAGCGCGGCCGGTCGGCGGCCCCACCGGACGCCCGCGCCATCGCCTGCCTGCTGCGCGCGGCGAGGTCGCCGCGCGCACGTCACGCAGCGGCGTCAGCGCATGCCGGTCCGCGCGCCGGCGATGGCGTCCGGCGTGGCGCGCGGCGCCGAGCGCCAGTACTGCCTGGGCGCGCGGATCTGCGCGCCGAGCACAGCGGCCGCATGCCACGGCCAGCGCGGGTCCCACAGCATTCCGCGGGCGAGCGCGACCAGGTCGGCGTCGCCGGCTTCGACGATGGCTTCCGCCTGTGCGGGCTCGGTGATGAGGCCCACCGCGATCGTCGTCAGCGACGTCGCCGCGCGGATCGCGCGCGCCAGCGGCACCTGGTAGCCCGGACCGAGCGGGATCTTCTGCTGCGGCGAAATGCCGCCGCTCGACACGTCGATGAAGTCGCATCCGGCGGACTTCAGCCGCTGCGCCAGCGTGATGGAGTCCTCGAGCGTCCAGCCGCCGTCGACCCAATCGGTCGCCGAGATGCGCACGCCCAGCGCGCGCGCCTCCGGCCACGCCGCGCGCACCGCGGTGAACACTTCCAGCGGAAAGCGCACGCGATTGTCGAACGATCCGCCGTAATGGTCGTCGCGGTGGTTGGAGAGCGGCGACAGGAACTCGTTGAGCAGGTAGCCGTGCGCGCAGTGGAGCTCGATGGCGTCGAGCCCGATGCGCAGCGCGCGCATCGTCGCGGCCACGAATTGCGACTTGATCGCGGCGATGCCCGCGACGTCGAGCGCGGCCGGCGGCGCCTCGCCGGGGAGCTGCGCGATCGCCGAGGGCGCGAGCGGCCACCAGCCGCCGGCGTCGCGCGCGATGAGCTTGCCGCCTTCCCACGGCACGTGCGACGAACCCTTGCGCCCGGCGTGCGCAAGCTGGATCGCCACCGGCATCGAGGGCGCGGCCTTGCGCGCGAGCGCGAGCCGCGACGCCAGCGCCTCCTCGCAGGCGTCGTCGTAGAGTCCGAGGCAGCCCGGCGTGATGCGGCCTTCGGCCGACACCGCGGTCGCCTCGATCGTGAACCAGCCGGCGCTCGATTGCAGGAGCTCGCCCCAGTGCACGACGTGCCAGTCGCTGGCGCAGCCGTCGACCGCCGAGTACTGGCACATCGGCGACACGATGATGCGGTTGGCGAGCGCCACCTCGCGCAGCTTGAATGGCGTGAACAGCAGGGCGCTCATCGGGCGGGCAGGTGAGCGCGCGCGCAGCGCGAAGTCATGGCGACGGGCGTGTCGACCGCTGCGGCCGGAGCCGAAAAAGAAGCCGCCCGAAGGCGGCCTCTTCGTCGAGCATCGGCAATGCGCGGATCAGGCCTTCTTGATCTTTTCGAGCATCTTGAAGATGCCCTTCGGCGCGCCGACGAACATCCGCTTGTAGGTTTTCGGCAGGCAACGGCGTTCGAGCGTGTTGCGGCGGGTGCGGCTTCTGGAATCGGCCATCGGTGTCTCCGTGGGGCGTGTCGGAAATGGGCGCGGCGCGCGCCCAAACTGCTATTTTACCTCGACTTGGCCCACGCCTCCGCGTAGTCGCCCGGCCGCGGCAGCACCGCAACCTCATAGCGCAACGTGCGCTCGGGCACGGCATTGCGATCGTCGGCGCGCCGGTAGGCGAACGCGAGCGTGGTGGTGCCGGCTTCGTTGGCCCGAAAGCGGTAGACGGTGTCGTTGGGCGATCCCACGGTGCCCGTCGCCACCTGCGGTGGCAGCAGGTCGGCCATGCCGACTTGCTGCAGCACGACGTCCGGCGCCAGCACCGCCTGCCAGCGCGCACCCTCCGTCGCGTTCGGCGCCAGCGACACCACCAGCGTGTCGCCCTTGTAGAGACGAACGCTGCCGCCGGCGCGGCTCGCGTCGACCAGCGTCGGCGCCTGCGGCAGATGCGACGCGCACGCGCCGAGCAGCGCCGCCGTCAACGCCACCAGCACCGCGCGGCCGCTGCCGCGCTTCACGCGTCGACCTTCTCGCGCGACGGCTTCGCCGGCGCAAGTCCGGCGGCCGCGCGCAACGCCTCGGCGCGATCGGTCGCCTCCCAGGTGAATTCGGGCTCGTCGCGCCCGAAGTGCCCGTAGGCCGCGGTCTTGCGATAGATGGGGCGCAACAGGTCGAGCATCTGCACGATGCCCTTCGGCCGCAGGTCGAAGTGCTCGTTGACCAGCGCGGCGATCTTGTCGTCGGGAATCCTGCCGGTACCTTCGGTGTAGACGGTGACGTTCATCGGGCGGGCGACCCCGATCGCATACGCGACCTGCACCTGGCACTGGCGGGCGAGGCCGGCGGCCACCACGTTCTTGGCGACGTAGCGCGCGGCGTAGGCCGCCGACCGGTCGACCTTCGACGGATCCTTGCCCGAGAATGCGCCGCCGCCGTGCGGCGCGGCGCCGCCGTAGGTGTCGACGATGATCTTGCGGCCGGTGACGCCGGCGTCGCCGTGCGGGCCGCCGATCTCGAAGCAGCCGGTGGGATTGACGAGGTAGCGCGTGCTGGCGAGCATCTCGCGCGGCAGCACCGGCTTGATGACTTCCTCGATCACCGCTTCCGCCAGTTCCTTCTGGCGGTCGTTCATCGACGGATGGTGCTGCGTCGACAGCACGACCGTGTCGATCGAGTGCGGCTTGCCGTCACGGTAGCGCACCGTCACTTGCGACTTGGCGTCGGGGCGCAGGAACGGCAGGCGGCCGTCGCGGCGCACCTCGCTCTGCCGCTGCACGAGGCGATGCGCGTAATAGATCGGGAACGGCATCAGCGCGGGCGTTTCGTCGCAGGCATAGCCGAACATCAGCCCCTGGTCGCCGGCGCCCTGGTTGAGGTAATCGTCGGACGCGCGGTCGACGCCCTGCGCGATGTTGGGCGACTGCTGCCCGTAGCACACCATCACCGCGCAGCCGTCGGCGTCGAAGCGCAGCGCCGGATCGTTGTAGCCGATCTCGCGGATCGTGTTGCGCGCGACCCTGGCGAAGTCGACCTTGGCGTGGGTGGTGATCTCGCCCGCCATCACCACGAGCCCGGTCGACACCAGCGTCTCGGCGGCGACGCGGCCGGTGGGATCCTGCGCGAGCACCGCGTCGAGCACCGCGTCGGAAATCTGGTCGGCGACCTTGTCCGGATGCCCTTCCGAAACCGACTCCGACGTGAACAGGAATTCGCTCATTGCTGGCCTCCGCGACAATTCGCGCCGCTTGGCGCCGCTGTCGATCCGATGCGTTGTAAAGTCGTCGATTCTAGCAGACGGCCCCTGGCCACCGAGGGCTCCGCTCGTGACCATTGCTTCCATCGTTATGCCCGATCGCGAGGCGATCGACGCCGCGGCAGAACTCCTGCGCGCCGGGCGCCTCGTGGCGTTTCCGACGGAGACCGTCTATGGCCTCGGCGCTGACGCCGACAATCCCGCCGCGGTGCGCCTCATCTACGCGGCGAAGGGTCGCCCGGCCGGGCATCCGGTGATCGTGCACCTGGCCGATGCCGGTGAAATCGACCATTGGGCACGCGAAGTGCCCGCAGGTGCACGGCAACTCGCGCGCGCGTTCTGGCCCGGTCCGCTGACGCTGATCGTCGCGCGCGCGGCGCGCGTCGACGATGTCGTCACCGGTGGCACCGCGACCGTCGGCCTGCGCGTGCCTTCGCACCCGGTGGCGCAGCACCTGCTCGCGGCTTTTCGCGCGCGCGGTGGCCATGGCATCGCCGCGCCGTCGGCGAACCGCTTCGGTCACGTGTCGGCGACGACTGCGCAGCACGTCGCCGACGACTTCGGCGACGCGGTGGCGATGATCATCGACGGCGGCGCCACCGACGTCGGCATCGAGAGCACGATCGTCGCGTTCAACGGCGACGCGCCGGTGCTGATGCGCCCCGGCGCCATCGATGCGGCGGCGATCGAGGCGCTGCTGGGCCGCGCGCTGCACGCGCCCGCCGGCGACGCCCCGCGGGCGTCCGGCACGCTGGCGTCGCACTACGCGCCGCGCACGCACGCGCGCCTCGTCGCCGCGCATGCGCTCGCCGCCGAGATCGCGCAGCATGCGGCGCGCGACGAGGAAGTCGGCGTGCTGGCGCGAACCGCGGCACGCCCCGCCGACTTTGCCGGCCACTGGGTCGCGGCCCCGCAGGACAGCGAAGGCTATGCGCGCAGGCTCTATGCCGCGCTGCGCGAGCTCGATGCCGCTCACGCCGACACGCTGCTCATCGAGGACGTGCCGGACGACGATGCGTGGCGCGCGGTGCGTGACCGGCTCTCGCGCGCGACGCACGCCACGCGCTGAGCACGACGCGGCGGACTAGCGGCGGCAGTCCGCGCCGAAAGCGCGCGCGAGGAACGCCGCGATCGCATCGGCCAGCTCGCCGCCATGCCCGTCCAGGAAGTGATTCGCGCCGTCGATGCGCAGCGTCGCCGAGCACCGCGCCTTCGGCAGCGCGAGCGCACGCAGCGGCGCATTGGCGAGCACGGCCGGCAGATCGTGCTCCGCCGTGACATCGAGCACGGGCGGCAGTTGCGCCGCGGCCCACGGTACGCTCATGCCGATCGCCACGAACGCGCCGACGCCGGCGTGCTGCGGCCGGCCCAGCCATCGGTTGGCCATGGCGGCGCCGAGGCTGTGCGCGACTACGGCGACCGGCGCCACACCGTTCGCCGCCAGCCACTGCACCCCCGCCTCGATGCGGTCGCCGGCGATCGGGAACAGCGCGTCGTACTCGCCGGGCAGCGCATCGGCGGCGAGCACCGGCATCTGCACCGACAGCGTGGCGAAGCCACGCGCTGCGAGGTCCGCGCGCAATTCGCCGATGATGCCGAAATCGGGCTGCACGCCAAGGCCGTGCACGATCACCACGCCGCCGCGGAGGGGACCCGACGCCTTCGTGTAGAGGGCGAGCACGCGCTCGCGATCCGGCGTGCGCAGCCAGACGACGTCGCCCACCATCACCGTCGGCGCGACTTCGTCGGCCCAGCGCGCTTCGCGCCCATAGTCGGGATGCCCCGGCGCGGACGACGCGGCGGCTGCCGCAGCCTGCGCGCGAGCCGCGTCGGCCGCCGGCGTTGCGCCCGTTGCCCCGGCAGCGCCGGCCGGCGCCGTAATGCCGCCGAGCGCGAAGCCGGCCAGCGCGACGGCCAATGCGCGCGCGATTGCAAGCATGGCGTGGATCATCCCCATCGGTGCGCACTGCTAACATCGCGCGACGCCGCGCGCCAACGTGGCGATGATAACCGCAGGGTTCCCGCCATGCCGTCGCAGTCGCCGATCGTCGTCGTCGCCGTCGATTCGTTCAAGGGCTCGCTCGCGGCACCCGCGGCGACGGACGCGATCGCCCGCGGCGTGCTGCGCGCCCTGCCGCACGCGCAAGTGCGTGCGCGGCCGATGGCCGACGGCGGCGAGGGCACGCTCGACGCGCTGCTGGCGGCGTCGCCCGGCAGCCGTCGGCGGGACGTGGCCACGTGCGGCGCGACCGGCGCGCCCATCCAGGCGCCGGTGGGGCGCCTCGCCGACGGCGAGGGCGTCGTCGAGATTGCGCAGATCGTCGGCCTCACCGATGCCGCGGCCGGCACGAGCGACGTGCGCGCGCGCGACACGCGCGGCGTCGGCCGCGTGCTGCGCGCGCTGATCGACGACGGCTGCCGCGCCATCGCCATCGGTCTCGGCGGCAGCAGCACGAACGATGGCGGCGCCGGACTCCTTGCCGAGCTCGGCGTGCGCTTCCTCGACGCCGAAGGCCGCGCGGTGCGGCCCACGCCGGAGGGCCTCGGCACGCTGGCGAGCGTCGACGCCAGCGGACTCGACGCGCGCCTTGGCAGCGTGCGCCTGACGATCATGTCGGACGTCGACAATCCGCTCACCGGCATGCGTGGCGCGACCGCCATATTCGGTCCGCAAAAGGGCGTGGCCGCGGCCGACGTCGACGCGCTCGACCGCACGCTGATGCACTACGCGTCGCGGGTGGAGGCGGCGCTCGGTCGCCACGCCGCGAGCGAGCGCGGTGCCGGCGCCGCCGGCGGCCTGGGATTCGCGCTGCAACTCCTCGGTGCGCGCTTCGCGAGCGGGGCCGAGACCGTCGCCGACATGAACGGCCTCGACGCCGCGCTCGACGGCGCCGACTGGGCAATCACCGGCGAGGGCCGCTCCGACGCGCAGACGCTGATGCTGAAGGCGCCGTCGATCGTCGCGCGCCGCGCGCGCGCGCGGGGCGTGCCGGTGGCGTTGCTGTCGGGCGCCATCGACGACGCGGCGCTGCCGGCGCTCGACGCGCATTTCGACGGCTGCTTCGCGTTGGCGCCCGGACCGGCATCGCTCGCCGACTCGCTGGCGAATGCTCGCGACTGGCTCGACGACCGCGCGTTCGCGATGACGCGCCTGCGCTTTTGCGCGCGCCGGTGACGACGCCGCTCAGCGCGCGTCGCTGACGGCGTCGACCAGCGCCAGGCCTCCCAGCGCGGCGAAATGCCGCGCCGGATGCCCGAGCAGCGGGTCGTCCTCGACCGCGCGCGCGATGAGGCCCGCGTCCATGCCGATGACGCGCGCCAGCGCCTGCGCCTCCATTGCCACGATGCGGCTCGCCGGCAGCGCATACAGGCGGTCGGCCTGCAGCGCGTTGGCGAAGAACGCCGCGCTGTGGCCGACGCCGGTGACGACGCCGACGATCGTCACGCCGCGCGCGCGCAGCGCGGCGAGCACCAGCGCATGATGCGCGAGAAAGCGCGACAGCGCGACGCGCTCGGCGCCCGCGCTCGCCTCGTGACCGCGCGAGTCCTCGACGATGACGAGCGTATCGACCACACGTGGCAGCGCGAGCAGCACCGCGTCGGCGGCGACCACACGCGCAGCATCGACTTCCCGGTCGAACGCGGGAAGCGTGGCGTGCGCGCCGCGCACGGCGATGATGATGGCGGAGGCGTCGCCCGGCGCGTCGCGTAGCAGGCGGGCCTGCACGCGCGCGAGGTCGTCGGCAAACGGCGCCGCCACGCCGCCGCTCGCGCGCAGCCAGGCGCGCACCGCGTCGGGATCGTCGGCGACGAGCGTCGCGATGCCGTCGCGTGCGCGTGCCGCCGCGCCGAACAGCGCATCGATCGCGGCATGATCCTGCGGGTCGACTTCGCCAGGCCCGCGCGCCTGCGCGATCACGCGGGGCCCCGACAGCCCGAAGCGCGCGTGCGGCGTCAGCGCCAGCGCGCCGCACGCGGCCGCCATCACGGACATGCCGCCGAAGACATCGCCGACGCCGAGCGCGAACGTCGCGAGGCCGGCGGCGCGCGCGTCGCAGAGCGCGCGCAGTGCCCGTGCCAGCGCAAGCTCCGCCGCGTTGGCCTCGTGCAGGCGCACGCCACCCGACGCGGCGAGAATCAGCAACGGGCGCCCCGTCGCGCGTGCGCGGCCGATGGCAGCCGCGATCTTCGCCGCATGGCGCTCGCCGGCGCTTCCACCCAGAAAGCGCGCGTCCTGCGCGACCACCTCGAACGCGCGGCCGTCGATGGCGAGCGTCGCCGCGACGACGCCGTCGTCGTCCTGCGCGGCGATGCCGAAGCGCGCGAGGTGCGGGCTCGGCACCACGGCGTCGTGCTCAGCGAAGCGGCCATCGTCGGCGAGCGCCGCGAGGCGCTCGCGCGGCGCGATCGTGCGCGGGTTGTCCACTCGTGAGGAACCGCGGATCCTGTGGAATAATCTCGCGCAACTTAGCACGGACTGCGATGGACGCGAATCTCTACACGCTGCTGGAACGGCATTTTCCGGAGGAACGTTCGCAGCCCTGCGCGATGGTGCCGGGCGGCCCCGCGGTGAGCTACGGCGACATCGAGCGGCTCGCGGCTCGGTTCGCGCATGCGCTGGTGGAAGCCGGCTGCCAACCGGGCGATCGCGTGGCGGTGCAGGTGGACAAGCACTGGCAGGTGCTCGCGCTCTATCTCGCGACGCTGCGCGCAGGGCTCGTCTACCTGCCCCTCAACCCCGCGTACCAGCGCGCCGAACTCGAATACTTCTTCGCCGACGCCGAACCGCGCGTCGTCGTATGCCGCGACGCGATGCTCGGCGTAATCGCCACGCTGGCGAAGGGCGCGACGGTGCTGACGCTCGATGCGCACGGCGGCGAGATCGCCGACCGCGCGGCGTCGATGCCGGCGACGTTCGCCACCGTGACGCGCGCGCCCGACGATCTGGCGGCGATCCTCTACACCAGCGGCACGACGGGGCGCTCCAAGGGCGCGATGCTCACCCACCGCAATCTCGCGAGCAACGCGCTGGCGCTCGTCGAAGCGTGGCAATTCAGCCATCACGATGTGCTGCTGCACGCGCTGCCGATCTTCCACGTGCACGGCCTGTTCGTGGCCGTGCACTGCGTGCTGCTCGCCGGCGCGCGAATGATCTGGCTGCCGCGCTTCGACGCGCACGAGGTGGCCACGCTGTTGCCGAAGGCGAGCGTGATGATGGGCGTGCCGACGTTCTATACGCGCCTGCTGGCCGAGCCCGCGCTCACGCGCGAGGCCGCGGCGGGCGTGCGGCTCTTCGTGTCGGGATCGGCGCCGCTCCTCGCCGAGACGTTCCGCACCTTCGAAGCGCGCACCGGCCAGCGCATTCTCGAGCGCTACGGCCTCACCGAGACCGGCATGAACACGTCGAATCCGTATGTGGGGACGCGCGTCGCCGGCACCGTGGGCCCGCCGCTGCCGGGCGTCGAGGTGCGTATCGTCGACGGCGCGGGCGCGGCTTGCGCGTCAGGGGTGGTCGGCGCGATCGAGGTGCGCGGGCCCAACGTGTTCCGCGGCTATTGGCGCATGCCCGACAAGACGCGCGAATCGATCCACTGCGACGGCTGGTTCCGCACCGGCGACCTCGGGCAATGGAGCGGCAACGGCTACGTCACCATCACCGGCCGCGCCAAGGACCTCATCATCAGCGGCGGCCTCAACATCTACCCGAAGGAAATCGAGGAGCGCATCGACGCCATCGATGGCGTCGCCGAGTCGGCGGTCATCGGCATCGCGGACCCTGATTTCGGCGAAGTGGTCGTCGCAGTCGTCGTGGCGAAGCACGGCCACGCGCTGACCGAGGCTTCGATCATCGGCGCGCTGAGGGGCGAGATCGCCCATTTCAAGGTGCCGAAGCGCGTGGTGTTCGCGGCCGAGCTGCCGCGCAACGCGATGGGCAAGGTGCAGAAGAACGCGCTGCGAGCAAGTCTCGGAACGTGGACGAAACCGCGGTCGTGAGCCGCGGCGCCGCTTCGCGTTCGCCGGAGTACCTTTGTCCTGCGCACGCCGGTATTCGCACTCGTGGCGGCCCCTCGCGCTCACGGGTCTGCGATCAAGTTGACTTCGGCCGGGTCGAAGTTTATGCAAACTGCGTGTCCGTCAGCAATTGGCGCTGCGACACCGGGCGATGAGACAAACAGCTCGCAGCAGCGTCCGCGGGTCCGATCCTGAATCCGAAGTTACCGCCGAGATACGAGCACCGGGGGACTTTTTTGGCCAATGCGTTAGTCAAACCGGTATTCTCGCCGACCCGATCGAATGGGGCCTCACCGCCAGGACCGCAGGTCCGGCGGCGATTCCACCGTGCCGGACGTCGATCCCTACCGGGCCGGCGTCGCCCTAGTATTCTGGGATGGCCCACGAAAATGCTGCTGCATGAAATTGGCGGCCCATTGGCGGTTCACTGGAATTAGAAACTGCTTTCGCGGCTCCGGCATCAATCGTCGCTCGGCCTTGAAAAAATAATCCCGGGCGCGCAGACTTTCATGAAGGCTGCTATTTCGGTGGCAAAAGGAAACCGCGATGCGTCACGTCGCCGCGAGTACAAGGTCGCGTGGCAACACCGCGGTCGTCGAGCCCAAGCCCATGCGCATACTTGTTGTCGAGGACGATGCATTGCTTGCGACGGGGCTGACGCTCCTGTTGACGCAGGCTGGTCACGGCGTCGACCATGCGAACAGCGGTCGCCAGGCGGAGAGCGCGCTCCGTGAACGACCCTACGAACTGGTAGTACTGGATATAGGTCTTCCCGACATTGACGGCTTCGAGGTTCTGAGCCGGCTACGGCTGCGCCAATCAAAGACCAACGTTTTGATATTGACGGCGCGCGACACAGTCGAGGACCGGGTGCGTGGACTCGACCTCGGTGCCGACGATTATTTAACCAAGCCTTTCTCGCTCACTGAATTCGAGGCGCGGGTTCGCGCATTGCTGAGGCGAACCTCACTGCCAATGACGTCGATCGCGATCGGTGGCCTCGTGGTAGACGTGCAGACCAGGCGGATTAAGGCCAATGGTGCATCAGTGGAGTTTACGGTCCGCGAGTGGGAACTCATGGAACTGTTCCTGAACCAGCCAGGACGCGTTCTCAACAAAGATACCATCGTGCAACGGATGTTCGGCTGCGACGAACACTCGACGCCTAACACCATCGAGGTCTACATTTCGCGCCTGCGCGCCAAAATCGAAGCGGCCGGCGTCCGCATACGCACTGTGCGCGGCGTCGGTTACATGTTGGAGTCACTCGATGGATGAAGCCGATGCATCGGCGCACAGCATACGGCGTCGTCTGCTGGTCTTCCTGATTCCATCACTGTTGTTTCTGGTGCTCTGCGCCGGATTGCTGACCTATAGCGTTGCGTTGAGCGTCGCCAAAGCCAATTACGACCGCTCGCTTCTGGATCCAGTGCTCGGATTGGCGAAAAACGTCCGCACCGGCGCGGATGGCCCACATCTCGACATGTCGATACAGACGCAGCAAGCGCTGCTCTATGATCATGTCGACACCGTGGTTTTTCAAATCCGATCGCCCGACGCACGGATCATCGCCGGTACTCAATACCTGCCCCCATCGCCGACGCTGACATCCGGAGAGCCCCGATTCTTCGACGGCGTCTATCGCGGCGAACCCGTGCGCATAGCGGCGATGCGCACCGACAGCGGCTTTTCTGTTCAGGTCGGCGAAACGCTGCACAAGCGGCGATGGCTGATATGGGAAATCCTGGCGGCGGAACTGGTACCAACGCTGCTGATCGCCGTTGCCGCGGTAACCCTTGCCTGGACTGGCGTGAAACACGGCATCGCACCGCTCGTCCACGTCCGCGATGAGCTCCTAGGTCGCGGACCTGACGACCTTCGTCCATTGGATCAAAGCAACGCGCCTCCGGAGATCGCGCTTGTGATCATGGCGTTCAACAACCTGCTGGACCGAATTCGCGATTCGGGCG
>DATBOK010000251.1:0-4289 GCA_036553845.1 Casimicrobiaceae bacterium
GCCATTCGCATCCTCTCGCGGGCTTGGCTGCGCGTGATCTGGCGCGCTTGGATCGATCGCAAGCCCTACGACTCCACCCAACATCGCGCCGCTCAAATGCTGCTTCAAACGGCCACGGGTTGACACAGGATGTCTCATGCGGCGGCCTTCGCACCGCCGCCGATGCGGTCGACCAGCTCGCGCAAATGCCGGTAACCCATTTCCGCGTAGCGATAGCTCGGCGCGATGGTCGGATCTTGCTCGGCCTCGACCACCAGCCAGCCTACGTAGCCGTGCTCGTGCAGCAGTCCGAGCAGCGCGGCGAAGTCGACCGCGCCGTCGCCGGGCACGGTGAACGCTCCGTTGATCACCGATTCGAGGAAGCTCCAGTTGCGATTGCGCCCGAGCGCAAGCACCTGCGGCCGCACGTCCTTGCAGTGCACGTGACAGACGCGGCCGACATGCTTCGCGAGCATCGCGACCGCGTCGCCGCCGGCGAAGCTCATGTGCCCGCTGTCGAACAGCAATCCGACCTCGTCGCCGGTCAGCGCCATCAGCCGGTCGACGTCGGCGGGAGACTGCACGTACGCGCCCATGTGGTGGTGATAGGCGAGACGCACGCCACGCGCGAGCGTGTGCCGCGCGAATGCCGTGACCCGGTCGGCGTACTCGCGCCACTCCGCGTCGCGGAAAAAGCGCGGCCGCTTGTACAGCGGCTCGGGCGCACCCTGGATGCTGTCGGCGACCTCGCCGTAGACCATCACCTTCGCACCGTTGCCGGCCAGCAGCTTGAGGTGCGGCTCGACCGCGGCGATTTCCTCGGCGACCGAGCGTCGCGCGAGCCGTCCCGAGTACCAGCCGGACACCAGGTCGAGCCCGTGCGCAGCCAGCACGCGGCCTAACGCCTTCGACTCGCGCGGAAACTTGTTCCCCAGCTCGAATCCCTGGTAGCCGATCGCGTTGCCTTCGCTCAGCGCCACCTCGAGCGGCGTCTCGCTTCCGAGCGAGGGCAGGTCGTCGTTGCTCCACGAAATGGGGTTGATGCCGATTTTGACGTTGAAGGGTTGACTCATCATTCGTTCCCCGTCAACCCGTTGCCCAGTCGTCTCCGCGCAAGCGGGGACCCAGCCATTGCCTCGTCGTCCCCGCGCAAGCGGGGACCCAGTGGCGTCCGTCGAAAGTCACTGGATTGCCGCTGGAGCCTGCCCCCGAGGGGGAGCATCGCGGGCGGGAATGACGGGTCAGGGAGTCCGTTTTACGATCGTCGCGCATTCAAGGTTTCTGTTCTCGTTTTGCTTTTTCGTACGCTTCGCGTGCCCGCCGCACCTCTTCGCGCTCCGACACTTCCGGTATCGCGACATCCCACCACCAGCCGCCCTCTTCGGTCGTCCTGTCCGGATCGGTCTCGATGCAGATCACGTAGCTGCGGGCCGCGGCGCGGGCGCGCTGCATTGCCGCCTCGAGCTCCGGAATGGTCTTCACGTTCTCGGCCAGCGCGCCGAGCGAGGCGGCGTGCGCGGCGAAGTCGATGCGCGGCGCGCCGTCCGGACCCTGGACGCAGTCGGCGAACAGGTTGTTGAACGCCTCTCCGCCGCAGGCCTGCTGCAGGCGGTTGATGCAGCCGTAGCCGTGGTTGTCGAGCACGACGACGATGAGCTTCCTGCCCAGCATCACCGAGGTCGCGATCTCGCTGTTGAGCATCAGGTAGCTGCCGTCGCCCACGATGACGATGACTTCGTGGTCCGGTCGCGCCATCTTGACGCCGAGCCCGCCCGCGATCTCGTAGCCCATGCACGAGTAGCCGTATTCGACGTGATAGCCGCCGGGCCCCGACGCACGCCAGAGCTTGTGCAATTCGGCGGGCAAGGTCCCGGCGGCGCAGACGACGATGTCGCGCGCCGAGGCGCCGCCGGCCGAGCGCTGCACGGCGCCGATCACTTCGCCTTCGTACGGAAGCGCGGCGTCGCGGCGGCCGGTGATGCGCTCGACGTCGCCGCGCCAGGCGTTCGCCGCCGCTTTTGCCTTCGCTTGCCACGACGGTTCGGATTGCCAGTGGGCCAGCGCCTGCGACAGCGCATCGAGGGTGAGCCCGGCGTCGCCGACCAGCGCGACCGCGCGCCATTTGAGCGCGTCGAAGGCATTGACGTTGACGCTCAGGAGCTTCGCGCCACCGAACATCGAATGCGAGCCGGTGGTGAAATCCTGCAGGCGCGTTCCGACCGCGAGAACCACGTCGGCCTCGCGCGCGCGGTCATTGGCGGCAGGCGAGCCCGTCACGCCGATCGCGCCCTGCTGCAGCGGATGGTCCCAGGCGAGCGCGCCCTTGCCGCCTTGAGTCTCGGCGACCGGTACGCCGTGCCTCTCGGCGAACGCGGCGAGCGCGCGCCCGGCCAGGCCGTACAGCACGCCGCCGCCGGCGACGATCAACGGCCGCCGGGCGGTGCGCAACAACGCGGCGGCCCGCGCCAGCTCGGCTTGCGCCGGGGGCTGGGCGCGAAACACGACGGTATCGGGCGCAAAGAAGCCCTCGGGATAGTCGCAGGCCATCGTCTGCACGTCCTGCGGCAGCGCGAGCGTCACCGGCCCGCACAGCGCGGCGTCGGTCAGGACGTGAATCGCCCGCGGCAGCGCAGTCAGCAGTTGCGCCGGATGCATGATGCGGTCGAAGTAGCGCGACACCGGCTTGAGGCAGTCATTGGCGGATACGCCGCCGTCGTGAAAGTCCTCGACCTGCTGCAGCACCGGATCGGGAGCGCGCGAGGCGAACACGTCGCCCGGCAGCAGCAGCACCGGCAGGCGGTTGACGTGGGCGAGTGCCGCGGCGGTGACCATGTTGGTCGCGCCGGGGCCGATCGAGGTCGTGCACGCCATCATGCGGCGGCGCATGCTGGCCTTGGCGAAGGCGATCGCCGCGTGCGCCATCGCCTGCTCGTTGTGCGCGCGATAGGTCGGCAGCCGGTCGCGATGGCGATAGAGCGCTTCACCGATCCCCGCGACGTTGCCGTGGCCGAAGATCGCGAACACGCCGGCGAACAGCGGCTGCGTGCCGGCGCCGGTGTCGGTCGAGAGCGCCGCGAGATAGCGCACCAGCGCCTGCGCCGCCGTCAGCCGAATCGTGCCGCTCACGCTACGGCCCCGTTTCCGTCCGGAGCACGGCTGGCGCCGGTGTGTCGACTCCCAGGCAATCGCTCGGCGACGGCCCATCGGGTCTTGAAGTCCGCCGCCGCGCTCACGCCGCTCTCGCTGCCGGTTCGCCGCGCGCGTTGCGCCAGGCGCGTATCAGCACCTCGAAGTTCGCGCGCACGCTGCGCACCAGCGCCGCGTCGTCGAGCTCACCTGCCAGCCACTTCCGGCTCGGTTCGTGAAAGATCGTGCGGCCGACGGCGAACCCGCGACAGGTTCGACTGGCGCGCGCTTCGGCAAAACCGGCGGCCAGCGCGGCGGGGTCCGCGGCCTGGCCGAGCAGCAGCACGCCGCGGCAATACGGATCGCGCTCGGCGATCAGCGCGTCGATTGCCGACCACTCGCCCGCGGGCATCGGCTCGAGCTTCCACCACTCCGGAAAGACTTCGAGGTTGTACAGGCGCTTGATCGCGCGCAACACGGTGTCGGGCGCACGCGGCAACTCCTGCGGCGGGACGATCTCGAGCAGCAGTTCGTGGCCGCTCGCCTGCACCGCATCGTAGAGCGCGCGGACCTGCGCTTCCTGTTCGAGACGATTGCCGATGTCGTCGTCGGGATGGAACTTGACCAGGCATTTGACGACGTGCTCCTGCGGCCACGCAATCAGGTTCGTGCCGATCGACCGACCGCGGTCGAACACCAGCGGGTTCGAGCCCGGCAGCTCGACCGGCCTGCCTATCCACCAGCCGCGTCCGGTCGCCGCGTTGAGGGCGTCCGGCCCGTAGCGATCGTCGCAGAGGATGCCGATGCGGCCGGCGAGCCCGAGCGCCGCCTCGGTCTCTCCGACCGCCTCGACAAAGAGATTCTTCAACCGCGCCAGCCGCGCCTCGCCGGCGCCCGCTTCCAGCGCCAGGTCGAAGAACTGGTTGCGATGGTCGAACGCGAAGACGAAGACCTGGTCGCGCGCCGGCCGTGGCGCGGTAACGCGATGCAGCCGTGTCAGCGGGGCGTTCTGGTCGGGACGCAGAATGTGCGCGGCGTTGGCAAGAAAATAGTCGAGCTCGATCCGCGTCGGCATCGCCGGAGCGCAGCCATGCCGCGAGACGACCAGCGCGCCGCAGGCATTGGCGTAGCGGCAGCACGCGTCGTAGTCCTCGCCGCGGACCCAGCCGGAAAGAAATCCCGCC
>DATBOK010000039.1:0-1778 GCA_036553845.1 Casimicrobiaceae bacterium
CGCCGACGATCGTCGGCGGGCAGGTCTTGCCGCCGGCATCGAGCACGCAGTCGACGACGAAGGTCTTGATCGCATCGACACCTTCCGCCGGCACCGCCATCTTGAGCCACGAATTGTTTTCCGATCCGCTGCCCTTGGGAATCATCTCGAGCTTCAGACCCTCGACATCGTCGCCATGGTCGACGTGAATCACCGGCACGCCGATGCCGCAGGACGTGTGCTCGTTCCTGCGCGTCAGCGGATGCACGATCGACGAGCGCAGCGGATGCTCGCGCGTCGCGCGCTCGCAGCCTTTGCGGATCGCCGCTTTCAGCGCCGCGCCGTCGCCATCGCCGAACTGCACGCCGCGCCCGATCGTGACGTTGTAGATCGGAATGCCGGTATCCTGGCAAAGCAGGTTGTCGGTCGCTTCGGCGACCGTGATGTTGCGGATCATCGTGCCGAGCACGTTCTGTGCCGTCGTCGAAGTCTCGCGCGCGGCGAGCGTGTCGAATCCCTGCTTGATGTCAGGCGGCAGGATCTTGAGCGCGCGGATGTAGAGCTCCTTGGCGACGCTCTCGATGAGGCCCGGATCGATGCGAACCATCCTGTCAGTATAGGTTAAGCGCGAACGCCAGCGCGCAGAATGCGGCGACACCGGCAGCGATGGCGACCCAGCTCCGCCGCGCCTCGCGCCGCCAGCCGACGAATTCGATCAGCAGCAGGCGCGAGCCCCCGGCAAGATGCGCGGCGAGCAGGAAGACGAGCACCACTTCGGAAGCCTTGACCAGCGGCCGCTCGGTCCAGCGCAGGAAGTCCCCGAGCGCGGCCTCGCCGGCGAGCGCGCGGCCGAGCGCGAAAAAATGCACCGGCAGGAACAGCGCCAGCAACAGCCCCGAGACTCGATGGACCAGAAACGCCCAGTACGACGGGTGGTCGCGGTTGCGCCAGCCGGCAGGCCTCACAGCACGACCGCCGCGACGGCGCGCAGGCCGAGGACGAACAGCGCGAGGCCGGCGGCGAGCCAGCCGAGGTCGATCGCCCGTCCGCGCCAACGTAGCCATTCCGACGCGATCGTGCGCAGCCCGATCGGCGCGTGGATTGCGACGGCGAGCACGAACACGCCGTAGAACGCCGCCCAGATTGCGCTGCCGCGCGTGCGGCCGAGGATGTCGGCAGCGGTCAGCCCGCCCCGGACCGCGACGATCATCGTCACCAGATGCACGATCACGCAGAGCGCGAGCACCGCCGCGCTCACCCGCTGCGCGAGCCAGAGGCGCGTTTCACTGCGCGCGCTCACAGCGCTCCCTTGCGCGCGGCGCGCGCGGTCATGCGCTTGAGCCCGGCTATCGATGCGGTCGGCGACAATTGCTTGGGACAGCGCTCGGTGCACGCCGCCTGTGTGTGGCAGGCGTGGCAGCCGGCGTCGCCGGCGACTGCGGCGAGGCGCGCGCCCCGGCTGCCGTCGCGTACATCGTTCTGAAGGGTCCAGGCCCGGTTGAGCGCCGCCGGTCCCAGATAGGACGGATTCCAGGTGACGACATCGCACGACGCGTAGCAGACGCCGCAGCCGATGCACTCGATTGCCGCGTCGATTTCGCGGCGCTCGGGCGAGTGGGGCGCGACGCGCGCGAAATCGTCATGCCGCGACGCCGTCGGCGTGAACTGCCCGCCGGCGCGCGCCCATTTGTCGAAGAACCCGCGCATGTCGACGACCAGGTCGCGCACAATCGGCAGATTGGCGAGGGGCGCGATCTCCAGGCGGTTGCCGGGCGCAACCCTGGCGACGTGCGTGCGAC
>DATBOK010000040.1:0-3381 GCA_036553845.1 Casimicrobiaceae bacterium
CCGCGCGGGAACACAGCGCATTTCGCCACGCGTCCGATGGGCATTGGCCACCGTCCTGCTGCTGGCCGCGATGCTCTTGGCCGCCGCCGCTCACGCCGAAGGCGAGATCGTGGCGACCGTGGTCGACGCGCACGGCATGCCGGTCGCCGACGCCGTGGTGGTCGCGGTGCCGCTCGACGGCGCGATGCGCCTGCCGTCGCGGCGCGAATCCGTCGTCGACCAGGTGGACAAGGAATTCACACCGAAGGTCAACGCGATCCTGGTCGGCACGTCGGTGGTGTTCCCCAACCACGACAACGTGCGCCACCAGGTGTATTCGTTCTCGCGCGCCAAGCGCTTCGAGCTGCCGCTCTATGCCGGCGTGCCCGCGCAGCCCGTGGTGTTCGACACGCCCGGCGTGGTGGTGCTCGGCTGCAACATCCACGACTGGATGATCGGCTACGTGTACGTGTCGGAGTCGCCCTACTTCGCCAAGACCGGTGCCGACGGCAAGGCGGTGATCGCCGACCTCACGTCGCGCACGTACAAGGTGCGCGTGTGGCATCCGCAGCTCGACGGCACCGAGGAGTCGACGCAGCGCGAGATCGACCTGTCGCACGTGAAGCGCGTCGACGCGTCATGGACGCTGAAGCTCAAGCCGGAAACGCGCGTGCGGCGCTCGCCGGTGGGCGAGCATGCGGGGCATTACTGACGTTCCGCAAAGTCCTGCGCGTCACCGCCGCAGCATCCCCTTCAACCGGTCCATCAGCGTCGACGGCTGGCGCGCGCGCGGCGGCGCCACCGACTCGAGGAACTCCTCGAGCGAGCGGATCGATTCGTCGCGGTTGAGAAGGCGCGGGAAATTCTCGGCGACGATGCGGCGCGCCGAGCGCATCGCATGCGGATTGGACAGCAGGTCGGCGGCGATCTCCACGTATTGCGCGGCGTCGTCGGCCAGCAGCGCCTCGAGCTCGATCTCCCGCAGCAGCCCGGCCGCGAAGCGGTTGCGCATGAAGCGGCCCTCGACGGTGATCACCGGCAGCCCGCACTCGAGCGCCTGCATCGCCGTGTTGAAGCCGGAGAACCCGAGCGTGTCGAGGTAGATCGCCGATTGCCGCATCAGGCTGAAAAACTGCGGCCGCGGCTGGCGGGGGATGAAGCGCACGAAGCGCGAGGCGTCGAGGCTTCCCTTGGCGAACTCGGCCTCGAGACGCCGCGCGAGCAGCTCCGACAGGCGCGGTGCGATGTTGTCGGTGACGAACACCAGCTGGCAATTGTCGATCTCGCGTGCGAGCTCGGCGAACGTCCAGTCGTACTCCGGCAGGAACTTGTACGGCGTGGCCGGGCACAGCGCGATCGGCCGCGCGGGGTCGAGCCCGATCGATCGCAGGTCGAGATCGACGCGCTCCGGCGCGAGCGGCGCGTAGCGCGCGCCGATGCCCGCCAGCGGCACCAGCTTCTCGCTGTAGTTCTGCTGGGCGGTATCCGACTCGAACGCGGCCGCCGACAGGAAGTAGTCGATGGTCGGCATGCCCGTGGTCTCGGCATGCCCCCAGGCCGCCACCTGCACCGGCGCCAGGCGCAGCGCCGCGAGCTTGATGCAGGTCTTGTCCATGCCGACTTCCGGATAGATCAGCACGTCGGGCGCGAGCGTGCGGATGGCGTCGACCCAGGCGCCGAAGTCGCGCGTGCCCTGCACGAACGTGTCGACGCTGCGGCGCGCGATCTCGGTCTCGCGGTCGACCACCGTATCGGTATAGATGATCGCGAGCCGGAAGCGCTTGGCGTCGATGCCCTGGCACCATCCCCGCACGATCGCGGTCCACACCGCATGGTCGTGCACGTTGCCGGAGACGATCGCCACCTTGACCGGACCGTCGCGCCACGCCCGCCGTTGCGGCGGAATGTCGCCGTACCACACGCGCATCAGCCGGGCGCACAAGTCGCCGTAGCGCGACAGCACCTCGCGGTTGTTGCGATCGTGATACGCGATGTAATACGGCTGCTGGTTGCCCACCGCGCGCTGGCCGAGATCGTCGCGGTCGTCGGCGAACCAGCGGTCGAGCGCGTCCAGCCGCTGCTCGAACTCGGCATAGAACGCGTTGGGCTCCTCGCCCACGTCATAGGCCTGCGGCAGCGTCGACATCGTGCGCGCCCAGCGCGCCTCGGCGTATTCGGGGTCGAGCTCGATCGCGCGGTCGAGTGCGGCCTGCCCCTCCTGGCGGCGGCCGGTGATGTTGAGCAGATTTCCGAGCCGGTACCATCCCTGCTTGTGCGTGGGCGCGAGCCGCAGCAGGTTGCGCAGGTCGTCGATCGCCCCCTTCGACTGCCCGCGCATCTCGAGCAGCTGCGCGCGGTTGAAGCGCGCGTCGACGAAGCTCGCGTCGAGCTCGATCGCGCGGCCGAAATGATCGAGCGCGTCGACGGGTCGGCCCATCTGCCCCAGCACGGTGCCGAGGTTGTTCTCGGCCGCGGCCGATTCGGGGCGCAGGCGGCACAGCGTGCCGAAAGCCGCGGCCGCGGCGGGCAAATCGCCCATCTGGTGGGTCGCGAAGCCCAGCCGCTCGACCGCGGCAGCGTCGCTCGGTTGGCGCTTCAGGTGCTCGCGCAGCTTGGCCACGGCTTCGGCCACGCGACCCTCGCGAAGGTCGTCACCGGCGGCGGCGAACAGGTTCTCCGGCATTCAGGGGGCTGGGTTATGCATCGCGGTGGACCCATATTACGTACATCGCCCACCGCCGTCATTCCCGTCACCGCATGGCGGACGATGACGGTCCGGGAAATGCAGCGCCCCCGGTGAGCGTAAACTCTCGCGTCGTCGCACATCGTGATTTCCACCATGGCCGAACGCAATGCCAAGACCCCTCGCCTGACGCGCGTCGTGCTCGGCGTCACCGGCGGCATCGCCGCGTACAAGGCGGCGGAGCTCACGCGCCTGCTCGTCAAGGACGGCGTGGCGGTGGACGTGGTGATGACCGACGCCGCGACGAAATTCGTCACGCCGATGACGTTCCAGGCGCTGTCGGGACGCCCGGTGCCGAGCGAGCTGTGGGCCTCGGGTGCCGCCAACGCGATGGGCCACATCGCGCTGTCGCGCGGCGCCGACGCGATCGTGGTCGCCCCCGCCTCCGCCGACTTCATCGCCAAGCTGGCCAACGGCCACGCCGACGACCTGCTGTCGACGCTGTGCTGCGCACGCGAATGCCCGCTGGTGGTGGTGCCGGCGATGAACCGCCAGATGTGGAGCAACGCCGCCACGCGGCGCAACGTGGCCACCTTGCGCAGCGATGGCGTGACGATCCTCGGCCCCGACGCGGGCGACCAGGCCTGCGGCGAGGTGGGCGACGGCCGCATGGTCGAGCCCGAGGGCATACAGGCCCATCTCGCGGCGTTGCCCGCGGC
>DATBOK010000059.1:0-10955 GCA_036553845.1 Casimicrobiaceae bacterium
GCTCGAGGAGATGATCGGCGGCCACCGCATCGTGCGCGTGTTCGGCGGCGAGGATTACGAGCGCGAACGGGCCGTGAAGGCGGCGAACGCGCTGCGGCATTCGATGTCGAAGCAGGCGTCCGCCGGCGCGGCCAGCACGCCACTCGCGGTGTTCATCGCCGCCCTCGGCATCGGCTTCATCGTGTGGATGGCACTGATGCAAAGCCAGGACGGGCGCCTCGACGTCGCCGTCTTCCTCGCCTATACGCTCGCCCTCATCACCCTCCTCGACCGCTTGAAGTCGCTGTCCGGCATCAACGCCTCCATCCAGCGCGGGCTCGCCGCGTCGGAAAGCATCTTCGGCCTGCTCGACCTCGACGACGAGCCCGACGCGGGCACGATCGTGCTCGAGCGGGCGCGCGCCAAGATCGAGTTCGAGCGCGTGACGCTGCGCTACGGCGACGGCCGCGAAGCGCTCAATGGCGTGTCGCTGGTCATCTCGCCGGGCGAGACGGTCGCGCTGGTCGGCGCCTCGGGCAGCGGCAAGACCTCGCTCGTCAACCTCATCCCGCGCTTCTACGCGCCGTCGGCAGGGCGGCTCTTCATCGACGGCCACGACATCACCACGCTGACGGTGAAGAGCCTGCGCGCGCAGATCGCGCTGGTGTCGCAGGACGTGCTGCTGTTCGACGACACGATCGCCGCCAACATCGCCTATGGCGCCATGGCCGGCGCGGCGCGCGAGGACGTCGAGCGCGCGGCGGCGGCGGCGCATGCGCTGGATTTCATCCGTGCGCTGCCGCAGGGATTCGATACCCCGGTGGGCGAGCAGGGGCTGCGCCTGTCGGGCGGCCAGCGCCAGCGCATCGCCATCGCGCGCGCCGTGCTGAAGAACGCGCCGATCCTGATCCTCGACGAGGCGACGTCGGCGCTCGACTCCGAATCCGAGCGCATGGTGCAGATGGCGCTCGACACGCTGATGAAGGGCCGCACCACCGTGGTGATCGCGCACCGGCTGTCGACGATCGAGCACGCCGACCGCATCGTCGTGCTCGACGGCGGCCGCGTCGTCGAGCAAGGCACGCACGCCGAGCTCCTGTCGCGCAACGGCGCGTACACGCGGCTGTCGCGCATCCAGTTCGCCAAGGTCGCCGCCTGACTTCGCGCCGACCAGCCGCCGTGACGGGCTCGCCGCTGCGCATCGCCCACACCGAATCGTCGACCGGCTGGGGCGGCCAGGAGATCCGCGTGCTGCGCGAAGCCGCCGGCTTCATCGCGCGCGGTCACGATGTCGTCGTGTACGCCGCGCCCGGCGCGCGCATCGCCGCCGAGGCCCCGCGCTTCGGCGTGCCGGCGATCGCGCTGCCGATCGGCGGCAAGCGCACGCGCGGCGCGCTGGCGATGTGGCGCGCGCTCGCGGCGCGGCCGGTCGACGTTGTCAACACCCACAGCTCCACCGACAGCTGGCTCGCGGCGCTCGCCTGCCGCGGGCTCGCGATGCGCCGCGCGGGGGCGCCGGCGCTGGTGCGCACGCGCCACGTGTCGGTGCCGGTGCAGGCGAACCGTGCGACGCGCTGGCTCTACCGCAACGCCACCGCACGCATCGTCACGACCGGCGACACGCTGCGCGAAGCGCTGATCCGCGACCTCGCGCTCGACCCTGCGCGCGTGCATTCGGTGCCGACCGGGATCGACCCGGCGCGCCATCCGCCGATCGCCAGGGCCGACGCGCGCGCGGCGCTCGGCCTGCCCGCCGCGACGCCGATCGTGGGCATCGTCGCCACCCTTCGCAGCTGGAAAGGGCATGCGTACCTGATCGACGCGCTGGCGCAGATGCACCGGCGCGACGCGCTGCTGGTCATCGTCGGCGACGGTCCGCAACGCGACGCGCTGGTGCGCAAGGCCGCGGCACTCGCGCTCGGCGCGCGCGTGCGCTTCGTCGGCCAGCAGGACGACGTCGCGCCGTGGCTCGCGGCGCTCGACGTGTTCGCGCTGCCGTCCTACGCCAACGAGGGCGTGCCGCAGGCGCTGCTGCAGGCGATGTTCGCGGGCGTGCCCAGCGTCACCACGGACGTCGGCGCGATTCCCGAAATTGCACACGCGGGATCGACGGCGGTGGTCGTGCCGCGCGAAGATGCCGAGGCGCTGGCGGCGGCGATCGACACGCTGCTCGACGACCCCGCGCGAGGCCGCGCGATGGCGGGCAATGCCCGCGAGCTCGTCAGCGGCCGCTACACGGAATCGCACATGCTCGACCGCATGGACACGGTGTTTCGCGAAGCCGTCGCCGCACGCGGCGCGCGCGCTGCCGCGCGATGAGCGCCATGAGCACCGAAGGGCCGCCCCGAGGCGCTCGCCCCCCTGCGGGGGGAGGCGAGCGAAGCTCGCTTCGGGGGGAGTCCACCCCAGCGGGCACCGTCGCCTTCGTCGTCGATCCCAAGGACGTCGCGCGCTGGCGCGACATCGGCGCGTTCGCGCCGGGCGACGTCGACCGTGAGCAGGCGCGGTTCCGCAGCGGCCTCGACGTCTGGATCGTGCAGTCGTACCTGCTGCTGCGGGAGCCGCTCGCCGCGCGCGGCTATCGGGCGATCTTCGGCGCGCATTACCCGCGCAATGCGATCGGCGTCGCCCACTGGGACGACCTCAATGCCTACTTCAACGGTGCCCATCGCGCGCGCCTGGTCGGCGTGCGCGCCGACCGCTCGCCGCTGTATGCCTGCGCGCGCGTCGTGGTGCAGAACGACTGCGTCGCGCCGGCGCCGCACGAGCGCTACATTCCGCACTGGCCGCAGCCCGGGCTTCTGGCGCGCGATCCTGCGCGCGGCAGCGGCGTGGCAACGCTCGCGTACTTCGGCCGCCTCGCCCGCCTGCCGCAGTGGCTGCGCGGCGCCGACTTCCGCGCGCGCCTCAAGGCGATGGGAATCGAACTGCGCCTGTCGGAAGCGGCGTGGAACGACTATCACGACGTCGACCTCGTCATCGCCGCCCGCGCCGAAGGCCCTTCGATGCTCGAGCGCAAGCCCGCGACCAAGCTCACCAACGCGTGGCTCGCCGGCACGCCGGCCCTGCTCGACGACGAGCCGGCGTTCCGCGCGCTCGCGCGCACGCCGCTCGACTACGTGCCGATCCACGACGCCGCGTCCGCGCTCGATGCCGTGGCGCGACTCAAGTCCGACCCGGCGACCTACGCGGCGATGGTCGCCAACGGCCGGGCGCGTGCCGCGCCGTTCGCGCGCGAGGCGGTCATCGCGCGCTGGCTCGAGGTGATCGACGAAGTCGCGGCGAGCTGCCCGCGCGCGCCGTCGCTGCTGCATTTCGTGCGCAGCGTCACGGCGCAGCGCAGCGAGGCGCGCCGGTTTCGCGAGCGCCACCATGCCGAGCAGGCGGGGCTCGCGCCATGATGGCGGCCGGCCGCGTGCAAGCGCGGGTCCTGACGGGCCCGGTGGCGCGCCAGGGACGCTTCGCCGGCCGCGTCGAAGTGGTGGCGCGCAGCCTCGCCGACCGCGTGCGTCCGCGCCGCGCGCCCGCAGATCCGGCGCGAATCCTTATCGCGCATCACCTGCTGCTCGGCGATACGCTGATGTTGACGCCACTGCTCGCCAAGCTGCGCGAGCGCTACCCGCGGGCCGCGATCGTGATGACGGTCGCGCATGCGGCGGCACCGCTCTACGCCGCGCGCCCGTATGGCGTGCGCGCGATCGGCTGGAGTCCGGCGGCGCTGCCGCCCGCGCTGTTCGCCGAGGCGCCGTTCGATCTGGCGCTCGTGCCCGGCGACAATCGCTATGCGTGGCTCGCCGCGGCGATGCGCGCGCGCTGGATCGTCGCCTTCGGCGGCGCACCGTCGCGGCGCCGCGACTGGCCGGTCGACCGGCTCGTCGCGTACCGCGCGACACCGGCGGCGTGGGGCGACCTGTGCACCGACCTCGTCGACGGTCCGCCTCCCGCCGCCTACGATCCGGCCGCTTGGCCCGCGCCGCCGGCGGGGGCGTTCGCGCGACCGGCAGCACCTTATGCGGTGATGCACGTCGGCGCCAGCAGCCCGCTCAAGCAATGGTCGCCACAGCGCAGCGCGTCGATCGCCGCGATGCTCGCCGCACGCGGCCTCGCACCCGTAATCACCGCGGGGCGCGGCGAGGATGCCGCGCTGCGCGCCGCCAATCCGCACGGCAGTTATGCCGAGTTCGCGGGCGTGCTCGACCTCGCGCAAATGTGGCATCTCCTCGCCGGGGCGCACGCACTCGTCGCGCCCGACACGGGAATCGCCCATCTCGGGCGCGTGGTCGGCACGCCGACGGTGGCGCTGTTCGGCCCCGGCTCGGCGACGATCTGCGGCGCCGGCGATTTCTGGCGCGGCGCGCGTTATCGCGCCGTGACCGTCGACCCCTTTGCGTGCCGCGACCAGCGCATCCTGTTCCGCCGCGACATCGCATGGGTGCGCCGCTGCGGCCGCTCCACCTCGCAGTGCCCGCACCCGCGTTGCATGGATGCGATCGGCGACGATGCGGTGGCCGCGGCGCTCGACGCCGTCGTGCGATGAACCGCCTGCTGCCCACGTTCGCGCCGCGCCTGCCGCAGGTACTGGCGGTGCTGTGCGCCGCCTACCTCGCGATGCTGCCGACAAACAACCTCGTCTGGCCACGCTCGCTCGCGTTCGCGCTGATGTGCACGGCGCTGCTGCTGACGATCGTGACACATCCGCGCGACGCGCGCGACCGCTTCGTCGCGGGCGGCGGCGTGCTGCTGGCGATGCTGGCGTGGTGGCTGTGGAGCACGGCGTCGCTGGCATGGACTTCCGAGCCGCGCTTCTCCGTGCGCGAATGGGAAACCGAGCTGCAGTACGGCGCGTTCGTGTTCGCCGCGTTCTTCGTCGCGCTGCGCGACGAGCACGACTTCCGGGCGATGGTCACCACGCTGCTGGTCGCGTTCGCCCTGCTCGCGGTGATGCTGGTGGTGACCACGCTCGTCACCGGACGCTTCGACCCCGGCGAGTGGCACCACGATGTCGGCATCTGGTCGACGCACCTCGTCGAGATCGCGCCGCTGACGCTGTTCGTGCTGGCGGGATATGACGGCGCCGACGCGACGCGCCGGCGCGTCGGCGTCTTCACCCTGCTGTTCGTGCTGCTGATGCTCAACGCCCGCCTGACCGACAATCGCATCGTTTGGCTCGCGTTCGCGGCGTCGTTCGGCGTCGCGGCGCTGGGCGCGGCGTTGCGCTGGCGCGCGACGTTCATGACGCTGCCATGGCGCTTCCTGGCGCCGATCGCCGCCGTGTTCCTGCTCCTCGGCTTCGCGTTCGCCGACGTCGCGCAGGAAAAGGCGGAGCTCTACTATCCGCGCGACGCTGGCGTGGCGGCGTCCATCGAGCATGACCCGCGCATCGCCCTGTGGCGCACCGTGGCCGACAAGATCGGGGACGCGCCTTGGCTCGGCCACGGCTTCGGTCGCGGCATCCTGCGCGACGAGTTGCCGGTCGAGCTGAACGACCGCGCGCTGACGCACGCGCACAACACGTTCGTCGGCCAATGGCTGGAGACCGGCATCGTCGGGCTCGCGTTGTTCGTGGTCATGCTGGGAGCGCTCGTCGCGCGCTACGTCCGCTGCATTCGCAACGGTGACGGCGCCACGGCGATGACGGGCATCGTCGGGCTGTCGCTGATCGTGGGCTTCATGGTCAAGAACCTGACCGACGATTTCTTCTACCGCAGCAACGCCAAGCTCTTCTGGGCCCTCAACGCGCTGCTCATCGCGCACGCGATCGTGCGCGAGCGCGCGTCGCGCGCCGCGGCCAGCGAGTCGATCTGACGCGTCGCGTCGCCGCGCGCGAAGGCACGCGCGGCGCCGTCAGCCGCGCTTGGCGAGGCGGATCGGCTGCGCCGCGCCTTCGAGCGGCGCGTCCGGGATGGGCTGCACCGGTGCCCCGGCGGGCGGCGCGTACTCGGGAATCCAGGCGGCGAGCCGCGCGCGCACCTCGGCGTCGTCGGCCGGGCGATCGCGCTCGCACCACGCCACCATCTGGCCGATGGCGTCGGCGTTGGCTTCGCGCGAGCGGGCGATGAAAAGCCGGGGATGCGGTGTCGGCAGCGTCGCCTCTTCCTGCGCAAGAACCTCCTCGTAGAGCTTCTCGCCGGGTCGCAGCCCCGTGAACACGATCGCGATGCGGTCGGGGTCGGCGCCGGAGAGGCGCACGAGGTCGCGCGCAAGGTCGAGGATGCGCACGGGCTCGCCCATGTCGAGCACCAGGATCTCGCCGCTCTTGCCCATCAGGCCCGCCTGCAGCAGCAGCTGCGTGGCCTCGGAGATCGACATGAAGTAGCGGGTGATCTCGGGGTGCGTCACCGTCAGCGGGCCGCCGCGCGCAATCTGCTCGCGAAAGCGCGGGATGACGCTGCCGGCGCTGCCGAACACGTTGCCGAAGCGCACCATCACGAACGCCGTGCCGCGCCCGGCGAGGCTCTGGCACGCGACTTCGGCCAGCCGCTTCGAGGCCCCCATCACCGAGGTGGGGTTGACGGCCTTGTCGGTCGACACCAGCACGAATTTCTCCACGCCGGCGGCCGCCGCCGCGCGCGCGAGCACGAACGTGCCGTAACTGTTGTTGCGCACGGCTTCCCAGGCGTTCTCGTCCTCCATCAGCGGCACGTGCTTGTAGGCGGCGGCGTGCACGATCACCTGCGGCTGCTCGCGCGCGATCACCTGCTCGACCCGCGCCGCGTGCTTGACGTCGCCGACCACGCTCGCCACCGGCAGCTGCGGAAAAACGTCGGCGAGCGCCGTGCGGATCTCGTAGAGCGCGGCTTCGGAGATGTCGAACAGCACAAGTCGCGCCGGGCGGAACCGCGCGACGTGGCGGCAGAGCTCGGCGCCGATCGATCCCCCGGCGCCGGTCACCATCACCACGCGGTTGCCGAGCCACTCGCCGAGGCCGGCGGCATCGAGCTTCACCGGGTCGCGGCCGAGCAGGTCGTCGAGCTCGACGTTGCGGATCGTGGTGACCAGCGAGCGCTTGCTGATCAGGTCCTCGTAGGACGGCACGGTCAGCGCCTCGACGCCTTGCGCCGCGCACAGCTCCGCCACGCGACGGCGCACGACGTGCGACGCCGAAGGCAACGCGATGATCACCTTGCGCACGCCATAGCGGCGCACCCAGGCAGGCAGCTCGGCAATCGGCCCCAGCACGCGCACTCCGCGCAGCTGGCGGCCGCGCTTGCTCTCGTCGTCGTCGAGGAGGCCCACCACGCGCCATTGGCGGCTGCGCGCGAGCTCCTTGGTGAGCTGCGCGCCCGCTTCGCCGGCGCCGGCGACGAGCACCGGCTCGCCCAGCGCCGCCAGCGGACTGTAGAGGCGGTGCTCCTTCCACAGCCGATAGGCGAAGCGGTCGCCCGCCATGAGGAAGATCAGCACCACCGGGTAGAGCACGATCACGCTGCGCGGCACCAGCGCCTGCATCTTGAGCAGCACGAGCGCGAGCGGCACCAGCAGCGCGCCCAGCCCCGCGGCGAGGAAAATGCGCTTCAGGTCGACGGTGCTGGCGAAGCGCCACAGCCCGCGATACAGGCCGAACCCGAGGAAGATCACCGCCTGCATCGGCACCACCCATGCCATCGAGTGCAGCATGTCGTCGGCGAACGGTGCCGGCAGGTCGAAGCTGAAGCGCGTCCACCACAGGGCGCCCCACGCCACGGCGGCGGCAAGGACGTCATGCAGGAATGCGAGCGAGGTGCGCCAGTTGAAGTTGGGCTTCATGGAGTGGGCGAGCGCCGCCGCCAATGATAGTCAATCGCGGCGAACAGGGCGGCGATCACGATCATCCATGCACCGAGCGCCGCCCAGCCCAGGCGCGGCGCGGCGAGCGCGCACGCAGCTGCCGTCGCCGAAGTGGCGGCCGACAGCGACGCGTACAGCGCCAGCGTGCCGCCGTGTCCGGCGCCCATCTGGTGGAAGCGCTGGTAGTAATGCGCCTTGTGCGCCTCGTAGACGCGCTCGCGGCGCCAGGCGCGCCGCGCGAGCGTCAGCGTCGCGTCGAGGATCGGCGCGGCGAACGCGAGGAGCGGCAGCCACGCGGGCCAGATGCCGCCGACGATGCCGGCGGCACCCAGCACCGCCGCCATGAACCCCAGCGTCACCGCGCCGACATCGCCCATGAACATGCGCGCCGGCGGCAGGTTGACGGCGAGGAACGGCGCGCAGGCGACGGCGATCAGCACGAAGGGCACCGGATCGCTGCCCGCCGCAAACGCGCCGGCGGCATAGGCGGTGAAGCCGGCGATGGCGGCCGATGCCGCGAGTCCATCGCTGCCGTCCATGAAGTTGAACAGATTCGCCATCCAGACGATCGCCAGCACCATGGGCAGCGCGATCACCGCGCTCACGGGCATGGCCCACGCGGCGCCGGCCGCGGCGAGCGCCTGCACGGCGAGCCTCGTCGCCGGCCGCACCCCGCGCCAGTCGTCCAGGGCCGATATCGCGGCCACGGCGAACGTCGCGAGCGCCACCGCCCAGGCCAGGGACGGCGTGATGCCCGGCGGCACGCTCCAGGCCGGCAGCCCGGCGACGATCCCGGCGAGGATCGCGAGGCCTCCCACCCGCACGACCGGGGCGTCGTGCAGGGAGCGCGCACCCGGCACCGCGACCGGCAGCGCGGCCGAGCGGCGGCGCAAAATCACGACCGCGAGCGTTGCAGCCAGTAGGGTCGACAGGATGGCAATCGTCACGATTTTGGGGGCGTCAAGGCACCCTCGCGACGGGGTGATTGCGGGCTTTTTGAATGTTTTGCACGAAGCCTGCGACAAGCGGCCATGGCGGCCGCCCGGCGCTACGAACGATTGTCCGCCGGGACCCGGGCGCCATGCGCGGATGGTCGAAAATTACCACGAATATTCAATTGCTTGTGCAGTCCCGCCCGGGCGGCCGCGAGCCCTGCTGGCGGCCACGATTTGTTGCTAGGACACAACAGCGGGGAAATGTGGCGAATTCGCCGGAAGGCGCGGCTTGCCAATGATTTCCCCGCTTTGGCACAATGGACCCAACTTCTCGTTCGACCCTGAGAAGGTTCCGACGGCAGACGCAGAAGTTCTTGTTTCCTGCCAATTTTATCCGTTAGAGGAGAGACTCCATGAATAAAAAGCTCGTCGCTGTCGCTGTCGCGGGCGTGTTGGCAGCGCCGCTGGCCGCGCAGGCTCAGACTGCGAACGTCACGCTTTACGGCCGCCTCAACCTGACCGCTGAACTCGTGAACGCCGAGCAGTCGGACGGCTCGAAGGGGAACTACTTCCAAGTCAGCTCGAACTCGTCACGCCTCGGCGTGCGCGGCACGGAGTCGCTGGGTGGCGGCCTCAATGCGATCTTCCAGATCGAATCGAACGTCAGCGGCGACACCGGCGGCGGCGTGCTGGCTTCGCGCGAAACGTTCGCCGGCCTGCAGGGTGGCTGGGGCACGTTCAAGATCGGTAACTTCCTGGCGCCGGAAGACGATCTGCATCCGATCTTCGGCAACGTGCCCACGCTGACGACGTCGCTGTTGTCGACGGCATCGGTCTGGGCGCAGGGTGGCCTGTCCAAGACGGCCGGTGGTTTCGACGCGCGCCTCGGCAACTCGGTGCGCTACGACTCGCCGCGCATCAACGGCTTCTCGTTCAGCACGCAGATTTCGCAGCTCGACGCGTCGGCGGGCCAGGGCGGCATCACGTACGGTTCGGTGGATACGCAACGCCACCACGCCTACGTGTGGAGCTCGGCGGGCTACTACAACAACGGCCCGTGGCAAGCCGGCCTCGCGTACGAAGCGAACAACCAGGTGCGCGGCGCGAAGCTCGACGACTCCTCGACGTCGTTCGCGATGGGCTACCAGTTCAGTGGATGGCGTCCGGCATTCGTGTATGAGCACCTGAAGTACGACGTGCCGAGCGGCGACGTGCATCGCGACTACTTCGGTATCAGCGGCACGTTCAACCTCGGGCCGGGCCAGGTCTATGCGTACGTCGCCAAGGCGTATGACGGCAAGGGCTCGGCGTGCGACATCAACACCATCGGTTGCACGCGCGCGGCGGGCGCGGTCGGCGGCGTCGCGAAGGGCGACAACACCGGCGCGAACGAATGGGAACTGTCGTACACGTACCCGCTGTCGAAGCGCACCCTGACGTACACCGGCTACCACTACATCGGCAACGAGTCGCAAGCGGCGTACAACTTCAACATCAACCCGATCGCGGGCACCTCGGCGCAGGGCTTCAAGCCGAAGGGCTTCGTCGTCGGCCTCGTGCACTTCTTCTAAGCGCACGCACGCATCAAACGAGTCTCTCAGAAGCCAACGGGCGCCCTCGGGCGCCCGTTTTTTTGCCCGCGGCCGCCGCAGCGCGGCAGACTTGAGCGCGAAGGAAGCCTTCGCTGCGCGATTCTGCTATCTTCTGCGCCTGTGCGCCGGGGGATGATCGGCGACACGCCCGTTACGTCCCGACAACCGCCATCCGATGGCCGACGACAAGCTGATCGAGGACATGCTGCGGCAACTGTTCGATTGCCTGCGCAATGGCCATCTGTGCCTCGCGCGCAGCGACATCGACAGCGCGCGCGCGAGCGTCGACGAGGCGCGCAGCCTCCATCGCCGGCTTGCCACCATTGCCGCGGCCGGCGATGCGTCGACATTCGGCGACGTCGTGCTGCGAGTGCTCGCCGACCGCGTCGACGGGCTGGCGGCGCTGGTCCGGCAGAATCGCCGGCCCTGATGCGCCGGTAACGCGGCACGCGGGCGCCGTGCGCAAGCGCCGCGGCGCCGGTCAATCCGGCATCAATGCCCGGTGGCGCGCGTGCGCGAAGCGCGGCGCGCCGACTGGCTGCGCGCGGCGGGTGTGCGCCGCTGCGCCGCTGCCGTCGCATGCCGCGACAAAGCGGTCTTCGAGGCGGCCGCGCGGCCTTCGCGGCGCAGTGCCGACTCCGTCGCTCGCGCGCGCTTCGCTGACGGCGCGCGGCCGTCGTGC
>DATBOK010000112.1:0-21113 GCA_036553845.1 Casimicrobiaceae bacterium
CGCACGCGCGCCACGCTTTACGCCTTCGGCGACCTCGCGCCAGAAGGCGAGTGCACGCTCGCGTGGCAACGGCCACATGAAACCGATCGACGCGCCACCAGCGACGCAGTCGATCATCACGTCGGCGAGCGGCTCGACGCAACGGTCCACGTCGGCGGCGCCGACGCGGCGAATGGTGACGGTATCGTTCATCGGGTTCCTCAAGATCGGCAGTCCGGGGCGTCCATCGACCCGGCGCCGCGCGCGGCCACCCGGCGTCCTGCGAGGCCGCCACCTTGCCTATGGTATGTTGTGCCGCTCCGCATGCAATCCTCCCGGGTGTCGGCAGCGAGGAGTTCCCGGTTGACCACTGCGTTGCAGCCATTCGACGTTGGCATCGTCGTGCCGACGATCGTGCGCCCCTCGCTCGTGCAGGCGGTGCGCTCGATCTACGCGCAGCGCTTCGGCGGGCGCATTCAGATCCTGATCGGCATCGACCGCTGGGTCGGCGAGCGCGCACTTGTCGACCAGCTCGTCCGCGAATGCCCGTCGCACATGGCGGTGACGACGCTCGACCTCGGCTACTCGACGTCGCAACGCCACGGCGGCATCTATCCCAGCCACTACGGCGGCGCACTGAAGACAATCCTGAGCTACGCGGCCAACAGCCGCTATGTCGGGTATCTCGACGACGACAACTACTATGCGCCGCAGCACGTGACGTCGATGGTCGCCGCCGTCGCCGGCAAGTCGTGGGGGTTCGCGCTGCGCCATTTCGTCGACGACAATTCCGACCGCCCCGTCTGCGTCGACACCTGGGAATCGGTGGGACCCGGACGCGGCGTCTACCGTGCGGCACACGGCGGGTTCGTCGACACCAACTGCTATTTCCTCGACGCGCTCGCGTGCGCCGACGTGTTTCCCGAGTGGGCGTTGACGCGCTATCCGGGAGGCACCGGCGGCGATCGGCAGGTGCTGGAGAAACTGCGCGACCGGCCCTTCGGCAGCAACGGCGCGGCGACGGTGTTCTACCGCATCCGCCTCGCCAAACAGCATCCCTACCAGCTGTGGCAGATGAAACGCGCCGGCGTCGAGCTCGCCAGCTTCATGGCGCCGGGCGACATTCCGGGCGACGCCGTGTGGCAGCGTTGCGCCGAATTCGACCGCCGGCAACGCGCCGCGAGCGCGGGCGTCGACGCGCGCGGGGCGGCGTGACGATGGCGCCGGGCGCGCGCCCGTTTGCGCGCTCGCTTCCCGCGGCCTGCAGCGCGGCAATGCTGCAGGAGCGGCTCGGCGGGGCGATGCTCATCGGTGACGGCGCGACGCCGTTCGACCGCGTGGCCGCGCTGTCGCCGTCGGCTCCGCATGCGCTCACGTTCTGCGACGACGCCGGTGCCGCCGACGCGCTGGCCGGGACCTCCGCTTCGGTCGTGATCGTCCGCCAGGATGTCTCGCGTACGCCGCGTTCCGGCCAGGCATTCATCGCGGTCGACGACGTGCGCGCCGCCTTCATCGACGCCGTGGCGTGGCTGCTGCCCGGCGCCGCGCGGCCTGCGGCACCTGTGGGCATCGATCAACGCGCGCGCATCGACCCGACGGCGTCGGTGTCGCCGGCTGCATTCATCGGTGCCGACGTGACGATCGGCGCGCGCACCTGCGTCGATCCCGGCGCGGTGCTGTACGACGACGTGCACGTGGGCTGCGATTGCGTGATCGGCCCGCAGGCGGTGATCGGCTGGGTGGGACTCGCCTATCACGACGACGCCCACGGACGGCGGCGATTCTTTCCGCACCTTGCCGGCGTGCGCGTCGGCGAGCGCGTCGACGTCGGCGCCCAGACGTCGATCTGCCGCGGCATGCTGTCGCACACCGCGATCGGCGACGACGCCAAGCTCGGCAGCCTCGTGTACGTGAGCCACGGCGTCGTCATCGGTGCGCGCGCGTGGCTGTCCGCGGCCACCGCGATTGCGGGCCACTCGCGCATCGCCGACGGCGCGCTGCTCGGCATCGGCAGCATCGTCGTCGACAACGTGGCGATTGGCGCCGGGGTGCGTGTGGGCGGCGGCAGCGTCGTTATCCGCGACGCCGGCGCGGGCGAGAATTTGCTGGGCGTGCCGGCAGGGGCGGTGACGGCGATGCGCCGCTTCGGCCCGACGCCGCGCGATTGAGGTGGCTGCAGCGGAAACACGCGCGCGCCTAGAATGTCGGCGAGTGGACGCGCAATCCCGCCGTCGACTTAGACGCCCCGCCGCGATGCGGGCCGCGCGACCAAGGAAACACCATCGCGACGCTGAACGACCGGCATGCCCACGTCACCGCCGCGGCTGCGCTGACCATGGCGCTCGCGACCCTGTGCATGGCGTGCATGGACGCGACCAGCAAGTATCTGGTGGCGAAATATCCGGCGCCGTTCGTCGTCTGGATCCGCTACGCGTTGCAGACGCTGGTGCTGGCCGCAGTACTCGCGCCGCGCATGCGGGGGCGTCTCATTGCCACGCGCTCGCTGTCGCTGCAGATCGTGCGCAGCCTGACGCTGGTGGCGACGTCGCTGCTCCTCGTCGCGGCGTTCCGTGCGATGCCGCTGGCCGATGCCACGGCGATCAGCTTCGCCGCGCCGTCGATCGTCACGATCCTCGCGATCGCGCTGCTCGGCGAGCGCGTGACCGTGGCGCGCGTGGCGTCGATCGTCGCCGGATTCGCCGGCGTGGTGCTGATCGTGCGGCCGGGCAGCGATGTCTTCCGCGGCGCAGCGTTGCTGCCCCTCATCGCGGCCACCACGACCGCCGCGTACCAGGTCCTCACGCGCAAGCTGGCGGGTGACGACACGCGCGCAATGCTGTTCTACAGCTCCGCGGTGGGCGCCGTGATCCTGTCGCTGTTCCTGCCGTGGCGCGGATTCGCGCACGACTTCGCCTTGGGCGACATCATCGCGATGGCAGCGCTCGGCCTGCTCGCGATCGCCGGGCACTTCCTGTTCATCCGTGCGCTGCAGCTGGCGCCGGCGTCGGGGATGGCATCGATCACGTATGTGCAGCTCGTGTTCGCCACGCTGATCGGACTCGTCGTCTTCGGTGACTTTCCCGACGCGCTTTCGCTCGCCGGCATGGTGGTGATCCTCGCCAGCGGCGTGTTCCTGACATGGTACGAGCGGCGCCGTGGTGGCGGGCCGTTGGTGCCATTGCGCGGCTCGGCGGCGCTGGCGAAACCACCACCCTCGCGCGACTGAATCATCGCGCCGTCAGGCGGCGACGGGGCGCTGCTCCGGCCTTGCATTACCATTCCATGTCCGAGGGCGGCGCCGAGCGCGTCCGCGCGGCGGCCCGTGCCGCCACTCGGAGGCCCTGAATCGCCGAGCGAACCGCATGCCTGCCACCGACTCCCGTGTCACGATCGTCATGACCGCACGCGAACGGCATTCGCTTGCGGTTGCCGCCATCGAATCCATCGTCGCGCATACGGCGCGGCCCTATCGTCTCGTCTACGCCGATTGCGACTCGCCGTCGTGGCTGCGCGAGGCGTTCGCGGCGAACGCCTCGGCATGGTCGCTCGAGGTCGTGCGGATGGACGAGTCGCTGTGGCCGCAGCAGGCGCGCTCGCGCATCGCGGCCTCGATTGCAACGCCGTACACGGTCTTCATTGACAACGACGTCGAGGTCGCCGCCGGATGGCTCGACGCACTCGTCGCCTGCGCCGACGAGACGGGGGCGGGCGTGGTCGGACCGCTATATCTCGCGGGCGACGGTGTGCGTTCGGACCTCATCCACATGGCGGGGGGCCGGCTCCTCGAAACGGCCGAGGCCGGGGGGCGCGTGCTCGACGAGGTGCACGTGCTGGCGAACAAGGATCCGCGCGACGTGGCCGGCGCGCTCGGGCGTCGTGCCTGCGATTTCGTCGAATATCACTGCATGCTGGTGCGCACCGACCTCTTGCACGCGGGCATCCTCGATCCCGACATCCGGTGCATGCACGAGCACATCGACACGTCGCTGGCCGCGGACAAGCTCGGCTACCGGACCTTCGTCGAGCCCGCGGCCCGGGTGACCTATCTGGCCGGAGCCGACTACATGCTCGACGACCTCGCTTTTTTCCGCGCCCGGTGGAAGCGCGCGGATGCCGACGACAGCATCCGCGCGTTCAGCCGCAAATGGAACGTGATCGAGGACGAGCGCTCGTTCGGCTGCGCGTGGCAGTTCGTCGAGCACCATGTGGCGCAGGTGGACCCGATCCGGCCCGCGCTGCAGGATCGCCCCGAGCACGCCATGGAAATGACGGCGCATGAGCTCTGCCAGACGCGCTCGGATCTTCTCGACCTCGCGCGTGCGCGCGACTACACGCGCAGCGAGCTGTCGATGCTCGCCCACGCCTACGGGCTCGCGCACAACCTGATGGATGGCGGCTACCGCCCCTGCGGGCGCCCGTTCGTCAATCACCTCACCGGCATGACCAGCGTGCTCGTCCGCTATGGATTCCGCGCCGAAATCGTCGCCGCCGGAATGTTGCACGCGGCGTACACCCACTGTCTGGTGGGCACCGATGGCGTCCTGGCCGCCGTGGCAGGGGTTTGCCAGGCGCTCGGCGGCCGCGACAGCGAAATCGAGCGCAGGGTGCGTGCCTATACGCTTCGCGATGCGTCGCCGCAAGGGACCGCAGTGGCCGCGCAGCCGCGATCGTCGCTATCGGTGGCAGAAGCGGAGGTCGTCGCCATGATTGCCGCCAACGAGCTCGACATGCACATGAGTGGCGAGATCCGCTATTGCGGGCGCACCGACCTCATCGCGCCCGGCGCCATGGCGCAGATCGGACACGTGTGCGAGACGCTCGCGGTCGGCGGTCTTTATCGCTCCCTGCTTCGCGAGCAGGCGCACGAGGTCTCGGTGCCGCGCGAATGCCTGACCGGATTGCGCGAAAGCTATCGCATCGGTCCCGACCGGCGCTCGGCCGTGCGCATGGCCACGAACGTCCCGGCCGTGCTGCCCTGACGCTCGGTCGCGGGCCACGGCCGATGGGCCGCCGCGACCCGCGTGACCGCTTGCGGGCTACCTATCGCTGGTCATCCGCAGCAATGCGTCGCCGTAGCGAGCGAGCTTCGCGTCGCCGATGCCGCCGATGCCGCGCAGGCTGTCGACCGAAATGGGCCTGCGCTGCGCGACCTCGGCGAGCGTGCGGTCGTTGAATATGACGAACGCGGGCACGCCCTGCTCGCGCGCCTCGTTGAGCCGCCACGCCTTGAGCCGCGCCAGCAACGATGCGTCGACGCTGGCGAGATCGGCGCCGGCGCGCGCGCCACGTGTTCGCGTGCCGCCACGCGGGCGCGCCACCGCGCGCCGCATCGACACCGGCGCCTCGCCTTTGAGCACGGGCCGCGCAGCGGCGCAAAGCTTCAGTGCGCCGTACGCGCCGTGGTCGACTTCGGCGAGACCCAGCGCCACGAGTTGGCGGAACACGAGCCGCCACGCCGCCTCGTCGGTGTCGGCGCCGATGCCGAATACCGAAAGCCGGTCGTGGTCCCAGCGCGCGATGCGCTCGCTCGACTTGCCGCGCAGCACGTCGATTAGGTGCAGCGCGCCGAAGCGCTGGCCGGTGCGGTAGATCGCCGACAGCGCCTTCTGCGCCAGATCCGTCGCATCGAACGTTTCCGGTGGTGCGAGACAGGTGTCGCAATTGCCGCACGGCGCGCTGGATTCGCCGAAATACGCGAGGAGGCGCACGCGCCGGCAACCGGCGGTCTCGCACAGGCCGAGCAGCGCGTCGAGTTTGGCGCCGGACACGCGCTTGTAGTCGTCGCTGGCCTCGGAGAGGTCGATCAGCCGGCGCTGCTGCACGACGTCGGCGAGGCCGTAGGCCATCCAGGCGTCGGCTGGCTCGCCGTCGCGGCCGGCGCGGCCGGTCTCCTGGTAATAGCCTTCGACGCTCTTGGGAATGTCGAGGTGCGCGACGAAGCGCACGTCGGGCTTGTCGATGCCCATGCCGAACGCGATCGTGGCGACGATCACCACGCCGTCCTCGCGCTGGAAGCGCATCTGGTTCGCCGCGCGCGCCGCGTTGTCCATGCCGGCGTGATAGGGCAGCGCGTGGACGCCCTTGCCGGCGAGCCACGCCGCCGTCTCGTCGACCTTGCGCCGCGACAGGCAGTAGACGATGCCGGCGTCACCCGCATGCTCGCCCGTGATGAAGGCGAGGAGCTGCGCGCGCGCGTCGTTCTTGTCGACGATCGTGTAGCGGATGTTCGGCCGGTCGAAGCTCGCCACGAACGTCCTCGCGTCGCCGAGGGCGAGGCGCTCGACGATCTCCGCGCGCGTCTGCGGATCGGCGGTGGCCGTGAGCGCGATGCGCGGCACGCCGGCGAAGCGCTCGTGCAGCAGCGAGAGCTGCAGGTACTCCGGGCGGAAGTCATGTCCCCATTGCGACACGCAATGCGCCTCGTCGATGGCGAACAGCGCGAGCGGCACGCGCGCGAGAAGGTCGAGGCAGCGCGGCGTGGTGAGGCGCTCCGGCGCGACGTAGAGGAGATCGAGCTTGCCGGCAACGAGCGCGCGCTCGATGGCGCGCCCCTGTTCCGCATCCTGGCTCGAGTTGAGGAACGCCGCGCGCACGCCGAGCTGGGTGAGCGCTGCCACCTGGTCCTGCATCAGCGCGATCAGCGGCGACACCACCACCGCCGTGCCGGCGCGCACCAGCGCCGGTATCTGGTAGCACAGCGACTTGCCGCCGCCGGTGGGCATCAGCACCAGCGCGTCGCCACCGCCGACCACATGGTCGACGACGTCTTCCTGCGCATGGCGAAAGGCGGTGTAACCGAATACGTCGCGCAGGACTTCGCGCGCGGGTGAGCGTGGATTGCGATCTTCGGGCATCGGTCAGTCAAGCATGAATTGTCGTGGGTGTCACTGCGTCCTTGCGGTTGCCGCGCCGGCAGCGCCCGGCAACGACTGTGGCACCATTTGCGTCGAAACCGCGTGCCGGTGCCGCTACCGCGCGCCGCCGGACCCTCGTGGTACGCAACATTTGCGTCGGCCGGTCATCCAAGCCATTCCGGCCGCCCGCATCCATGCCTCCCTACCGCCCCTGGTTCGACGACCCGCAGCGCAGGACGGACGTCGTCACGATCCCGCTGTTCTGGCTGGCGCTCATCCTGTCGCTGCTGGTGCATGTGGCGGCGCTCTGGTATTTCGCAATGCGCCAGCCGGTGCTGCTGCCGGGGCTGGAGGAGAGCGAGGTCAACGTCCCGATGTCCGTGCGGCTCGCCGAGTCGCGGCCGGCGTCGCCGCCACCCAGCGGAGCCCAGCCGCCGCCACCACCGCCGCCTGCCGCGTCGCCGCCGCGGCGTGCGCCGAGCGTGACGCGCCCGCGCGTGCCTCCGGTGATCGCCGCGCTGCCCGGCGTGCCGAGCACGGAGCGCCTGCCGATGGCGCCGGAGCCGATCGCGCCGCCGACCGTGTCCACGCCTCCCGAGCCCATGGCGGGCGATCTGTCGTCGTACATCGAATCGCAGCGGCGAGCGCGCGGCGAGCGGCCCTCGCAGCCTTCCGCCAATCCTGCGGACGACGCCGAGGCGCGCCGCGACCGCGCGATCGCCGCCAACCTGGCGTCGGCCAACGACTCGCCGACCTACTACGGCGAGCCGAAGAACAGCGGCGGCATCTTCAACATCACGTACATCGGCTACGATGACGCCGAGTTCGTGTTCTTCGGCTGGATCAAGGAGATCCACCGCCGCGCGCCGCAGAAGATCGAGGTGCGCACCGGCGACAACGCCAACATCCGCATCGCGATCGTGCGCAAGATGATCGACATCATCCGCCAGTACGAGCAGGGCGACTTCACCTGGAAGTCCGAGCGCATCGGACATGAGGTGACGCTGTCGGCGCGACCCGGCGACCAGGCGGCGCTGGAGGATTTCCTGATGCGCGATTTCTTCGACGCGCAGCCGCCGCCCGATCCGCGCTCGATACGCGGCCGGGGGCGCGCGGCGCGCTGAGCCGCGGCGGCGGCAAGCGCGGCGGCGCGCAGCCTTCGGAGGCGTCAGGCCGACGCGTCGTCGGCGTGGTCGGCTTCGCGCGGCAGGTGGAAGACGCCGGTATTGAAGTCGTACTCGAACACCTCGCCGTAGCGACCCCACGCGATCACCGTCTGCAGCACGTGCGCAGCTTCGGTGACGTCGAGGCGCTCGCTCAGCAGGCGCAGGAACGGCGTATCGGCAAGCTCGCCGTCCGCCTCCTGCTCGAGGCTGTGGCGGATGTGCGCGGCGAGCGGCACGTGTGCCAGCAGCTGCTCGCCGAACAGCTTCTTGCGCTCCGGGTTCGCGCTTTCGACGTAGCGGCGGCCCAGCGCGGTGATCTCGAGATCGCCCTGCGCGAGTTGCGCCAGGTCGAGGAGCCCGACCGCATGGGCGACCGGCAGCAGCTTGTCGTCGGTCAGCCCGGTTTCCTCGGCCAGCATCGCCAGATCGCCGCGGCCTTCGAACGGCGCGTCGACCAGGATTTCGAGCAGGCCATCCATGCGCGCGACGTCGGCGTCCGGCAGGCGGTCGGTCAGCGACGGGCGCTCGGCGCGCTCGACCGCGCGGCCGGCGCGCGCCGCACCGATGGTCATCAGCGCGTAGACCTCGTCGACCAGCGATCGCACGTCGCGTCCGTCCGCGTCGCGCGGCCGCCGGATGCGCACGGCAAGCTGGCAGCGGATGCGCCCGGGATCGCTGGCGAAGATCAGCACGCGATCGGCCATCACCACGGCCTCCTCGATGTTGTGCGACACGACGAGCATGGCCTTGGTCGGCATCGTGCCGCCCGTCCACAGGTCGAGGATGTCGTCGCGCAGCCGCTCGCCGGTCAGCACGTCGAGCGACGAGAACGCCTCGTCCATCAGCAGGATGTCAGGCGTCATCACCAGCGCCCGCGCGATACCGACGCGCTGACGCATCCCGCCCGACAGTTCGCGCGGCAGCGCGCCCTCGAACCCGGAGAGGCCGATCAGCTCGATCGCCGACTGCGCCTGCGCCTCGCGCTCCGCGGCCGGCATGCCGCGCGCCTCGAGACCGAGCTCGACGTTCTCCTGCACGGTGAGCCAGGGGAACAGCGCGAACGACTGGAACACCATGCTGATGCCGCGCGCCGGCCCGCGCAACGGCTGGCCGCGGTAGAGCACCTGCCCGTGGTCGGCGCCGATCAGGCCCGCCATGATGCGCAGCAGCGTGCTCTTGCCGGAGCCGGAAGGCCCCAGCAGCGCGACGATCTCGCCCTCGCGCAAGGTGAAGTCGAGGCCCTCGAGCACGGTGCGCGTGTGGCCGTCGGCCGAGTGGAAGCTCTTGCCGACGTCGATCAGTTCGAGGATGTCCTGTGCCATCGCGCGCCCTTCAGAAATGCATGCGGCTTTCGGCGAGCCGGTAGAGCCTTCGCCAGACGAAATGGTTGAGCGCCATCACGAACACGCACATCACGCCGATGCCGAGCGCGATGCGCGGGAAGTCGCCGATCGCCGTCATGTGCGCGATGTAGCTGCCAAGCCCCTGCGCTTCGAGCGTCGTGTCGCCCCAGGTGACGTATTCGGCGACGATGCTGGCATTCCACGATCCGCCGCTCGCGGTGATCGCACCGGTGACGAGGCTCGGGAACACGGCGGGCAGGAGGAAGCGCTTCCAGCGCAGCCAGCCCGCGAGCCCGAGATTGCCGGCAGCGTAGCGCAGGTCGCCCGGTATGGTCGACGCGCCGGCGACGACGTTGAACAGGATGTACCACTGCGTGCCGAAGATCATCAGCGGCGACAGCCAGATGTTGGGATTCAGGTGGCCGCGCGCGATCAGCGCCACGGCCACCGGAAACACGAGGTTGGCGGGAAACGCCGCCAGGAACTGCGCGACCGCCTGCAGGCGCCCCGACCAGCGCGGGTTCATGCCGATCCACACGCCAACCGGCACCCACACCATCGCCGCCAGCGCGATCAGCACGACGACGCGCGCGAGCGTGAAGCATCCCAGTACGAAGACGTGCGCGACCTCCTGCCATCCGACTTCGGTGAAGATGAAGCGCAGGAGTTCCCAGATGGCGAGCAGCACGGCGGCGGCGACGACGGCATCCCACGCGCGTCCCAGCGCGGCAGGCGCGGCGCGCGGCAATGCGCGTACCGACGTGCCGTCGTACGCGCGCGGAAACGCGACGAGCAGGCGCTCGAAGCGCCGCGACGCCCAATGGCCGAAGCTTTGCATGCCCCGCGTGCGGCGCAGCCAGTCGAGCAGCCACGATTGCGGCGCCGCATCGGTGCCCGTTTCCTCGAAACGGAACTTGTCGGCCCACGCCACCAGCGGACGGAACAGCAGCTGGTCGTACAGCAGGATGCCCACCAGCATGCCGACGATCGCCCAGCCGATGGCTACGAGGTCGCGCGCCTCGATCGCGAGCGCGATGTACGAGCCCACGCCGGGCAGCTTGATGCTGTGGTTGGATACCGAGATCGCCTCGGAGGCGACCACGAAGAACCAGCCGCCGGACATCGACATCATCGTGTTCCACAAGAGTCCCGGCATGGCGAACGGCAGCTCGAGCCGCCAGAACCGTTGCCAGCCCGAAAGCTGGAACACGCGCGCCGCCTCCTGCAATTCGGCGGGCACCGTGCGCAGCGACTGGTACAGGCTGAATGCCATGTTCCACGCCTGCGACGTGAAGATGGCGAAGATCGCGGCGCACTCGACGCCGAGGAGATTGCCGGGAAACAGCGCGATGAAGCCGGTGACCGTGATCGACAGGAAGCCGAGGATCGGGATCGATTGCAGGATGTCGAGCAGCGGAATCATCACTCGCTCCGCGGCGCGATATTTCGCCGCGATCACGGCGAACAGGCAGCTGAAGACGATCGACGCCGCGAGCGCGAGGAACATGCGCAGCGTGGTGCGCAGCAGGTAATACGGCAGATAGCGCGGGTCGAGCGTCAGCGTCAGCGTGTCGCCGAGGCGGAACGGCTGCGTCATCTGCGAGCTGGCGTAGGCGAGCAGCACGAGCGTCGCCAGCACCAGCGGCAGCATCGCCCAGTCCCAGCGATTGACGCGCGCCTCGACGGCGGAGCGCGAGAAGAATTCGTTCGGCTTGGTCATCGGCGCGGGCCTCGGGAGGCGAGCATGATCCCACGCACCGAGGATCGTGGCATCCGCGTCATGGCGCCAGGCTCGCGCCACGCGGCGAGTCGTGCACGTTCCGGTACGCGTGGGAGCGCGGCACGCTAGAGCCTGAACGGCTTCTCGAACGCAAGGTAGTAAGCGCGGCGCGGGCCGAACTGCGGCGCGCCGACACCGACTCCGGTGCCGTCGCGGATCTCGTAGACCTTGTCGAACACGTTGACGATGTTGAAGCGCGCGTCGAGCTTGCCGAAGGCCCCGAGATCGAAAGCCCGGGAAACGCCGGCGTCCACCTGCACGTAGGACGGCAGGCTGTCGGTGTTGGCAAATCCCGCAGGCAGTCCGCTGCCGTAGATCGCCGTCGTGCTGAACGTCGTGTCGCGCCACGTGTACGCGGCGCCGGCTGACGCCGACCACGTCTGGCTGTGATCGAGATAGATCCAGTGGTCGCGAATGTAGGCGAGCTCGTCCGGGCCGAACGTGTACTGGCTGCTGACGATGTCGCGGCCCTTGGCGATCGAATACGCGGCGTTGGCGTACGCCGAGAATGCGCCGTTGCGCCAGGTGGAGGAGAGCTCGACGCCATAGACCTTGCCCTCGGCGTAGTTGAAAGGCGTGTACAGGATCGCGCTGCCGAACTGGCCCTCGTCGAGCAGGTTCTTGACCTTTCGATAGTAGCCGTCGAGCCCCACAGTCAGGCCGGCCAGAACGTTCTGGCTGACGCCCATGTCGTAGTAATGGCTGCGCTCGGACTTCACCGGCGAGTTGTCGAGCGTCGGCGGCGCGTTGGTCGTGCCGACGTACTTCGACAGCGTCGCCGACGTGATGAGCTCGCTCGGCGGCGGCGTGAAATAGCGCGCGTAGCCGGCATGCACGGTGGTCGACGGCGTGACCTGCCACACCGCGCCAAGCCGCGGGCTCCATTGGCTTTCGGCGACGAACGCGTCGACCGTGTCGTAGCGCAGGCCGCCATTGATCGTCAGCGCGTCGGTCGGTCGCCATTCGTCCTGCAGGTAGAGGCCGAGCAGGCGCGACGTGCCGCGAGTGTCGTCGACGATCGTGAACGGCGTGGTGCTGGTCTGGTTGCCGTCGGCGTCGGCCGGGAACACCTGCGAGGTGCTGTTCGTCGCGAGCCGCTCGCGGCTCCAATAGAGGCCCGAGCGCACGGTGTTCTGGTGGTCGAGCCGCCACGCCACGTCGGCCTGCAAACCAAAGGCCTCGTTCTGGCGCCGGATCGTTCCGGCGACGCCGGTGTAGACGAGATCGCCGACCGGATCGGGATCGTAGTCGACGCCGGTCAATCGGTGAAACAGCGCGACCTGGTAGTCGGTGGCGTCGCCCAGCGATCCCTGCAGCGCCAGGGCCGTGTACTGCGTGCGCTCCGTCTGGTTGGCGTCGAGGTCGGATGACGCCGGCGCGGGCGTGTCCGCGAGGTTGTAGAGCGGTAGCTGGCCGGGAACGTTCGGGATCTCGAACTTGTTCGCGACGGCGCCGCCGATCAGGCTCAAGCGCGTGTCGCCACCGATGTGGTACGACAGGTAGGCGAAGCCGTTCGACTGCCGCGTCTGGTCATGCAGCGGGTTCGCGGCTGCGGTGGGCGCCTCGATGCCGAGGCCGTTTGCAAGCCACGCGCCCGTCACGTAGTAGGTGAAATCGCCGGCGGTGCCGCCGAAGTCGCCGTAGAGCTGCCGGGCGTCGTGGCTGCCGCCTTCGATGCCGATCATGCCACCCTTGTCGAAGGCGCCGCCCTTGGTATCGATCGATACGACGCCCGCGGTGCGATAGCCGTATTGCGCCGGCAAGGCGCCGGTGATGAGGCTGATCTGGTCGGCGAATCGCGTCTGCAGCGTCTGCCCGAATCCGCCGATGGATTCGGGGATGATGATGTCGTTGATGCGATATTGCAGGTCGGCGTGATCGCCGCGCACATGCAGTTGGCCGTAGGAATCCTGCACGACGCCCGGCGTCTGCAGCAGCACCTCGTTCAGCGGTGTCGTCGCACCGGCCGGCAGCCTGGCGATGTCCTGGCGCGAGAACGTGTAGACGTCGGCGCCGAGGTCCGGCGCCAGCGCCTGGCGCGACTGGTCGAGACGCTGCGCCACGACCTGCACGCTTTCGAGGCTGATCACCGCGGCGGTCAAGGCCACGGCCTGGGCGGTGCCGGCGGTGACCGTCAGCGATTGCGACGGGCGATCCAATGCGACGCCGTCGGCCTCACGACATAGCGTCCGGGCGCAAGCGCCGGGAAGCGGAGCACGCCATCGCCATCGCTCGTGGCGACGGCGCGCACGCCGCCGGAGCGATCTTCGATGCGCACGACGATGTTGCGCATCGGGTGGCCGTTGGCGTCCTTGAGGGTGGCGGCCAGCGGCGGGCTGCGGTCCGGCGCGGTGCCGACAGCCGCGGCGGACGGGTGTTCGGTGGCGGGCGATTGCGCCGGCGCTGAATGCGCGCCGAGCGCAAGCGCCACCGCGGCGGCAGGCGCCGCGAAGCGAATGCAATGCATGGGCACTCCTCTGAATCCCGGAGACGACGAATGCCGGGCGCGATGCGACCGGCGTGCGGACGACTCAGCGAGTGAAGGGCGGGGCGCGCGCCCGGAAGGCGAGCAAAGGCCCGGCCGCGACGAGCGTGTCGACGACGGCGGGCGCAGTGAATGCGGCGGGACCGACAGCGGGCGCGTCGGAGGTGGTGTCGCAGGCCGCGCCCATGACCTGCGCGAACGCCAGGCATTCGACGCAGAACTCGTCGGCGTGGTCCGCCGCGAGCTTCTGCAGCGATGTCGGTGCCGCACGCGCGCGGTCGTCGCCGACCACGATATGCGAGATGCCATGCGCAAGCGCGGCCTGCTGCGACAGCAACAGGCACAGCGCGACGATCAGCAGGAGGGTGCGACGCAAGCGCATGCTTCGGCCAGCGGATATAGCCCGTGCATGCTACTCCAACGGACGATGCGCTACGATGCCGTCATGGACGTGGCGTTCATCGTCGACCCGCTGACCGGCCTCAAACCGTACAAGGACACGAGCATCGCGATGATGCGCGCGCTCGCGCGGCGCGGGCACCGCATCTACGCGATGCAGCAGGACGCGCTGTGGTGGCGGGGTGGCGGCACGCGCGCGACCGTGCAGCACCTGGCGCTAGGCGCGAGCGACGACGACTGGCACCGTGCCGGCGACGCGGAGGAGCGCGAGCTCGCGCAGTTCGCCGCCGTGATGATGCGCAAGGATCCGCCGTTCGACATGGAGTACGTGTATTCGACGTACATCCTCGAGCAGGCCGAGGCCGCCGGCGCGCGCGTCTTCAACCGCCCGCGCGCGATCCGCGACAACAACGAGAAGATGGCGATCGCGCCATTCCACGAGTTCATCTCGCCGACGCTCGTCACGCGCGACGCCGAGCTCGTGCAGGCGTTCATCGACGAGCACGCCGACGTGATCGTCAAGCCGCTCGACGGCATGGGCGGCACGTCGATCTTCCGCGTGCGTGCCGACGATGCCAACCGCAACGTCATCGTCGAGATGGTAGGCGGTCTCGGCACGCGCACGATCATGGTCCAGCGCTACATTCCCGAGATCGTCGACGGCGACAAGCGGATCATCCTGATCGCCGGCGAAGTCGTGCCGTACGCGCTGGCGCGCATCCCGCGGCCCGGCGAGACGCGCGGCAACCTCGCCGCCGGCGGCCGCGGCGTCGCGCGGCCCCTCACCGCGCGCGACCGCGCGATCGCCGAGGCGCTGGCGCCCAAGCTGTGGGCGCAGGGCCTGCTGGTGGTCGGCCTCGACGTCATCGGGCCGTACCTTACCGAGGTCAACGTCACCAGCCCGACCTGCTTCGTCGAGATCAGCGAGCAGTCGGGCTTCGACGTCGCCGGCAAGTTCGCCGAGGCGCTGGAGGCCGTGGTCGCGGGGGACGTCCGTCGCGCGTGATCGCCGGCGACGTCATGCCGCGTGACTTTCTGCTTGCGCGGCCAGGCCGGCGCGCTCGGGTTGCGCCTGCGAATGCAACGACTCGGCGACGCGGCGTCGCGGCGACGTGCCACGTGTCCCCGGCGCAACGCGCGGACCGCCGCTGGCACGGGCGTTGTGTCATCCGCGATCGCGCTTCCGCTACCATAGCCGGAATTACCCGACGCCCATCATGATCGGCATCCTCATCATCGCCCACGACACGCTGCCGCAGAGCCTGATCCACACGGTCACCCACGTGCTGGGCATGCATCCACCGCAATTCGAGGGCATGTCGGTGGCGGCGCGCGACGACCCGCTGAACCTCGTGCCGCGGGCGCGCGCGCGACTCGCGCGGCTCGACGACGGCAGCGGCGTGCTGATCGTATCCGACCTCTACGGCGCGTCGCCGTGCAACCTCGCGGTGAAGCTCCTCGACCCGCCGCGCGTCGAGGGCGTCGCAGGCGCCAGCCTGCCGATGCTGATTCGCGCGCTGACCTACCGCGACCGCGACATGGCGACGCTGGTGAGGAAGGCCGTCTCCGGCGCGCGCGACGGCGCCCTGCACCTCGAGCCGATCCATGCAGCAGCGCGAGGTTGAGATCGTCAACAAGCTCGGCCTGCACGCGCGGGCGTCGGCCAAGCTGACGCAACTCGCCGCGAAGTACCAGAGCGACGTGCACATGGCGCGCAACGGCCGCAAGATCAACGCCAAGAGCATCATGGGCGTGATGATGCTGGCGGCTGGCAAGGGCGCGAAGGTGACGATCGAGGTCGACGGCCCCGACGAGGACGAGGCGATGGCGGCGTTGTGCGACCTGATCGGCAACTATTTCGGCGAAGGGCAGTGAGGCGCGGATGCTGGTGAGCTTCGCCCTCAACGGCATCGGCGTGTCGAGCGGCATCGCCATCGGCCGCGCCAAGCTCATCTCGCACGCGACGCTCGAGGTCGCGCACTACCGGCTGTCGCCCGGGCAGGTCGACGAGGAGATCGCGCGCTTCGATTCCGCGGTGCGCGACGTGCAGAAGGAGCTCGAGGGCCTGCACGGCGCGCTCACCGCCGGCGACGTCCCCGGCGAGTTCGGCGCGTTTCTCGACGTGCACTGGATGATCCTCAACGACCCGGTGCTGGCCGAGGCGCCGCGGCGGCTGATCGCCGAGCAGCAATGCAATGCCGAATGGGCGCTGATGCAGCAGATGAACGTGCTGGTCGAGCAGTTCGACCAGATCGAGGACCCGTACCTGCGCGAGCGCAAGACCGACGTCGTGCAGGTGGTCGAGCGCGTGCTGAAGCGGCTGCTCGGCAGCCACGGCACGATGCATCCGGCGGCCAACGAGGCCAACACGATCCTCGTCGCCCATGACCTGTCGCCGGCCGACGTGATCCAGTTCAAGTCGCATCACTACGGCGCGTTCCTCACCGACCTCGGCAGCGTCACGTCGCACACGGCGATCGTCGCGCGCAGCCTCAACGTGCCGGCGGTGGTGGCGACGCACAACGCGCGGCAGATGATCCGCGACGGCGAGATGCTGATCGTCGATGGCGGCAACCACGTCGTCATCGTCAATCCCGACCGCGCGATACTCGCCGAATACCGGCTGAAGCAGTCCGGCATCGAGCTCGAGCGGCAGAAGCTGAAGCGTCTCAAGGGCAAGCGCGCCGCGACGCTCGACGGTCGCGCGATCGAGCTGTTCGCCAACATCGAGCTGCCCGACGACGTCGACCACGCGCTCGACATGGGCGCCGACGGCATCGGCCTGTTCCGCTCCGAGTTCCTGTTCCTCAATCGCGAGGGCCTGCCGTCCGAGGACGAGCAGTTCGAGGCGTACCGCGCCGTGGCGGAGGGCATGAAGGGGCGCCCGGTGACGATCCGCACGTTCGACCTCGGCGCCGACAAGACCAAGGAGGGGCTGGGCGGCCTCGCGCGCGTCGCGCCCAACCCGGCGCTGGGCCTGCGCGCGGTGCGCTTCTGCCTGGCCGAGCCGCGCCTCTTCCAGACGCAGCTCCGCGCGATCCTGCGCGCGTCGCGGCACGGCAAGATCCGCATCCTGCTGCCGATGCTCGCCAGCATCGGCGAGATCGTCGCGTGCCTGGCGGCGATCGAAATCGCCAAGGAGGCGCTGCGCGAGCGCGGCATCACGTTCGACGAATCGATCGAAGTCGGCGGCATGATCGAGATCCCGGCTGCGGTGCTCGCGATCGAGGCGTTCGCGGCGCGACTCGATTTCCTGTCGATCGGCACCAACGACCTCATTCAGTACACGCTCGCCGTGGACCGCGCCGACGACACGGTGTCGTACCTGTACGACCCGACCCATCCGGCGGTGCTGCGCCTGCTGGCGATGGCCATCGGCGGCGCGCACAAGGCCGGCAAGTCGATTGCCGTGTGCGGCGAGATGGCGGGTGACGTCGCCATGACCCGCCTCCTGCTCGGCCTCGGCCTCACGAACTTCTCGATGCACCCGGCGCACCTGTTGCAGGTCAAGCAGCGCGTGCTGGCGAGCAGCTACACGGCGCTCAGGCAGTCGGTCGCGCGCGTCTGCCGCCAGGACGATCCCGTCAAATACGCGGCGATGCTCGAGAAGCTCAACGCCTGAAGCCGCCCCGTGGCGCGCCGGAATGCGCGCGCACGCGGCACTGTTGGCAGGCATGCCGCGCCTTCGCGCATTATGCTAATGTCATGAACATGAATCGATGGCTGATCGTAGGCCTGTGTGCGGCCTGTCTCGCGCCCATGGCGGCGCGCGCGGTCGACGTGGGCGCACCGGCGCCCGCGTTCGCGCTGCCCGATGCGTCCGCGAAAGCGGTGTCGCTCGCAGCATTCAAGGGCCGCGTCGTCTACGTCGACTTCTGGGCGTCGTGGTGCGGGCCGTGCCGCAAGTCGTTTCCGTGGATGAACGCGATGCAGCAGAAATACGGCGCGCAGGGCTTCACGGTCATCGCGGTAAACGTCGACAAGCGCCGCGGCGACGCCGAGCGCTTCCTGGCGCAGGTGCCCGCGCGGTTCACCACCGTATTCGACGCCAGCGGCGCGACGCCCACTGCCTACGACGTGAAGGCGATGCCGAGCTCGGTGCTCATCGACGCCGCGGGCAACGTGACGCTGGTCGAGGAAGGTTTTCGCGACGAGCGCCGCGACGCGCTCGAGGCGAGCATCCGCGCGTTGCTTGCGCACTCGTGAGCGCCGTCATCCTCATGCGCCGCGGGATCCTCGTCGCCTTGTCCATTGCCCTCGCGGGCTGCGCGTCGATGACGCCGCCCAAGCCCTGGGAAAAGGGCGATCTCGCGCGACCGTCGATGCAGGTCGGCAGCGATCACCTCGAGGCCAAGTACACCGATCACATCTATCAGAGCAAGGAAATGACGAGCGGCGGCCAGGGCGTGGGCGGGGGCGGCTGTGGCTGCAACTGAGGACGCCAGGGCCGCGGCGCCGCGCACGCGCCGGACCGCCACGCTTCGCGCGGCGCGCCGCGTGCGTGACGCGCGCACGCGCGCCAATCCGTTGCTGGCTGCAGCACTCGCGCTGCCGGGGATCGTGCCCACCGCCACGCTCGCGCAGTCGATGCCCGACCAGGGGATCTTCGCGCTCAAGTACCTCGATTACCGCGACTGGCAGCCGGGCGCCGACCGCATGACGGTGAGGAGCCCGTCGATGTACGTGCTGGCGCCGTTCGCGGGCCAATGGACGGTGGAGGGCTCGCTCGTCTACGACGCGATGTCCGGGGCGTCGCCGCTGTACTTCAACACGCTGTCGGGCGCCTCGGGCTTGGGCGTCACCGACTATCGCACTGCCGGCGACGTCAAGGTCACGCGCTATTTCGACCGCTATTCGATCGGCGTCGGCGGCGCGTATTCGCACGAGCGCGACTACATATCGAGGTCGGGCTCGCTCGACGTCCGCTGGTGGACGGCCGACAAGAACGTCACGTTCGACTTCGGCTTCGCCGGCGACGCCGACTACATTCATCCGTCGGCACGGGAGCTCGACAACGGCCGGCGCGACACGCTCGACTTTCTCGCCGGCGTCACCGTCAACCTGTCGCCGCTCGACCTCGTGCAGTCGACGATCACCTGGTCGACCGGGCATGGCTACTACTCCGACCCGTACAAGCCGCTCGACACGCGGCCGGACGAGCGACGCGTGTTTGCATGGCAGACGCGCTACAACCACTATTTCGCGCAGCCCGACGGCACGCTCCAGCTCGGCTACCGGTATCTCGGCGATTCGTTCGGCGGGGAGTCGCACGCGGTCGACGTCGCCTGGGCGCAGGCATTGCCGGGCAGCGTGACGCTGACGCCGAGCCTGCGCTACTACACGCAATCCGCGGCGGACTTCTGGTTCGGGCCGCCGTACCCGCAAGGCTTCGTCGTCGGCCAGAACTTCACCGCCGACACGCGCCTGTCGGCGTTCGGCGCATTCACCGCCGGCCTCGGCGTGGTCAAGGCGCTGGCGGACGGCTGGACCGTGGACCTGCGCTTCGATTTCTACCGCCAGCGCGCAGGCTGGCGCGCATTCGGCACCGGCAGCGAGGGCCTCGAGCCGTTTTCCGCGCGCTGGATCGCCGCCGGCGTGTCCAAGACGTTCTGACTCCGTGCTGCATCGCCGCGCGTTCCGTGCGATGGGCGGCGACAACGAGCTGCTGCTGGGCGGCGCCGGCGACCTCGACGCTGTCGCCTTGCGCGCGATCGAAGACGTATTGCGCATCGAGCGCAAGTATTCGCGCTTCCGCGACGACAGCGTGGTGGCCGCGATCAACCGTGCCGCGGGTGCGGCGCCCGTGGCGATCGATGCCGAGACCGCGGCGCTGCTGGGATACGCAAGGACGTGCTGGGAGCAGAGTGGCGGGCGCTTCGACGTCACCGCCGGCGGCCTGTCGGTCTTATGGGACGTTGCGCGCAAGGCGGCGCGGCGCCCCGCGCGCGAGGCGCTCGACGCAGCACTCGCCGACGTCGGCTTCGACGCCGTCGAGTGGGATGCGCAGCACGTTCGCCTGGCGCGTCGCGGCATGCGCATCGACTTCGGCGGCATCGGCAAGGAATACGCGGCCGACCGCGTGGCGACGATCGCGCAGGAAGGCGGCACGCGCCATGGCTGCGCCAATCTCGGGGGCGACGTGCGCGTGTGGGGCGGGCGTCCCGACGGCGGCACGTGGCGCGTCGGCATCCGCGACCCGCGCGCGGTGGCTGGAGCGCTCGGCGGCGTCGACCTCGCCGACGGCGCCGTGGCGACGAGCGGCGACTACGAGCGCTTCGCCGAGATCGACGGCGTGCGCTACTGCCACATCATCGATGCGCGCAGCGGCGAGCCGGTCGTCGCCTGGCAATCGATGAGCGTCGTCGCCCCGCTGGCGATCGTGGCGGGCAGCTACGCGACGATCGCGATGCTGCTCGCGCACGACGCGCCGGCGTTCCTCGAAGCGGCCGGGCTGCCGTGGCTCGGCGTCGGCGCCGATGGCACGTTGCACGGCAAGCTCGCGTGACGCATCACGCGCGAAGCGTCACGGCGCGGCGTCGTCGACCTGCCGGTAGAGCCACGCGCCGATGGCGCCGCCCGCGATCGGCGCGACCCAGAACAGCCAGAGCTGGCTGATCGCGCCCATGCCCGCATAGAGCGCGACGCCGGTGCTGCGCGCGGGGTTCACCGAGGTGTTCGTGACCGGGATGCTGATCAGGTGGATCAGCGTGAGGCACAGCCCGATGGCGATCGGCGCGAAACCCGCAGGTGCGCGCCGGCCCGTCGAGCCCATGATCACGAACAGGAACATGGCTGTCATCACGACCTCGCACACCAGCGCCGCGCCGAGCGAATAGCCGCCGGGCGAGCGCTCGCCATAGCCGTTGGATGCGAATCCCGCGGCAGTGTCGAAACCGGCCTTGCCCGATGCGATCACGTACAGCACGCCGCCCGCGACGAGGCCGCCCAATACCTGGGCGATGATGTACGGGACCACTTCGCGCGCCGGGAAGCGGCGCCCCGCCCACAGTCCGACGGAAACGGCGGGATTGAGATGACAGCCCGAGATGGGGCCGATGGCATAGGCCATCGTCAGCACGGTCAGCCCGAATGCCAGCGCGACCCCGG
>DATBOK010000189.1:0-3907 GCA_036553845.1 Casimicrobiaceae bacterium
AGGCGGCGCTGGCGAAATGGTGAAACGCGGCGCGCGCATCTAGCGCGCGGCGCGGACGCGACCGCTACTGCATGAACCAGCCGTGGCTCACCACCAGCGACTGGCCGGTGAGCGCATTGGAGGGAAAGCCCGCGAACAGGAGCGCCACCTCGGCGACGTCGTCGACCGTCGTGAACTGGCCGTCGACGGTCTCCTTCAGCATCACCTTCCTGATGACGTCGTCCTCGGAAATGCCGAGCGCCTTCGCCTGCTCGGGAATCTGCTTTTCCACGAGCGGCGTGCGCACGAAGCCGGGACAGATTACGTTGGCGCGCACGCCGTGCGCCGCGCCCTCCTTCGCAATCACCTTCGCCAGGCCGATCAGCCCGTGCTTCGCGGTCACGTAGGGCGCCTTCAGCACGGAGGCTTCCTTCGAGTGCACCGAGCCCATGAAGATCACGCTGCCCCTGCCCGCCTCGTACATGTGCGGCAGGCAGGCCCGGGTGGTAAGGAACGCGCCGTCGACGTGGATGGCGAGGAGCTTCTTCCACTCGGCGTACGTGAATTCCTCGAGCGGATGCACGATCTGGATGCCGGCGTTGCTGACCAGGACGTCGATGCGGCCGTAGGCCGCCATGACGGCGGCGGTGCCGGCGTTCACGGCGTTCTCGTCAGTCACGTCCATGACCAAGCCCATCGCCTTGCCGCCCGCGGCCTTGATTTCGTTCGCCGTCGCGTTCGCCGCGTCGAGGTTGAGGTCGGCGATCACCGCCGTGGCGCCGTTGGCCGCGAACTTCTCGGCGATCGCCCGCCCGATGCCGCTGGCGGCCCCGGTGACGATGGCGACCTGGTTGTCGAGTCTCATCGGATGCTCCTTTCGTGTGGGTCGAAACTGCGGCGCGCCGGCATCAGCGCGGCGCGAGATAGTCGTGGACGACGCTGCCGAGTCCCAGCGTCAGGTCGCTGAGGATGTGCACGCCCGACAGTACCTCGAGCACCGGAAGCCGCGCCACCGGCGCGAGCGCGTGCTGGAAGAGCTCGAGCGCGACCGGCCCGGTCCAGGCGCCCTTCACCGTCACGTTCTCGCAGCAGTAGCGCACGAGCTCGCAGATGCGCGGGCTGCCGTCCACGTGCGGAATGATCTTGAGCAGGTAATTCGGCGCGGCCAGTGCCCGGGCGATGGGCGCGACGTCGAGCGCGCGATGCTTGTAGCCCATCGTCGCCACGGCGACCTTGACGCTGCCGTAGTGCAGCGTGCCGACCAGCGCGTCCTTTTCAACGGCGAGCTTCGGTGCCGCCAGTTTCTTGGGAAAGCCCCACAGCTCGCGGCCGCCGGCGATCGGCGACTCGTCGTCCAGGAACATCGCGTGCACGTAGCCGCCCGACTCGCCGTTCAGGGTCACCGGGATGACCTGTCCCGTCTCCGTGTAGTCGCCGAAACCGGTCGAGTCCGGAATGCGGATGAACTCGTACTTCACGACCGGATCGCCGACGACGAGCGGCGCCGGGACCACCGCCTTCAGGGCGTCCGGATCGGTGCGATAGGTGACGATCAGAAACTCGCGATCGACGAAGCTGTACGGCCCGCGCGGAAAAGCGGGATTCGTCAGCGGCATCGCAAAGGCGTTGCCACGAACTTCGTCTTCGGTCATTGCGTATCCTCGATTGCCAATTTCGGCATCAGCCCATGCCCAGGTCGAACGCGCGCATGCCTTCCTCCGAGCGGCAGGCGCGCCGCCAGTCGGGGTGAGCGAGCGTGGCGCGCACGGCGCCACGACCCTCGTCCCACAGCGCTTCGACGGTGGAGCGCGAAAACGCGTAGTCCTTGGCCTGCGTCGAATGCGCGAAGCGGCGATTGATGAGGTGCACGACCGACAGGCGAGGCGGCCGCGCCGCGTCGGTGAGGAGCTTCACGTCGGGATCGTCGCGCATCCGCTTGGGCATGGCTTCGAGCACGCGGTGCAACGCGTCGCGCAGCCCTTCGATCTCCTTCAGCCGGTTGGTGTTGAAGCGCGTCTTGCTCGAATACTGGATGTCCTTGCTGCGCTCCAGCACCTCGTCGAGCGTTTCGGGCAGGTCGCCGCGCGCGCTGAAGAGGTCGACCTGCGCGATCAGCGCGTCGAGGTGCGGCGAGGTGTCCAGCACGTACCACAGCGGCGTGTTGGACACGAGGCCGCCATCCCAGTAGAACTCGCCGCCGATTTCCACCGGCGGCAGCCCGGGCGGCAGCGCGCCGCTCGCCATGATGTGCTCGGGGCCGAGCGTGAGCGCGGGATCGTCGTTGTCGAAGTACACCGAATTGCCGCTGCGCACGTCGACCGCGCCGACCGCGAAGCGCACGTCGCGCCGGTTGAGCACGTCGAAGTCGACGAGCTCGCGCAGCGTGTCGGCGAGCGGCGAAGTGTCGTAGAACGACAGCGCATCGGGCGCGCCGCGCGCGGCGAACAGCGGCCCCGGGAAGCGTGGGCGGAAGAAGCCCGGCACGCCGAAAATCGCGCTTGCCGTCGAGCTCAGTTCATTGATGGCGGGCTGGAAGCCTTCCGCGAAGCGACGCGGCACCGCCGGCAGCCCCGACGACACGCGGTTCCAGAATTCGCGCAACCGGAGCAGGCGGTTGTCGACGGTATTGCCGGCGATCAGCGCGGCGTTGATCGCGCCGATCGACACGCCGGTCACCCAGTCCGGCAGGATCCCCGCTTCGGCGAAACCCTCGTAGACGCCCGCCTGGTACGCACCCAGCGCTCCGCCACCCTGGAACACGAGCACCGTCGTCTCGTGGCGCGGGCGATGCGTGGAGCGCGTGCTCGGCGCGGAGCGCCGTGGCTGTATCGGGGGGGAATCAGGACGGGACGACATTCGCGGGGCGCGACGACTGGAACGCCCAGTATACCCTTCCGACTACCATGAATATTGCACTGCAACAAACCGATACGCACAGCCGCCGCGGTCGCACTTTGCTGCGGCGCGAAAGAACTCAGGTCTCGACCGGCAGCGCGACGCCGAACAGCTGCTCGCGCAGCTGGAACAGTCGGTCGCGCAGTTCCGCAGCCTTTTCGAACTCGAGGTTGCGCGCGGCGTCGACCATCTGCTTTTCGATTGCGCGGAGCTCCTTCTCGAGATCCTTCTCGGGCATCGCCTCGTACTTCGCCTTCGCTTGCGCCGCCTTCAGCTCGCGCCGGCTCTCGTCGATGTCGTAAACGCCGTCGATGATGTCCTTGATGCGCTTCTCCACGCCCTTCGGCGTGATGTTCATCTGCACGTTGTATTCGCGCTGCTTGTTGCGCCGGCGCTCGGTCTCGCCGATCGCCGCCGCCATCGAGTCGGTGACGCGGTCGGCGTAGAGGATCGCCATGCCGTTGATGTGCCGGGCGGCGCGGCCGATCGTCTGGATCAGCGAGCGCTCGGCGCGCAGGAACCCTTCCTTGTCGGCGTCGAGCACCGCCACCAGCGACACCTCCGGAATGTCGAGGCCCTCGCGCAGCAGGTTGATGCCGACCAGCACGTCGAATTCGCCGAGCCGCAGGTCGCGCACGATCTCGACGCGCTCGACGGTGTCGATGTCCGAGTGCAGGTAGCGCACCTTGACGCCGTGCTCGCCGAGGTAATCGGTCAGGTCCTCGGCCATGCGCTTGGTGAGCGTGGTGACGAGCACGCGCTCCTTCTTCTCCACGCGCAGGCGGATCTCGGAGAGCAGGTCGTCGACCTGCGTCTGCGCCGGCCGCACCTCGAGCACCGGGTCGATGAGACCGGTCGGCCGCACCACCTGCTCGACGACCTGCCCGGCGTGCGTCTTCTCGTAGTCGGCGGGCGTGGCCGACACGAAGATCGTCTGCGGCAGCATCTTCTCGAACTCGTCGAAGCGCAGCGGCCGGTTGTCGAGGGCCGAGGGCAGCCGGAAGCCGTAGTTGACGAGGTTCTCCTTGCGCGC
>DATBOK010000260.1:0-53643 GCA_036553845.1 Casimicrobiaceae bacterium
AACCTCGGCGACACACGCGCCGCGATCGCGGGATTCGATTTCGCGCCGCGCACGACGCCGGTGGTATCGGCGCACGTGATGGGCGGCGCGCTGTTCGGCAGCGACGCGACGACGAGCGTCGTCGACGAGGACGGCCGCCACCATCATCTCGCCAATCTGCACGTGATGGACGCTTCCCTCTTCCCGACGTCGATCGGCGCCAATCCCCAGTTGACGATCTACGCGATCGTCGCGCGACTCGCCGACCGGCTGGCGCGCAGGCTCGCGCGGTGACCGAACAGCGTTTAGTGTGCAGGCTCTAGTCGGTCGCCCGTAGATTGGCGTGGCGTCCCATTCAGGCTCGCGCATCCCTTTCACGTCAGCGAAGGACTCCTCATGTCGCATGCAAACGTTCGCGCCCAATTGCCCGGCGAGGCCGTGTTCGCCGCCTATCGCAAGGCGTGGCTCGCCGGACTCGGCGCCGCCGCGATGACCCGTGAGTGGCTCGATACCGGCGCGGCGCCGATGCTGCGCGCACTGGTCAGGCAAGGCACGCTGATCGAAGCCAAGGCAATGCGCGCCGTCGAGTCGCGCGTCGAGTCGTCGTACGCGCTGGCCGTGGGTGCCTGGCAGGTGGCTCGCCGCCAGGCGGGTGCCATGATCCGCGAAGCTCGCATCGCGCTGCCTGGCGTGCTGGCGACGCTGCCCCTGCCGGCGACGATGGCGCGTGTCGCCAAACCGTACCTCGCGCAGGGCGCCAAGCCCGCGCGTGCACGCAAGGCCGCGCGCAAGACTCCGACGAAGCGCATCACTCGCAAGTCGGCGCCGCGCGCGCGCAAGCGCGCGTAGCGCTCGTTCGACGTCGCACCGGGCATCGCCTGCGTCGGATCGGCGGCGCCTCTTGTCCATGACGACTGGCGGGAGAACCTTGGCAGCCACCGCCAGCACGCGGCGACGCGCAGGCTCGCGCGTCGGCCTCGCGCTGGCCGGCGGCGGCCCCCTCGGCGGCATCTACGAAGTCGGCGCACTGCTGGCGCTCGCCGACTCGCTGCGCGGCATCGACATCGCCGACCTCGACGTCTACGTCGGCGTGTCGTCGGGCGGCTTCGTCGCCGCCGCGCTCGCCAACGGCATCTCGCCGGCGCAGATGTACCGGCTGTTCATCGACGACGGCGCCGACGCCGCCCTCAAGCCCGAGATCTTCCTGCGCCCGGCGCTGCGCGAGTTCGCGCGCCGCATGCGCACGCTGCCGCGACTCGCGCTGCGCGCGACGCGACTCTATGCGTCGAGCCCGCTGCGCCGTGGCGCATGGCGGTCGTTCGCCACGCTGTCGCGGGCATTGCCGACCGGCCTCTTCGACCATGGCGCGCTCGATCGATTCCTGTCGCGGCTGTTCGCGGCGCCCGGCCGCAGCAACGACTTCCGCGCACTGCGCCGCAAGCTGTTTCTCGTCGCCACGCATCTCGATTCGGGCGTGTCGGTGACTTTCGGTGCGCCGGGTCTCGACCATGTCCCCATCTCGCGCGCGATCGAGGCGTCGAGCGCGCTGCCGGGCCTGTTTCCGCCGGTCGAGATCGATGGCGCGCACTACGTCGACGGCGCGCTCAACAAGACGCTGCATGCGTCCGTCGCGCTCGACGCGGGCGTCGACCTGCTGCTGTGCGTCAACCCGCTGGTGCCGTTCGATGCCTCGCGCGCCGCGGGCGTCGCGCGGCCTGCCAACGGCAAGGCGGCGCTCGCCGATGGCGGCCTGCCGCTGGTGCTGGCACAGACGTTCCGCGCCGTGATCCATTCGCGGATGAAGACCGGCATGGAGAAGTACCGCCGCGACTATCCGCACGCCGATGTGCTGCTGTTCGAGCCGGCGCGCGAGGACTCCGACATCTTCTTCGCCAGCATTTTCAGCTACTCGCAGCGCAAGCGCCTGTGCGCGGCGGCTTACGCGGCGACGCGCGAGGCCTTGCGCACGCGCAGCACGGCACTCGCACCGGTGCTGGCGAAGAACGGCATCCGCATCGACGACGCGCGCCTCGCCGATCGCGCGCGCACCATCGACGATGCGATCGACGACCCGCGCCCGCTTCTCGCCGACGTGAGTCGCCGCGGCGACGTGCGCCGCGCGAAGCGCGAGCTCGCCCACGTGCTCGACGTGCTCGAACGCTGGGTGGCCGCTGCGCCGCAACGCCCGGCCTAGCGGCGCCGCGGCGATTGCGAAGCCGCGCCCTCGCGCACTACACTGGCCGCATCGCGTCGTCGCGCGCGGTCGACATGTCGGAAAAGAAACGTCCGCGCCGCACCCGCGAGCGCATCCTCGAGACCAGCCTCGCGCTGTTCAATCGCGCCGGCGAGCCCAACGTCACGACCGCGCACATCGCCGACGAGATGAACATCAGCCCCGGCAATCTCTACTATCATTTCCGCAACAAGGACGACATCATCGGCGAGCTCTTCGCCGCCTACGCCGCCGAAGTCGCGCCACTCCTCGCCGTGCCGCCCGGCCGTGCGCCCGATGTCGAGGACCTCTGGCTGATGTTGCACCTCGTGTTCGAGCGCATGGGCGCCTACCGGTTCCTGTTCCGCGACCTGGACGAGATCGCGTCGCGCAATCGCAAGCTCGCGCTGGCGCACGCTAATCTGGTGCTTCGCGGCGAGGAGACGATCGTCGCGCTGTGCCACGGCATGGTCGACGCCGGCACGATGCGCGCCACCGAGCGCGAGATCGCCGCGCTGGCGACCAACGTGGCGATGGTTTCGACCTACTGGCTGTCCTACCAGCGGCTGACGACGCAGGCGCACTCGAGGGGCGACGCCGATGCCGCCAATCCTGCGCAGGCCGCTTACCAGGTGCTGGCGCTGTTCGCGCCGTTCACGTCCGGCGACACGCGCGCGTTGATCGAGCACCTCGGCGCACGCTATCTCGCGAAGGAAATCCGATGACCCGCAAATGGGCGAAGTTTCCCTATCCCGACAAGCGCTTCGTCTACGGGGGCGACGCGCTGGCCAAGGCATGGCCGCGGCTGCATCGCGGCGACTGCGAGGCGCTGCCGAAGTCCGCCGACGCGCAGGCCGCATGGCGCGCGTTCCACGCCGGCGACTTCGCGCAGGCGGTCGAGGCCGGACGCGCTGCCGGCGCGGCGGGCGTCAATGCCGCGATCAAGGCGCAGGCGATCTACGCCACCTATCTCGAGACCAGGGATGCGGCGCGTCTTGCGCTCTACGAGGAAGCCGCGCAATGGGCGGACGAGCGCCGCAAAGCCGCCCCCAAGGACGCCAGCGCGCACTACCTCTACGCGTACGCGCTCGGCCGCTACAGCCAGAAGTCGTCGGTGGCCAAGGCGCTGGCACAGGGCTACGGCGGCAAGATCAAGGACGCGCTGCAGTCGGCGTTCACGCTCGCGCCGAAACACGCCGATGCGCACGCGGCCTTCGGCGCCTACCAGGCCGAGGTGATCGACAAGGTCGGCACGATGGTCGGCGGACTCACCTACGGCGCGAAGAAGGACTCGGCCATCGAGCATTTCGAGGCCGCGCGCAAGCTTTTCCCTGACAGCGCGATCGAGCGCATCGAATACGCGAACGGCCTGTTGCTGCTGTTCGGCAAATCGCGGATCGCAGACGCGCAGAAGCTCTACGAGGACGCGGCCCGGGTCGCACCCGCCGACGCGATGGAGCGCCTCGACGTGGAACTCGCGAAGTCGGAACTCGCGTAACGCGCCGCAATCGCCGGGCAGTCGGCGCCACCACCGCTCGTGTCCGGGGGACAGGCGCTACACCTGCGGACGCATCCGGTCGTCGGCGACGAAATGCCGGCGCGCGTACTTGAGCAGTTCTCCATCCGTGGGATGGTCGACGGTCTCGATGCTCACGACGCGTTCCGCGATCGCCGGCGCGTGCGCCTGCAGATACCTGTAGAACTCGAGCTTCGCATTCGCCGGGCCGACGATCAATACCTCGCCGGCGTCGCGGATCGCGGCCGCGACCGCCTCGTAGTACTTGCGATTTTCGGGGCGCTTGCCCGAGCCGATCGCGCCCTCCTTGTGATGCAGGTGCTCGTGGCGCGACTTGGTGCGCACCACGCCGCGCTCGGCATCTTCAGCACTGAACTCGATGACGTGCGCCTCGCGGTGATCGATCCAGACGACGCAGTGGTAATGGCTCATCGCTTGCGAATTTCCGGGATGACGCCCGAGTATAGCGCTTCGCCATGACCGTTCGTTGTCGCCGCGAACGTGCTGCGCGCGCCGCCGCGTCCCCGCGGAATGGGTTGGCGCGCCGGCGCATCGTTGCATGAAGCGGCACCGCCTCGCAGGGTCCCGCGCGCAACCGCGACGTCACGCTCCGCGCATCACGCGCATCGCACGCGCTGCCGCGGTGGCCTCGAGCGGATGCGCGCGCGGCCACGGCGACAGGAGCGTGGCCAGCACCAGTGACTCGAACGCATCGGCGAAATGTGCGACGATCCGTTCCGGATCGGGACAGAAGCCGTGGTCGGCGATGACGCCGAACTGCACGCCGCCGTTGTACGAAATGACCGATATGCCGAGTCCGATGTCGCCCGACTGCGGCACCCAGAACATCAGGTCGTCGACCTTGGCGCCCGCCATGTAGAGCGGCTGTTGCGGGCCCGGCACGTTGGTCAGGACCGCGCTCGCGTTGCGCGCGAGGATCGCGAGCAGCGCCTCCTGCAGCATCCGCGGTCCCGATCCCATCGCCGCGAGGAGGCCGAGCGCCAGCACCGGCTGGTAACTGGTCTTCAATGCCCGCATGCTGTCGCGGACAACGCCGAGGCGCTCGATCGGGTTGTCGATGCCGAGCGGCAGATCGACGAACACGAGGCCGAACTCGTTGCCGAGGTCGCAGGCGCGCTCGAGCGGGCGCAGGTTGACCGGCACCAGCGCGCGGATCGACTTGCCCGTGACGTCATCGCCCTTGTCGCGCAAGTACATCGCGAGCGCGCCGGCCACCGATGTCATCACGACGTCGTTGATCGAGGCCCCGTTGGCGCGGCCGATCGTCTTGAGCTCCGCGAGCGGCAGCGGGTCCGCCCACGCCACGCGCTTGGTGACGCCGGGTCGCCCCTTGAACCGCGTCGCCGAGTCTTCGCCCATCAGCGCGAGGTGCGCGATTTCCGCCGCCATCGCGCCACCCTGGCTGGCCAGTGCCACGGCCTTCGCCGGATCGGACCACAGTTCGGCCCCGCGATCGACGATCGCGCCGCCGATGCGCATCGCGCTCGCCAGGGCCGTGGACAGCGCGTCCTCGGAACGCGCGGACGCCCTCGCGGCGCGCCGCTTCGGCGGCGTGGCGAAGGGCATCGCCGGCGGGCCATCGACGGCAGCATCCGTCATCGCCAGCATGACGCGCACCAGCGCGATCCCATCCGCATAGCTGTGATGGATGCGCACGACGAGCGCGCTGCCGCCGTCGACGTTGTCGACGAGATGAAACTGCCACGCCGGGCGGTCCGCCGGCATCGGCGCATGCACGTGCGTCGACACGAAGCGTGCGAGCTCGCGCCGGCCGGCACGCTGGGGCAGCGCGTGGTGAAAGAGCTGGCGCGATAATTTGAAACGCGGGTCGGGGCGCCAGCTCGCGCCGCTCGCGTCCTGCACGGGCATGCTGCGGAAGCGGTCGAAGGTGAGGAAGCGCGCTTCGAGCACGCTGGCGAGGCGCGCCAGCTCGACCGGGCGGTCGAAGATCAGCACGCCGCAGATGACCATCAGGTTGTGCGGACGATCCATCCGCAGCCACGCGGTGTCGACCGCCGACATCTTGCTGCGCGGGGGAGTCCTCGTCCTGGCGGGCATGCCGACGTGTGGTTTGCACGCGCTCTGGCGTTCGCGCTAAATTAGCACGAAAGCACGCGCCCGCCGCACAGGCGCTCCACCCCACACCGACGGAGGTGACATGGCCGCCGCACCCAAGTCCGCGGATCTCAAGAGTCGCTTCGAAACCGCGGCCGCGGCCGCGAAGAAAACCAAAAAGCGCCCCGATAACGCGACGCTGCTCAAGCTGTATGCGTATTACAAGCAGGCCACGGAAGGCGACGTCAAGGGCGAGCGTCCCGGCGGCTTCGACTTCGTCGGTGGCGCCAAGTACGACGCGTGGAACAAGATCAAGGGCACCAGGGGCGACGACGCGATGACCCAGTACATCAAGCAGGTCGAGAAGCTCAACCGCGAATAGCGACGAAGCGCGCGACGCCAGTACAGCCGCGCCGATCGCCGCGAAGCACATGACAAGCCGCGCGCGGTCGCGCGGATATGCATAGCGACGCGTAACTGCCCGACGCGCTACTTGCCGAGCGCCGCCTTCGCCACCTTGCGGGCGACGCGCACGCCCTTGCCGGCCGTACGCGCGGCGCCGCCCACCGCATTCGACGCCGACGTCGCCGCACCCTTCGCGGTGCGCGTGGCGCTCTTCATCGTCGATTTGACGATGCGCTTGACGGGCGACGCCTTGCGCCGCGCCTTGGGCTTGCCGCCCTGGGCGCGGATCAGCTCGTTGACCGCGTCGGCCAATGCGTCGACGCGCTGCGACAATTGCTCGACGTCGCTTTGCGTGTGCACCCCGAGACGCGCCAGCGCCTTGGCGACGCGGTCCTCGAACACCTTCTCGAGCTTGTCCCAGGTGTCGCCGGCAATCGTCTGCACGCGCGCGGCGCCTTCGGCCGCCGCCTCGCGCGCCGCGGCCGCGGTCGACGCCGCGGCGCTGCGCGTCTCCTTTTCGAGGGACTCGCCCTGCTTCACGAGCGTGTCGAATACCTTGCGTCCCTCGCCCTTGGCGCGCGCGAACGCGCCCAGGCCGGCGAGCCAGATCTGGCGCGACGAGTCGAGCATCGATTGCGCGCGGTCCTTCGCCGACGATGTGTCGGCCCGCGCTTCTGCCTTGGCTTTTTTCAGCATGCGTGTCTCCCGGTTGCGAGTGCGATGAACGCGCTCATTCTAGGGCTTGCCGATTAGACGCCGCATTCTAATGCGGCGCCGCGCGCGGCCATGATCGCGAATCCCCCACGTATAATCGTGGCGCGCGTCATTGCGGCCGATCACGGCGACAAGCGTCGCTGCGATGGCCCGCAGAATGCCTTCCGCGGAGGAATCGTCATGGCGTATTTCGTCACCGGCGCGACCGGCTTCATCGGCCGCTTCCTCACCGCCAACCTGGTCAAGCGCGGCAAGCCGGTATTCGTGCTGGTGCGCAAGGGATCGGCGGCGAAGCTCGACGCGCTGCGCGCGCAATGCGGCGACGGCGCGCGCCATCTCGTTCCCGTGACCGGCGACCTCGCGCGCGACAAGCTCGGCGTCGCCGCCGCCGACGCGCGCAAGCTCACGGGCAAGGTCCGGCACGTCTTCCATCTCGCCGCGATCTACGACCTCACCGCCACCGCGGATGCGCAGCGCGAGGCCAACGTCGACGGCACCCGTCACGCCATCGAGTTCGCCGCCGCGATCGGTGCCGGATGCTTCCACCACGTCAGCTCGATCGCCGCCGCGGGACTCTACGAAGGCACGTTCCGCGAGGACATGTTCGAGGAGGCCGAGGACCTCGACCACCCGTACTTCCAGACCAAGCACGACGCGGAGAAGGTCGTGCGCGAGGAGGCGAAGCTGCCGTTCCGGATCTACCGGCCGGGCTTCGTCGTCGGCCATTCGCGGACGGGCGAGATCGACAAGATCGACGGGCCCTACTATTTCTTCAAGGCGCTGCAGAAGATGCGCGGCGCGTTCCCGCAATGGATGCCGATGGTGGGCATCGAGGGCGGCCGCATCAACATGGTGCCGGTGGATTTCGTCGCCGACGCGCTCGATCACATCGCGCACAAGAAGGGACTCGACGGTCGCACGTTCCACCTTACCGACCCCGAGCCGCACCGCATCGGCGAGGCGCTCAACATCTTCGCGCGCGCAGCACACGCACCGCTGATGACGATGCGCATCAATGCCAAGATGTTCGGCTTCATCCCGGCGCCGATCCTCTACGGGCTCGGCTCGCTGGCGCCGGTGAAGCGCGCCACCCGCGTCGTGCTGCAGGACCTCGGCATCCCGCGCGACGTGTTCCAGTTCGTCAACTGGCCGACGCGCTATGACAATCGCGAGGCGGCGAAGGCGCTCAAGGGCTCGGGCATCGCCGTGCCGACGCTCGCGAGCTACGCGCCGAAGCTGTGGGACTACTGGGAGCGCAACCTCGATCCCGACCTCTTCATCGACCGCAGCCTGGCCGGCCGCGTGCGCGACAAGGTGGTGGTCGTCACCGGCGGCTCGTCGGGCATCGGCCACGCCACGGCGCTGAAGCTCGGCGAGGCGGGCGCCGTCGTCGTCATCGTCGCGCGCGACCCGGAAAAGCTGACGGCAACGAAGAAGGAGATCCTCGCCGCCGGCGGCCGCTGTGCCACCTATTCCTGCGACCTCTCCGACATGGCGGCCATCGAGGCCACGTCGGCCAGGATTCTCGCGGCGCACGGCACCGTCGATTACCTCGTCAACAACGCCGGGCGTTCCATCCGCCGCGCGGTGATCAACTCGCTCGACCGCTTTCACGACTACGAGCGCACGATGCAGCTTAATTATTTCGGCGCGGTGAAGCTGATCCTCGCGTTCCTGCCGAAGATGGTCGAGCAGAAGCGCGGGCACATCATCAACATCAGCTCGATCGGCGTGCTGTCGCGCGCGCCCCGCTTCTCCGCCTACGTCGCGTCGAAATCGGCGCTCGACGCGTTCTCCGAGTGCGCGGCCTCCGAGTTCGTCGACAAGGGCGTCGCCTTCACCAACATCAACATGCCGCTGGTGCGCACGCCGATGATCGCACCGACCCGGATCTACGAGAGCGTGCCGACGCTGTCGCCGGAGGAGGCCGCGGGGCTCGTCGTGCAGGCGATCGTGCACCGGCCGGTGCGCATCGCCACGCGCCTCGGCGTGTTCGGCGCGATCTGCCACGCGGTTGCGCCCAAGGTCACGCAGGTGCTGCTCAACACCGCGTTCAACATGTTCCCGGATTCGACCGCGGCGCAGGGCAAGAAGGGCGGCGAGCCGCAGCCGCTGACGGCGGAGCAGATGGCGTTCGCGCAGCTCACGCAGGGGATCCACTGGTAGCGCGCGTCCGCCTGCGCCAAAGACACGAACAGCGGGTCGTCATTCCCGCGAAAACCGGAATCCAGGTTTTTCACGAGCGCGCTGGCTGCCGTCATTCGTGCGGCCGGAATTCATGTCCTGGCGCGCCGCGGCGATCTCCTCGACCACGCGCGCGAACACGGCGTCATCGTGCAGCAGCGCGTTGTGGCCGATGCCGAGGAACGCGACGTTGGTTGCGCCTTCGAGCAGGCACGACGTCTGCGGCGTCACCATCGAATCGTGCGGCGACCACAGCGAAACGAACGGCGGCGACGCCGGTGCCGGCGGCAGCGCGGCGAGCCATGTGCTGCCGGGGCGAATCTGCGCGAGGCACGCGCCCGGCGCGATCCACGCGAATCCGCTGCCGTGATGAGGCGTGCCGAGGGTTATCACGCGCGCGACCTTCGACGAGCCGAACGTGCGCAAGAGATCGCGTGCGACGAGGCCGCCCATGCTGTGCCCGACGACGACCACCCGCCGCGCGCCGGTGTCGGCGCACGCCCGCTCGATCAGCCGCTCGAGCTGCGCCGAGAAGACTGCGATCGGGTGCAGCGGCGGACCATACGAAAGCGCATAGACCGGGCCGATGCCTGCCGCCGCGAGCTTCTGCTGAATCGACGTCCACACGCCGGCGTTGCACAGCACGCCGTGCACGAGCACGACCGGCAGCGTCGCCTGCGCGGGCTCGGGATCGCGCACGCGCAGGCGATACGTCATCATCCGCCACGGCGAGCCCAGCAGCGCACGGAATTCGGTGACGATCATTCGCAGCGCGCGGGCCGGCCCGATTTGCTGCTCGGGTGGGCGCGGCGCGCGCTGGATCCACGACAACGCGAAATCGAACAACGTGAATGCGGCGATCAGCGACACGTAGACGAGCGGCACGCCGGCAATCCACGGCCATGAGGACGCGCCCGCGTCGATCGAACGCAGCGCGAGCGCACCGTAGATCGCGAACCCCGCGATGTGCAGCACCCACAGCGATAGTGCGGTCCACATCGGAGGGATGTTAGCCGACGCCCGGACAGGTCATCGGCAAGGTTGTCGCAAGCCCCGGTTTTCGCTATAATTTAGGGCTCTTCGGCGAGCTAGCTCAGCTGGTTAGAGCAGAGGAATCATAATCCTTTGGTCGGGGGTTCGAGTCCCTCGCTCGCTACCAGACATGCCAAGGGCTTGCGCGGCAACGCGCAAGCCCTTTGCGTTTGGTGCCGGCCCGCGACGGACTACGCCAGCGATCCCGCCAGCTTGCGCAGCGTCTGCCGCGGATGCTGATCGATGGGATTGCCGTGCGACACGATCACGCGCGTCAGGTCCGTCATCTCGGACCATGTCTCCAGCTGCGAGCGCAGGGCGTCCTTGTCCTCGATCATGCCGAACTTCGCCACCGTCGAGATGCGTGCATCGTCCCCGGCGAAGCCGACCGTGCGCAGCATCCAGCCGCGAAAGCCGGGCTCGTCCGGCATGTTGCCGATGACGTCGTTGAGCACCAGCGTCGTGCCGGCGGCGTTGTGCACGATCAGCGCGGCCTCCTTGTCGCCGGTGCCGAGCACCGTGGCGAACTGCACGCCGGGATCGGCGAAATCGGGAGCGACGGTGTCGACATGCACCGTGTCTTCCACTTTCTCGCGCGCGCCGGCCGGTGCCGCGACGACGATCGACGGGAAGCGCCGCTTCCAGGCCCGCGCGTCGAGTCGGTGATGATCGTTCGGCACGATCAGGTAGGTCGGGTCGCCAAGCGAGCGCAGTACGCCCATCTGCTCGTCGTCGAGCGCGATCGCGCTGTAGATGACGAGACGACGGTCGCGCAGCTGCACGACCGTCATGCGGCGCGGAAAGCTCAGGAGCGGCATCCGGATCGCCCCCACGACGCTCCAGATGGTGTCCGCAACTTGCGTGAGCTTGCCGTGGGGCTGCACCGTCCATTCGTCGAAAGGTTTGCTCATGTCCGCCTCCGTGATCACCGGCGCGCGGCGTGCCGCAGCGCCATTCAGGGTCGGCGTCACCAGTCGTACCTCCGGCCGCCGAAGAAAAAACGGCCGCCCGCAGGCGGCCGTGGTGTCAGGGGTGCTCGGACGTGCAGTCCGACGGGAGCGGCCCGCGGGCGCGCTTTGAAGGCGAACCCGTCGTCCGCGAATGACGTCGCTTCGAAACCAGGACACGCTCTACACCGATGACAGCTGCATTGTCGGTCCGCGAATGCGCGCGACCTATAAGGCGGACACCGATTGCGCCGTCAGGATCGTCCGACGGCGGCGGGCAGTCCCCGGCCGAGTCACTCGGCGGGAGCGTCGTTGCGGCGTACGCCGCGCAGGTTCATCGCGGCGAGCGCGAACTGCAGCATGACCAGCGCCCAGGCCCCGGCGTGCACGCCCCACACCACCCAGAGGACATTGCTCGCGAGGAACACGCGAAACCCGAGCTCGCGCCGCGGGCGATCGCGCGAGCCCACGAGCCACGACGACAGGATCGTGACCAGCATGGCCGGCCATTGCAGAAAATCGACGGCATTCATCGAGCATCGCCTTCGTATGGCTTCGAGTATGCATGGCGCGTGCGCCAAGCGGCAGTCCGGGCGTGCAATGCGGGATGCCGCAGTTTTGCCCGCGGCGGCCGATGCCGCTAACATGCCGCGACTGCCATGCCGCCCATGGATGCCGCCCAGTTCGCCAACGAGATCGAGTCGCACCGCGGCTACCTGATGCGCGTCGCCCAGCTCCAGCTGCGCGACCGCGAGTCGGCCGAGGACGCCGTGCAGGAGACGCTGCTCGCGGCGCTCGCGGCGCGCGACGGATTCGGCGGCAAGTCGACGCTCAAGACCTGGCTCACCGGCATACTCAAGCACAAGATCGTCGACGCGATCCGCCGCCGGCAGCGCGAGCCGCTCGCCACCGCGTCGTTCGAGGAGGAACTCGACCTCGACGACTTCGACACGCTGTTCAAGAGCAACGGCGCCTGGGACGCGCCGCCCTCCGACTGGGGGGACCCGGTCGCCGCCCTGGGGCGCCGCCAGTTCTTCGACATCCTGGATTTCTGCCTCGACAAGCTGCCGCCCAACACCGGGCGGGTGTTCATGATGCGCGAGGTGATGGAGCTCGAAACCGAGGAAATCTGTAAGGAATTGCGCATCACCGCGAACAACCTTTGGGTGATTCTCTACCGTGCCCGGGTGTCGCTGCGCGAATGCCTCGAACAGAACTGGTTCGCGGCGGGCGCGGCGCCGCGCTGACGGGTGGCTGGGCTGCCAACGATGTGGCTGCGACAAATCGGACACATGCTCTCGTGCAAGCGCGCCTCGCGTCTCATTTCGCGGATGCAGGACGAGGAGATCTCGCCGCTCCGGCACTGGATGCTGCGCATGCACCTGCGGGCTTGCGACGGCTGCACGCGATTCAAGTCGCAGCTCGCGTTCCTGCGCGAGGCCATGCAGCGATACCGCGCATAGCGCGCCACCCTGGCGCCCGCCGCCACGGCGGTAGAATCCGCCGATGCACGTCAGCGTCAATGGCCGTCCGCGCCCGCTCGAGGATGCCGCACCCACCGTCGCCTCGCTGGTAGAGGCGCTGGCGCTTGCCGGCAGGCGCATCGCGGTCGAGCTCAATGGCGAAATCGTGCCGAAGAGCCGGTATGAGGCCACGCGCCTCGCCGACGGCGATCGGCTCGAGATCGTCGGCGCCGTCGGCGGCGGCTAGCGCCCGAGTCGCCGACACCGCGCGCTGCAGGCAGGCGCCCGGGAAGCGTAAAATTCGCCGATGAACACCGCCGCCGATCGTCCGGAGATCCTCGACCCGCTGGTCATCGCGGGGCGGGCTTATCGCTCGCGGCTGCTGGTCGGCACCGGCAAATATCGCGATTTTCGGGAGACACGCGACGCCGTTGTGGCGTCGGGCGCCGAGATCGTCACCGTGGCGATCCGCCGCACCAACATCGGCCAGGAAGCTGGCGCGCCCTCGCTCACCGAAGTGCTGCCGCCGGGCGAATTCACCTATCTGCCGAACAGCGCCGGCTGTTATACCGCCGACGACGCGGTGCGCACGCTGCGCCTCGCGCGCGAATTGCTCGACGGCCACGCGCTGGTGAAGCTCGAGGTGCTCGGCGACCAGCACACGCTGTTTCCGGACGTGCGCGAGACGCTCAAGGCGGCGCAGACGCTGGTCGCCGAGGGCTTCGAGGTCATGGTGTACACCTCCGACGACCCGATCGTCGCGCGTGAGCTCGAAGCCCTCGGCTGCGTGGCGATCATGCCGCTCGCGTCGCTGATCGGATCGGGCATGGGCATTCTCAATCCGTGGAACCTGTCGCTGATCCTCGAGCAGGCCAAGGTGCCGGTTCTGGTCGATGCCGGTGTCGGCACGGCCTCGGATGCCGCCGTTGCCATGGAGCTCGGCTGTGCGGGCGTGCTGATGAACACGGCGATCGCGCTGGCGCGCGAGCCGGTGCGCATGGCGCAGGCGATGCGGCTGGCGGTGGTGGCCGGGCGCGAGGCGTTCCTCGCCGGGCGCATGCCGCGCAAGCTGTACGCCGGCAGCCCCACGTCGCCGGCGTCCGGCCTGATCGGATGACGCCGCGGCGCGTGCTCCTCGCCGCGCTCGCGCTGTCGACCGCGGCGCTGTCCCTTCCCGCGAACACCGCGCCGCCGACGCGCGACGAGATCGCGACGTGGTGCGCGGAGGCCGAGGACACGGCGCACTGCGGGCGACTGATCGAGGCGCAGCAGATGAAGCGCCTGCCCGGCCTCGCGACGCGCGACGGCGCCACGCTCAGGGTCACGCTCTTCCCGTCGGGCTCGACGGCGTTCACCGACGTCGAGGACATCCATGGCGGCACGGTCTACAACCTCTGGGACAACTGGAGCGAGATCAACGCGGTGGTGGTGTCGGTGACGCGCAACGACCGCACGACGTACGTCGTGCTGCTGCGTGGCGGCGGTCACACGTTCGAGCTGCCGGCGGAGCCCGTGCTCGCACCCGATCGCCGGCATCTCGCCACCGCCGATTTCTGCGCGAAGGATTGCAGCAACGAGGTCGCCGTGTGGCGCGTGTCGCGCGACGGCATCGCGCGCGACTCGACGTGGACGCCAGCGCCGACGTGGTCCGACGCCGCGATCGCGTGGAAGGACCCGGACACGCTGGCGATCGACTACACGCCGATGGGCGCCGCCGACTCGCGCACGCTCACGCGCCGGCTGGGCGACGCCACGTGGCGCAGCGCCGGGCAATGAGCGGAGACGGGTGTCGCCTGCGCCACGGCCGGGGCGCGCGGCGCGGGCGCATGGCCGACGCGTGTCCGCGATGAACGCATCGCCGCCGGCCGCCCCCGGGGACGCGGCGCCGGCGACAGGCGCGCATCGGCGCATCCGCAGCTACGTGCTGCGCCAGGGCCGGCATTCGACGGCGGCGGCGCGCGCGCTGGCTGTGCTCGCGCCCCGCTATAGCCTCGCATGGCGTGCAGAGGCGCCCGACTGGCGCCACGTGTTCGGCCGCGATGCGCCGCTCGTGCTGGAAATCGGCTTCGGCAGCGGCGCCACCACGGCCGAGATCGCGCGCACGCACCCGCACGTCGATTTCGTCGCGGTGGACGTCTACGAGCGCGGCGTCGCCAACCTGGCGCGGCTCCTCGACGCCGCAGACCTCGGCAACGTGCGCATCGTGCGACACGATGCGGTCGACGTCGTCGCCGACATGATCGCGCCGGCGACGCTCGGCGGCGTGCACGTGTACTTCCCCGATCCGTGGCCGAAAAAGCGCCATCACAAGCGGCGCCTGCTGCAAGCGGCTTTCGTGCACGCGCTCGCGCTGCGGCTGCGACCCGGCGGCTACCTCCACGTCGCCACCGACTGGCAGCCCTACGCCGACGAGATCCTCGCGACCTGCAGCGCCGAGCCGCTGCTCGCCAACACCGCGACCGGATTTGCGCCACGCCCGGCATGGCGGCCGCGCACCAAATTCGAGGCGCGCGGCCTGGCGCTCGGCCACGCCGTCTGCGACATCCTTTTCAAGCGCGTCGATGGCTGACGCGATGGCGACGACGGCGGCCCTGCACGTGACGTCCGCCGAGGGCGGCGGCGCCGATCGCTACATCCGCGACCTCGCCGCGACAACCCGTGCGCGCCACTGGATCTGGCATGTCACGGCCGGCGTGATCGAGGATGTCGCCAATCGCCGCTTCCATCGCGCGGACGAACCGGCAGCGCTCGGAAGTTTCGTCATGGGGGCGCACATCGGCGCCGTGCATCTGCATGGCGTCACCAGCGACTGCGCGGCCGCCCTTGCAGCAGTCAGTGCGGCACGCACGATGCCCTACCTGCTCACGCTGCACGACATCGGTTTCGTCGCGCCGCACGCGTTCGACGGCGACGAAAGCATCGATCCGGATCAGATCGCGCGGGTGGCGCCGATCATGGCCGGTGCCGACGCGGTGATCGCGCCTTCGCGCTACCTCGCATCGCTCGTCGCGCGTCACTTTCCCGGCGTGGAGGCGCGCGAGATCGCGCCCGGCATCGACGCGCGGGCGAACGCGCGCGCCACGCCGCGCACGCCGCCTGCAGACTTCACGCCACAGGCGAAGCGCCTGCGGATCGGGGTCGTCGGTGCAATCGGGCCGCACAAGGGCAGCGGCGAGCTCACGGCATTCGCGGCCGCCATCGCCCCGCTCGACGCGACGCTCGTCGTCATCGGCTACACGGACAGCCGGGTCGAGCCGGGCTGGATCGCGCCCGGCGCGCTCTACCTGCACGGCGCGTATGCCGATGGCGCGCTGGCGTCGTGGCTGGACGCCTACGGCGTCGCGCTGGTGCTGTTCGCCAATCGCCTGCCCGAGAGCTTCAGCTACACGCTGTCGGAAGCCTGGGCCGCGCGCCGCCCGGTCATCGTGCCCGACGCCGGCGCGCTCGGCGAGCGCGTCGCGCGGGGCGGTGGCGGCTGGCGCCTGCCGCAACGCTTCACGCCGGCCGAGCTCCGCGCGCTCGTCACTCGGCTGGCCGGTGCCGAAGGCGCGCGCGAGATCGCGCAGGTAGAATCCGCGATCGACATCGACGATGCCGTCCGCATTCCCACGCTCGCCGCCATGACCCAGGCGTTCGACCGACTCTATGCGCGCTATGCCGCGCCCGGCGCCGCCGACGGCAGCGCCGAGGCGCTCGCGCCGCTCGTCGCCGCCAACCTCGACGGCACGGTGTTCCGCCGCGAACTGGTGCGGCTCACCGATGAGCTGGTCGAGACCCGGGCGTGGTGCGACAAGCTGCAGCGCGACATCGACGAACTGAAGGCCGCCGTGGAACGCCTCGGCGACGACAATCGCCAGCTGGCGGACATTCGCGACGCCTTCGGGATCCTGCCGCGATCCGCGCAGAAATACCTGCTCAAGCGGGCGTTCCGTGGACGCGGTTGATGTCAGCGTCGTCGCCTACCGTCCCGACCTCGGCCTGCTCGAGCGGCTTTTCGCCAGCATCGCGGAGCAAGCCGCGGGGCTCGACATCCGCGTGTTCGTGCAGGACAACAGCGACGGCGCCGACCATACCGGCCTCATTCGGGCGCTGCCGTCGCTCGCGCGCGGCGGCGCGTTTGCGCGCGTCGACATCGCTCGCTCGGCATCGAACCTTGGCTTCGGCCGCGGCCACAACGCCAACGCGGCACGCGGCGACGCGCCCTGGCTGTGGGTACTCAACCAGGACTGCGTCGTCGAGCCGGGAGTCGTTCGCCCGTTGATCGACACGGCCATGGGCGACGCCGCCGCCGTCGCCGCGTGGGAGCTGCGCCAGATACCGTACGAGCATCCGAAGGCCTATGACCCGGTGTCGCTCGACACGCCATGGGTGAGCGGTGCGGCGACACTGTTCCGGCGCAGTGCATACGTCGCGGCCGGCGGCTTCGACGAGCGGTTGTTCATGTACGGCGAGGACGTCGACCTGTCGTGGCGCCTGCGCGCGCGCGGCTATCGGCTGCGGTACCTGGCGAGGCTCGCCGTCGTGCACCGGACGTATGCCGCGCCGGCGGAAGTCAAGCCGTTGCAGGCGATGGGGGGCGTGCGCACCAATCTGTGCCTGCGCACGCGCTTTGGCGATACGGGCACCACCGCGCGCGGCCTCGCGCTCCTCGCCGCGGAAATCCTCGCGCCGCAGGATTTCCCCGGGCGCCGCAAGGGCATGATTCGCACGTTCGGCGAGTTCGCGCGCGACTGGCGCCATTTCCGCCGCACGCGCGTCGCGCGCACGTCCGACTTCACGCCGCACTTCTCGGGATGGGATTACGAGGAGCGGCGTGAAGGTGCGTTCGTGCCCTTCCGTTCGCTGCGTGAGTCGCCGCGGACGACGACGCCGCTGGTATCGGTGCTGATCCGAACCGTCGATCGCGGCGCCTGGCTCGCGCAGGCTTTGGCATCGGTCGCAAGCCAGACCTGGCCGGCGATCGAGGTGATCGTCGTCGAGGACGGTCCAGCGCGCTCGGCGGACGTCGTCGAGCGTTTTCGCGACCGTCTCGCGATCGACTACGTCGCGACGGGCGAGCGCGTCGGCCGCGCACGCGCCGGCAACCTGGCGCTCGGGCGCGCGCGGGGCGAATGGCTGAATTTCCTCGACGACGACGATGTGTTCTTCGCCGATCACGTCGAGGTGCTGGTCGAGGCGGCGACGCGAGGCGGCGTCAAGGGCGCGTACGGCATCGCCTGGGAAACCCGCACCGCGGTCAGCGACCGCGCCGCGGCGGCGTTCGACGAAGTCGCGCGCGCGGTCGTGCATCGCCAGCCCTTCGATCGCCTGACGCTGTGGCACCACAACTACCTGCCGATCCAGGCGGTGCTGTTCCATCGCAGTCTCTATGAGCGCCACGGCGGCTTCGCCGAGGACATGGATCAGCTCGAGGACTGGAACCTGTGGACGCGCTACACGCTCGACGACGACTTCCTGCTCGTCGACAAGACGACGTCGAAGTACCGCGTGCCGGCGAGCGCGCGCGAGGCCGCGTCGCGCCAGGCGCTGCTCGACGAGGCCTATCGCGACGCCGTGGCGCGGCAGGCATCGATGCAGATGACGACCTCGCCGCGCACGGTCGCGCAGATGGTCGACGACTACGTGCGCTCGCAGTCGCTGGTGCATGTCTCGCGCAGCGACGTGCGCGCGTTCGTCGGACGCAGGCCATGGCTTGCGCGCCTCTTCGCGTGGCGAGGCCCCGTGATGCGGCGCCTGCGACGTTACGGCAACGCCAAGTAACGCATCGCGATGTCCAGGCGCCGGCCGCGCCTCAGCGGATGCCGGCGCGCATGAACGACTGCACGAACTGGCGCTGGAACAGCAGGAACGCGATCAGCAGCGGTGCCACCGACAGCAGCGTCGCCGCGGTGATGATCGACCAATCGATGCCCTGGTCGGTGGCGGAGAACACCTGCAACCCCACGGTCACCGGCCGCGCTTCCGGCGAGTTGGTGATGATGAGCGGCCACAGGAAGTTGTTCCAGTGGTAGCTGATGCTGACGAGCGCATACGCGATGTAGGTCGGGCGGGCGAGCGGCACATACACCTTCCATAGCGTGGCGAGCGGCGAGCAGCCTTCGACGCGCGCCGCCTCGTCGAGCTCGTGCGGCACCGTCTTGAACGTCTGGCGCAGGAGGAAGATGCCGAAGGCGCTCGCCATGTACGGCAGGCCGATCGCCAGGATCGTGTCCTTGAGGCCGAGGAACGTCATCGTCCGGTAGTTCTCGACGATCAGCACGTCGGGCATGATCATCAGCTGCACCAGTACCAGCGCGAAGAGCACATTGCGTCCCGGGAACGAGAAGCGCGCGAACGCATAGGCGGCGAGCGTGACCAGCACGAGCTGAGCGACGAGGATCATCGTCACCAGCATGACCGTGTTGACGAAATAGCGGGCGAAGGGCGCCGCGTGCCATGCCTTGACGAAGTTGTCGAGCGTCCACGGCGCCGACGCCACGAAGTGCGTCGAGAATTCGCTCGGATGGAACGCCGTCCAGAACGCGTACACGAGCGGAAGCACCCACAGGATGGCGAGCAGCCACGCACCGACGGTCTCGAGCGCGAGCGTCGCGCCCTGCGGTCCGCGCACGATCGTCGACTCCGTCAAAATGAATCCCCCCGATGCGCGCTTCGCGCGCCTCCCCCCTCAGGGGGGCGAGCACCTCGGGGCGGCCCTTCGGTGCTCACTGGTAATGCGTCCTGCGCTCGAGGAACGCGAACTGCGCGAGCGCGGCGAGGCCCAGGAGCACGAGGAGCACCATCGTCAGCGCCGCGGCGTATGCCGAGTCCCAGAAGCGAAAGCCGATCTCGTAGATGTAGTAGAGGAGCAGCTCGGTCGCGTTGTCCGGGCCGCCGCGCGTCATCACCACGATGTGATCGACGACGCGGAATGCGTTGATCACCGCGTTGACCAGCACGAACAGCGTCACCGGCATCAGCAGCGGGAACGTCACGCGCCGGAAGAAATACCAGCGCGACGCGCCTTCGATCGCCGCCGCCTCGGCGAGGCTGGGCGACATCGACTGCAGCGCCGCGAGGTAGAAGATCATGAAGAAGCCGGCCTCCTTCCACACGGCAACGACCATCACGCACAGCAGCGCCGTGCTCTGGCTGCCGAGCCAGTTATGGCTCGGGAAGCCCAGCGACCGGCTCACCTGCTCGAAGAGGCCGTACTCCGGGGTGTAGAAGAAGAGCCAGATGTTGGCGACGGCGATCATCGGCAGGATCGTCGGCGTGAAGTACGCGAGCCGCAGCAAGCCCTTGCCGGCGATGCGGCCGTTGACCCACACGGCCATCAGGAGCGCGAGCGCGATCGACAGCGGGATCGTGCCCGCCGCATAGATCAGGTTGTTGCCGAGCGCCTTCCAGAAGATCGGGTCGTCGGCAAGATTGCGGTAGTTGTCGAGGCCGACGAATACCGGCGGCCGCGCGCCCTTCGGCGTCGAGTAGAAACTGTGGAAGAGGTTGGCGAGCGCGGGATAGTGCGTGAAGAGCGCGAGCAGCGCCATCGCCGGCAGCAGCAGGAGCCAGCCGTAGAGCCACTCGCGGGTGCGCGTCATCGATCGCTCTCGAGCCCGTCCGCGTCGCGCGGGCACCGTGTCCCCGGCCGGTGGGAGGCCGGGGACACGCGTCGCATTACTTGTACGATCGCAGCAGCCGGTCCGACTCGCGCTGCGCGTCCTTCAGCGCCTGCTCGGGCGTCTTGGTGCCGGTCAGCGCCGCCTGCAGGCCGTCATTGAGCGCCTTCGTCACGCGCTGGTTGTCGTGCGTCGACAGCTCGGCCTTCGCGTAAGGCAACTGGTCGCGCGCGACCGCCGCGGCGGGAAAGCCTTCGACGTATTTCTTCATCGCCGGCGTCTCCCAGGCGTCCGCGCGCACCGCCACGTAGCCGGTGTCGATCCCCCATTGCGCGGCGCGTTCCGGCGTGGTCGCCCACTTGATGAACTTGAACGCCGCCTCGCGTTGCGCCGGCGTCGACTTCTTGAAGATGTAGAAGTTGCCGCCGCCGGTCGGGCTGCCGCGCTGCTTGTTCGACGGCAGCATCGCCACGCCGAAGTCGAACTTGGCGTTCGCCTTGACGTTGGTGAGGTTGCCGGTCGTCGTCCACATCATCGCCACCTTGCGCTCGAAGAAATCCTTCGGCGTCGTGCCCCATTCGACGATGCCCTCGGGGTGCACCTTGTACTTCTTGACGAGGTCGACCCAGAACTGCAGCGCCGCGATCACCTCGGGCTTGTCGTAGTAGGTCTGCGTGCCCGCGCTGTTGGCGAGGTTGACGCCGTTCTCGATCGCCAATGCCTGGAACAGCCAGTACGGGAAGCCCGACGACGGGATCTGCACGCCCCACTGCGTGACGTTGCCCGATGCATCGCGCTTGGTGAGCTTCTGCGCGTATTGCACCATCTGCTGCCACGTCGCCGGCGGCGCGTTGGGATCGAGGCCCGCCTCCTTGAACAGCTCCTTGTTGTAATACATGACGATCGTCGAGCGCTGGAACGGAATACCCCAGGTCTTGCCCGGCGTCTGGCTGTTCTCCATGAATCCGGGATAGAAGCTCTTGAGCCATGCACGGTCGGCGTCGGTCTTGATGAGCTCGTCGAATGGAACGATCGCGTCCTCGTCGATCAGCGTGAACATGTCGGTGGACAGCAGGATCGACATCACCGGCGGGTCGCCGCTCTTGACCGCCGTCAGCGCCTTGGCGATCGACTCCTGGTAGCTGCCGGAATAGATCGGCTTCAGCTTGATGCCGGGGTTTTCCTTTTCGAAGTCCGCGGCGTAGCCATCGATGATCTTGGTGATCGGGCCGCCGACCGCCACGGGGTAGAAGAACGGCACCTCCACCGGCGATTGCGCGCCGGCCACCGTCGCCACCGCGAACGCCAGCGCCGCAGTGATGGGCGCCAGCCAGCGCCCGATGCTCCTGATGACCATCTCGTTTCCTCCTTGTGAAATTCCGCGTGTCGGATGTTACGCGACCATCGTCGCCGCGCGCGCTTCGCCGATGACGACGCGGGCGCCGCCCCTGTCGAACCAGGATTCCGCGCCGCGCGCCCAGCGCAGCCACGTGACGTCGCCGCTCCTGACGCCGGCGCGGCCGGCGACACGCGCCTGCAGCGACTGGCCGCCGGCGCTGCACGTCACCAGCGAGTCGGCGCCCAGGTACTCGACGTGGGTGACGCTGGCGCGCAGTCCTTCCTCGAAGGCGAGCGCAATGTGCTCGGGGCGTATGCCCAGCATGCCGTCGGCATGGTCGTTCGGCAGCAGCGCCGGCCCGTCGGTGCCCGCGATGACGGCGCCGGCGCGGCCGGCGGCCAGGTGCAGGAGATTCATCGGCGGCGTGCCGATGAAGCGCGCGACGAACACGTTGGCCGGTGTTTCGTAGAGCTCGGCGGGCGTGCCGTTCTGTTCGATGCGGCCCTTGCTGAGGAGGACGACTCGGTCGGCCATCGACATCGCCTCGACCTGGTCGTGCGTGACGTAGACCATCGTGATGCCGAGGCGCTTCTGCAGCGCGCGGATCTCCTGTCGCATCTCGGCGCGCAGCTGCGCGTCGAGGTTCGACAGCGGCTCGTCCATCAGACACACGGGCGCCCGCGCGATGATCGCGCGGCCGAGCGCCACGCGCTGCTGCTGGCCGCCGGAGAGCTGCGACGGCTTGCGGGCGAGGTAGGGCGACAGGCCCAGCAGCTGCGCGACCTCGTCGAGCCGGGCGCGGCGGGCGTCGGCCGCCACCTTGCGCACGCGCAAGCCGAACACGATGTTCTCCGCGACATCGAGGTGCGGGAACAGCGCGTAGGACTGGAACACCATCGAGATGTTGCGCGCGGTCGGTGGCAGCCGCGTGACGTCGCGTCCGCCGATCTCGACGCGCCCGGCATCCGCCGTCTCGAGCCCTGCCAGCAGCCGCAGCGTCGTCGACTTGCCGCAGCCCGACGGGCCGAGCAGCACGTTGAGCGTGCCGGCGTCGAAGGCGAACGTGATGTCGTCGACCGCGCGCACCTGGCCGTCGGCGGAGGTCCAATGCTTGGCGAGGCCCCGGGCGACGATGGCGGACATGCGGTGGACGTTTCCGGCGGGTGGGCGAGCGCCACGGACGCGGCGACTGCCGCGAATGTTACCGCGAATCGACCCGCGTCACGCCGCCGTTCGCGCTAGGCGAACAGCGCCGCCAGCCCCGCGCCCGGATCCTCGGCGCGCATCAGCGCCTCGCCTACGAGGAACGCGTGCACGCCGCGGCCGCGCATCAGCGCCACGTCCTTCGGCGTGGCGATGCCGCTCTCGGTGACGATGATGCGTTCCGCCGGGACCCTGGACTTGAGATCGAGCGTCGTCGACAGCGACACGTTGAACGTCTTGAGATCGCGGTTGTTGATGCCGATCAGCGGCGTGGCCAGGGCGAGCGCGCGCGTGAGCTCGCGCGCGTCGTGCACCTCCACCAGCACCGCCATGCCGAAATCCCGGGCGCGCGCCTCGAACGCGGCAAGCTGGGCGTCGTCGAGCGCGCCGGCGATGAGCAGGATCGCATCGGCACCCAGCGCGCGCGATTCGGCGACCTGGTAGTCGTCGACGATGAACTCCTTGCGCAGCACCGGCAGCGCGCACGCCGCCCGCGCGGACTCGAGGTGCGCGTCCGCGCCCTGGAAGTACTTGGCGTTGGTGAGCACCGACAGGCAGGTCGCGCCGGCGCGCGCGTAGGCGGCAGCGATGGTGGGCGGATCGAACACCTCGCGCAACATGCCCTTGCTCGGCGACGCGCGCTTGATCTCGGCGATCACCGCCGCGGCGCCCGCGTCGATCCGCTGCCTGATCGCGCCGGCGAAATCGCGCGGCGGCGGCAGCGCACGCGCCGCCGCCTCGACCGCTGCGAGCGGACGCGCGATTTCCGCGGCGATCACTTCCTCCGCCTTGTCGGCGACAATGCGCGCGAGGATGTCGGAGCGCGGGTCGTGCTTCATCGCGCGGCGCCGAGTCTTTGCGTGGCGGCGACGAACGCGTCGAGCTTGCGTTTCGCCGCGCCCGACGCGATGGCCGCCCGGGCGCGCTCGATGCCCTCGGCGATCGACGCCGCGATGCCGGCGGCGTACAGCGCCGCGCCGGCGTTGAGCGTGACGATCTCGCGCGGCGTGCCCTCGGTGTTGGCCAGCGCCTCCAGCACCATGTCCTTCGACTCGGCGGCGCCCTTCACCTTGAGCCCGCGATTGGATTTCATCGACAGCCCGAAGTCCTCCGGGTGGATCTCGTATTCGCGCACCTCGCCGTCCTTGAGCTCGCCGACCATCGTCGCCGCGCCAAGCGAGATCTCGTCCATGCCGTCGCGCCCGTAAACCACCAGCGCGCGCCGGCTGCCGAGCCGCTGCAGCACGCGCACGTGGATCCCCACGAGGTCGGGATGGAACACGCCGAGCAGCTGGTTGGGCGCGCCCGCGGGGTTGGTGAGCGGCCCCAGGATGTTGAAGATGGTGCGCACGCCGAGCTCCTTGCGCACCGGCGCCGCGTGCTTCATCGCGCCATGGTGGTTGGGCGCGAACATGAAGCCGATGCCCGTTTCCGCGATCGATTGCGCGACACCGGCCGGCGACAGCATGATGTTGGCGCCGAGCGCCTCCAGCACGTCGGCGCTGCCCGATTTCGACGACACCGAGCGCCCGCCGTGCTTGGCGACGCGCGCGCCGGCGGCGGCGGCGACGAACATCGACGCCGTCGAGATGTTGAACGTGGCCGATGCATCGCCCCCGGTACCGACGATGTCGAGGAGATCGTCGCGGTCGGGCACTTCCACCTTCGTCGCGAACTCGCGCATCACCTGCGCCGCGGCGGTGATCTCGCCGACGGTCTCCTTCTTGACGCGCAGGCCGATCGTCAGCGCCGCGATCATCACCGGCGTCACCTCGCCACGCATGATCTCGCGCATGATCGTCAGCATCTCGTCGTGGAAGATCTCGCGGTGCTCGATCGTCCGCTGCAGGGCCTCCTGGACGTTGATCGTCATCGTCGTACCTCTATTGGATCATCAGGAAATTGGCGCACAGCGCGCGGCCGTGCTCGGTCAGCAGCGCCTCGGGATGGAACTGCACGCCCTCGACGGCGAAGCGGCGGTGGCGCACGCCCATGATCTCGCCGTCGTCGGCGGTCGCCGTCACCTCGAGCTCGCCGGGGAAGCTCGCGCGCTCGATGGCGAGCGAATGGTAGCGCGTGGCGGCGAACGGCGTCGGCAGCCCGGCGAACACGCCGCGCGCGTCGTGGGCGATCGCCGACAGCTTGCCGTGCATCACGCGATCCGCGCGCACGGTGCGGCCGCCGAACGCCTCGCCGATCGCCTGGTGGCCGAGGCACACGCCGAGGATCGGCACGTGGCCGGCGAAGCGCCGGATCAGCGGCACCGACACGCCCGCCTCGCGCGGCGTGCACGGCCCCGGCGACACGACGATGCGCGCGGGGGCCAGCGCCGCAACTTCGTCCAGCGTGATCGCGTCGTTGCGGAACACGCGCACGTCCTCGCCGAGCTCGCCGAAGAACTGCACGAGGTTGTAGGTGAAGCTGTCGTAGTTGTCGATCATCAGCAGCATGATGGCATCCTGGTGGCGATGGCCGCGAGCGCGCGGGGCTACGACGCGGCGTCGAGGCCGTCCTGCACCATGTCGGCGGCGCGCATCAGCGCGCGCGCCTTGTTCTGCGTTTCCTGCCACTCGGCGTCGGGCTGCGAATCGTGGACGATGCCCCCGCCCGCCTGCACGAAGAGCCTGCCGTCCTTGACCACCGCGGTGCGCAGCGCGATCGCCGTGTCCATGTCGTCCTGGAAGCTGATGTAGCCGACCGCGCCGGCATACACGCCCCGCGCCGTGGGCTCGAGCTCATCGATGATCTGCATCGCCCGCACCTTCGGCGCGCCGCTCACCGTGCCCGCGGGAAATGCCGCGCGCAGCACGTCGACGCTGGTCATGCCCGCCGGCAGCTCGCCCTCGACGTTCGACACGATGTGCATCACGTGCGAATACCGCTCGATCACCATGCGCTCGGTGACGCGAACCGTGCCGGTGGCGGCGACGCGGCCGACGTCGTTGCGGCCGAGGTCGACCAGCATCACGTGCTCGGCGACCTCCTTCGGATCGGCGAGGAGCTCGGCCGCCAGCGCCTCGTCCGCATCGCGGGTGCTCCCCCGCGGCCGCGTGCCGGCGATGGGCCGCAGCGTGATGTCGCGGCCCTCCTTGCGCACCAGGATCTCGGGCGACGCGCCCACCACGTGGAATTCCCCGAAGTCGTAATAGAACATGTACGGCGACGGGTTGACCGAGCGCAGCGCGCGGTAGAGCGAGAGCGGGTTCGAGGTGAAGTCGCGGCGCATGCGCTGCGAGATCACCACCTGCATGACGTCGCCGGCGGCGATGTACTCCTTGGCGGTCGCCACCGCGCGCTTGAACGCCGCTTCGCCGAACTCGCTCGCTGCGACCGACTTCGCGGCGCCGGTCTCGAACGGTATCTTCACCGGCGCGCGCACCAGGCGGCGCAGTTCGTCGAGGCGCGCCACCGCGCGGCCATACGCGCCCGCCTCGTGCGGATCGGCGTGCACGATCAGCGAGATCTTGCCGGACAGGTTGTCGACCACCGCCAGCTCCTCGGTGAGCAGCAGCAGCATGTCGGGGATGCCGGCCAGCGCGTCGCTCGCCGGCGGGCGCGTGGCAGCGAGCTTGGTCTCGACATGGCGCACGCAGTCGTAGCCGAAATAACCGGCGAGGCCGCCGCAGAAGCGCGGCAAATGCGCGACGCCGGCGGCGCTGAAGCGCTTGAGGTATGCGGCGACGAACGCCAGCGGATCGCCCTGCGCGAGCTCGGTGCCTTGCGGGCTGGTGACCGCGATCGCGCTGCCGACCGCGCTGATCCTGGTCGTCGCCGGCAGGCCGATGAACGAATAACGTCCGAAGCGCTCGCCACCGACCACCGACTCGAGCAGGAACGAATCGCGCGACGTGCGGCCGGCGCAGGCGAGCTTGAGATAGAGCGACAGCGGCGTGTCGAGGTCGGCGAATGACTCGAGCACCAGTGGCACGCGGTTGTGCCCGAGCGCCTTCTGCGCGGCGAATTGCGATTCGGTGAGCATGGCGACGACCTTCGATGCGGTACTGCGTGGGGCGTCGCTTGAGGCTTGGCGCGCGACGCCAGGGCGCGGGGATCAGCTGGACGCGGGAGTGCCGCGCCAATCGCCCGCGCGCCACCAGCCCGCGTGGGCGCGGGTGGCAACGACGTCGAAGAGGTCGAAGGTGAAGGCCATGACGGCGGCAACTATAGCACCGCCACGGGGCGGCGCGTCAAGCCGCGCGCGTCAGGCCGCGGCGATCGCGCGGCGCATGCCGGCGATCGTCGCCTTGTAGTCCGCCGTGCCGAAGATCGCGCTGCCGGCGACGAACGTGTCGGCGCCGGCACGCGCGATGACGCCGATGTTGTCGATCTTCACGCCGCCGTCCACCTCGAGCATCACGTCGCGGCCGGTGCGCGCGCGCGCCTCGTCGATGCGTGCGCGCGCGGCGGCGATCTTGGCGAGCGAATGCGGGATGAACGACTGGCCGCCGAAGCCCGGGTTGACGCTCATCACGAGCACGAGGTCGATCCTGTCGAGCGTCCAGTCGAGCCAGTCGAGCGGCGTCGCCGGGTTGAGCACCAGTCCCGGCTTGCATCCGGCGTCGCGGATCACGGCGATCGTGCGGTCGACGTGCGCGGTGGCCTCGGGATGGAAGCTGATGATCGACGCGCCGGCGCGCGCGAAATCGGCGACGATCCGGTCCACCGGCGACACCATCAGGTGCACGTCGATCGGCACGCGGCAATGCGGCTTGATGGCCGCGCACACCATGGGTCCGGCGGTGAGGTTCGGCACGTAATGGTTGTCCATCACGTCGAAGTGGAGGAGGTCGGCGCCGGCGTCGACGACCGCGCGCACCTCCTCGCCGAGCCGCGCGAAATCGGCGGACAGCAGCGACGGGGCGATCAGTGGGCTCATGACGCGCGACTATATAATGGTTGCGCGCAACGCGCGCACAGGCATTTCCGGCAGCAGTGGACAAGCGCTACGAAATCAAGGTTGCGACCGAGGTCGCCTATCTCGCCGACCAGTCCGACCCGGACAAGGACCAGTACGTGTTCGCCTATACGATGACGGTGACCAACACCGGCAATGTCGCCGCGAAGCTGGTCAGCCGCCACTGGATCATCACCGACGCGCACCAGCACGTGCAGGAAGTGCGCGGCCTCGGCGTGGTCGGCCAGCAGCCGATGCTGGGTCCCGGCGAGAGTTTCGAGTACACGTCGGGCGCGAGCATTCCGACCCAGGTCGGCACGATGAAGGGCACTTACCAGATGGTGGCGGACGACGGCCACGCGTTCGACGCCGCCATCCCGCAGTTCACGCTGTCCGTGCCGCGCACGCTGCACTGAGCGCGGCACCGGTGGCGCGGCGCATCTACACTAGCCCCGGTCGTCGTCACGCTCGCCGCGGCGCACCGCGCGCGTGGTCCACCAGACGATGCCGACCGCGATGACCAGCGCAACGCCTGCCTCGATGTAGAACCATTCCATGCGCACACTCCGCCACGCGCTCGCGTGGATGCTGGCCGTATTGCTGGCGGCCTGCGTCACCGCACCGACCGTCGTCAAGCCGCCGACGCTCGTCAAGCCGCCGCCCGCCGCGGGCGCCTTGCCTGCGATCTATCGGCCTGCCACGTTCGCCGAGCTGCCGGACTGGTCGGCCGACCGCGCCGATCTCGCCTGGCCGGCCTTCATCGTCGGCTGCCGGCGACTTGCGGCGATGCCCGCCGTGCAGGCGACCTGGCAATCGGTGTGCGATGCCGCCGCGGCGCAGCCTGCCGTCGACGCCGGCAGCGCGCGCGCGTTCTTCGAAACGCATTTTAGCGTATGGAAGGTGACGTCGGCCGACGGCGCCGACACCGGACTCGTCACCGGCTACTACGAGCCGCTGCTGGCGGGCTCGCGCGTCGCGACCCCGCGCTTCGCGACGCCGCTGTATGCGCCTCCGGACGACCTCTTGACCGTCGACCTGGCGTCGCTCTATCCCGAGCTCGCCGGCAAGCGCGTGCGCGCACGCGTCGACGGCCGCAAGGTCGTGCCGTACTGGACGCGCGCCGACATCGAGGCCGGGCATGCGCCGCTCGACGGCAAGGTGCTCGTCTACGTCGACGACGCCGTCGATGCGTTCTTTCTCGAGATCCAGGGCTCCGGACGCGTGCGCCTCGACGACGGCAGCGTCGTGCGCATCAACTACGCCGACCAGAACGGCCAGCCGTTTCGCTCGATCGCGCGCGTGCTGATCGATCGCGGCGAGCTCAGCGCCGATCGCGCGTCGATGCAGGCGATCCGCGCCTGGGGCCGCGCGCATCCGGATGCACTGCCCGCGCTGCTCGACGAGAACCCGAGCTACGTTTTCTTCCGCATCGTGCCGCCGCCCGCGCCGGGCTCGCTGGAGGCCGCGATCGACGGGCCGATCGGCTCGCTGGGCGTGCCGCTTGCGCGCGAGCGCACGATCGCCGTCGATCCGCGCGCGATTCCGCTCGGCGCACCGGCGTACCTCGCGACGACGCGGCCGCTGTCCGACGAGCCGCTCGCGCGGCTGGTGCTCGCGCAGGACACGGGTGGCGCGATCCGCGGCGCCGTGCGCGCCGATTTCTTCTGGGGCTTCGGCGCGGACGCCGCGCGCGAGGCCGGCCGGATGAAGCAGCCGCTGAAGATGTGGCTGCTGTGGCCAGCCGATGCCGGCGTGCCGCGCGTGGCGTCGCCCTAAGTCGCGCGGCGGCTCGCCGCGGCATCGCAGGCGCGACGATGCCGCGCCGTTCTCCTGTACACCCCGGCCTTGTCGCGTCGCGCGACGTGGCGCAGACTCGTCGATCCGACCACGACAAGGAGAACCGCCATGACCGTCGCGCGAATCACCGAGATTTCGAGCATCAGCACGAAGAGCTTCGACGACGCGGTGGCGCAGGGCATCGCGCGCGCCCACAAGACGCTGAAGCACGTCCAGGGCGCATGGGTGAAGGATCACAAGGTGGAATGCAACGAAGGCAAGATCACCGGCTACAAGGTGATCCTCAAGGTGACGTTCGTGCTCGAGGACTAGATCCCCCGCGTCGCGGGAACCACGGCGCGCGTCAGGCCAGCACGTCCTCGGCCTGCTGGTCGGCGTGGTACGACGAGCGCACCAGCGCGCCGACGGCGGCGTGGCGAAAGCCCATCGCCGCGGCCTCGCGCCCGAACATGGCGAACGTGTCGGGATGCACGTAGCGCGCCACCGGCAGGTGATGGCGCGTGGGCTGCAGGTACTGGCCGATGGTGAGCATGTCGATCGCGTGCGCGCGCATGTCGCCCATCACCGAGAGGATCTCGTCGTCGGTCTCGCCCAGCCCCACCATCAGTCCCGACTTGGTGGGAACGTGCGGGAACGCCGCCTTGAAGTCGCGCAACAGCGCCAGCGAATGCGCGTAATCCGAGCCCGGACGCGCCTCGCGGTAGAGGCGCGGCACGGTCTCGAGATTGTGGTTCATCACGTCGGGCGGCGCCGCCGCGAGGATCGCCAGCGCGCGATCGAGGCGGCCGCGGAAATCGGGCACCAGCACCTCGATCTGCGTCGTCGGCGAGTGCTCGCGCACGGCGCGGATGCAGTCAACGAAGTGCGCGGCGCCACCGTCGCGCAGGTCGTCGCGGTCGACGCTGGTGATCACCACGTAGCGCAACTTCAGCGCGGCGATCGTGCGCGCGAGGTTCGCGGGCTCGTCGGCATCGAGCGGCAGCGGACGGCCGTGCCCGACGTCGCAGAACGGGCAGCGGCGCGTGCAGATGTCGCCCATGATCATGAACGTTGCCGTGCCCTTGCCGAAGCACTCGCCGATGTTGGGGCAGGACGCTTCCTCGCACACCGTGTGCAGGTTGTGCTCGCGCAGGATCTTCTTGATCTCGTAGAAGCGCGGCGACGACGGCGCGCGCACGCGGATCCACTCCGGCTTGCGCAATGGCTCCGCCGGCACGGCCTTGATCGGGTACCTGGCGAAGACGCGCGCGGTCTTGGCGTCGCCCTTGTGCTTGACGCCGGCGGCGTTCGACGCCGTGCCGCCATCCGCCGCCGCATTGCCCGCCGGTGGCGAGAGCTCGCTCATGCGCGGGCGATCGCGTGCGCGAGTGCCGTGGCGGCGGCACGCCCGGCGGCATCGATCGATGCGCGCACGCCGAGACGCGCGAGCGAGGTCACGGCGAGGCCGGGATAACCGCAGGGATCGATGTCGTCGAAAGGGGCCAGGTCCATGTCGAAGTTGATCGCGACGCCATGATAGGAAGCGCCGTGGCGGATCTTGAGCCCGAGCGCCGCGATCTTTGCCTTGCGGCCATCCGCGAGATGCACGTAGACGCCGGGGGCGCTGACTTCGCCGAAGGCGGAAACTCCCATCGAATCAAGCCAGTCTATCACGCCACCCTCGATCCTCCGCACCAGCTCGCGCACGCCCAAGTGGCGCCGGCGCAGGTCGACGAGCAGATACGCGACGAGCTGCCCGGGGCCGTGATAGGTGATCTGGCCGCCGCGGTCCACCTTCAACGTGGGGATGCCGTTGTCGCGCAAAAGGTGCTCGCGGCGCCCGGCGAGGCCCAGCGTGTAGATCGGCGGGTGCGCGGTCAGCCAGATCTCGTCCGGCGTCGCCGCGTCGCGCGCATCGGTGAAAACCTGCATCGCGCGCCAGGTGTCGGCGTAATCGGTGAGCCCTAGCTCGCGCACGAGAATGCCGGTGCCCGGCACGACGAATTGCGGTGCGGCGCTGGTGCCGCTCACGGCTTCGCGCGGCGCGGCGCGGGTGCCCGCGCAGCGCCGCCGGCCGTCCAGTCGGCGGCGACGAATTCGAACGTCTGCGCGCTGACGATGTGCGTGCGCTGCCACACCACGCGCTCGCGGAACACCGACAGCATCCAGGTCTGCTGCTCGAGCGGCGACACCCGGGCGAACGCCTCCGGCGTCATCACCGCGCCGCAGGCGCCGTGCCCGGGATCGCGCACCGATCGATAGCGGATCACGCCGATGCCCGCTTCGCGCGCGACGCGTGCGAAGCGCTGGCAGGCGCGGTAGTCGCCCGCATCGGTCCAGTCGGCCTCGTCGCGCACGAACGGGCGCAGTCGCAGGTCGACGCCGCGCGTCGCCACGCGGGCCTTGAACACCGTCTGCGCCTTCTGCGGCATCGCGAAAAGCGCCGGCGAATCGAGGAGATGGCGCCAGCGCCAGTAGCCGAGCTCGGCGCAGGCCGTGCGCACCGCGTCCGCGCCGTAGAACACGCCGGGGTCGTCGACAGCGCGAAAACGCGAGCCGCCCGGCGGCGGCGGATAGCGGAACGGCGTGAACAGCAGGTAATTGAGCCGGCGCGCGGGAGCGGGAACGGCGGGCTTCACGTCGTCGACCAGCCGCTCGAGCACGAGCTGCTCCTCGAGCGAGTCGACCAGCGGCATCGTCGACGCCTCATGCTGCGCCTCGACCGCGCGCCACAGGTCGAGACGCAGCGCGCGGGCATGCGCCGCGATCGCGCGCGGCGTCCACGGCCGCGAGGCCTCCGCCTTCGCCATGGCGCGCGTCAGATGCGGCCGCGCGCGGCGTCGAGATAGCCGACCACGCGCACCAGCCCTTCGATCGAGCCCAGGAGGTCGACGGGGCGCGCGCCGAGGGCGAGGTTGGGGCTCGCGAGCCATGCCCGCGCACTGGCCTCGTGGCCCCACAGCGCGTCGAGCGCGCGGTAGAAGCGCACGAAAAGCCGTGCCAACTCCCATTCCTTGGCGCGCTCCTCGGCCAGCACGTACCTGCCGGCGAACAGCCGCGACGCCGTGGCCTCGGACACGCCGAGCACGGCGGCGACGTCGCGCTGCGTGAGCCCGAGCAGGCGCGCCGCGCGCACCACCGCGCGCGACAGGACACCCGCCGGGTCGATCACCGCCGACGCGTGCCGCACCGGAACGTCGGCCATCGCGTTTCTTTCCAGGGAAATAATTATGGCCTTATTTTGCTGTGGAAATCGCCAGGCCGTCAACCGGGCGGCACCTGCGGCTTCCGCGTTTGACACCGCCGGCGGCGCGGTTTATCTAGCAATGGCGACAAGCGCGAGGGGGGTCATGGCGACGGGTGACACGGTGCGGACGGGGGAACGCGGGCTGGCCGCAGCCGAGCGAGACCGGCGCGTCGAGCTCGCCGCCTGCTATCGGCTGGTCGCGCTCCATGGCTGGGACGACCTCATCTTCACCCACATCTCGGCGCGGGTGCCGGGACCGCATCGCCACTTCCTGATCAATCCGTACGGACTCCTGTTCGGCGAGATCACGGCGTCGAGCCTCGTCAAGGTCGACCTGGACGGCCGGGCCGTCGACGACGATCCGCGCGAGATCAATCCGGCCGGCTTCGCGATCCACGGCGCGATCCATGCGGCGCGCGACGACGCCGCCTGCGTATTGCACGTGCACAGCGTCGACGGCATCGCCGTGTCGGCGCAGGCCGGCGGCCTCCTGCCGCTGTCGCAGCAGGCGATGATCGTGCTCGCGTCGCTCGCCTACCACGACTACACGGGCCTCGTGCTCGACGGCGACGACCAGGCGGCCCTCGTGCGCGATCTCGGCGCGCGCCAATGCCTGATGCTGCGCAACCACGGCCTGCTCACGGTCGGCGGCTCTGTCGCCGCAGCGTTCCTCGCGATGTACCACTTCATCGCCGCCTGCACGATCCAGATTCGTGCGCAGGCGGGCGGCGGCCCGCTGGCGCTGATCGGCGACGCGGTGCTCGCGCGCGGCCGCGCGCAATTCGCGCCGGACGCCAAGGGCGCCGGGCGGCGTCTCGCGTGGCCGGCATTGCTGCGCAAGCTCGACGCGCTGGACCCCGGATATCGCGCCTAGCGCGGCGTCACCGGGCGGTGCGGCGCCCGCGACGCCTGCGCACGAAGACGCTACAGCACGATCGCGATCTTGGGATGCGCGGTGAGCTCGCGGTAGAGCGCGTCGAGCTGCTCACGCGAGGTGGCGTTGATCGTGGCGGTCAGCGACAGGTAATGGCCCTCGCGCGACGCGCGCATCTCGAGCGACGCCGCGTCGAAATCGGGCGCGTGGCGCTTGACGATTTCCACCACCGTCTGCGCGAAATCGTCGGCGTGCTTGCCCATGATCTTGATCGGAAAGCGCGTCGGGAATTCGAGCAGCGATTCGCTCATGCCGGCGGCGGCGCGTACATGTATTCGCGGGTCAGGGGATGCGGCAGCGCGCCGCCGTCGTGCGGCTTGCCGGCGAGGAGCTGCCACAGCGACAGCCAGCCGCGATCGAAGGCGTGGGCGGAGCCCGCCATGTAGATTCGCCACACGCGGAAGCGCTCCTCGCCCACCTCGCGCCGCGCGGCGTCGGCGTTCGCCTCGAGGCGCTCGGTCCAGTGCCACAGCGTCTTGCCGTAGTGCTCGCGCAGCGCCTCGGCGTCGACTACCTCGAGGCCGGCTGCCGCCATCGACTCGATCACCCGCGACACGTGCGTCAGCTCGCCGCCGGGAAACACGTAGTCCTCGACGAACTCGCTGATGCCGCTGCCGAGGCCGCCGACGCCGAGTGCGTTGTGCGTGATGCCGTGGTTCAGCACGAATCCGCCGGGTTTCAGCACGCTGAATATCTTGCCGAAGTAGCGCGCGAAGCGCGCCACGCCGACATGCTCGAACATGCCGACGCTCGCCACCTTGTCGTATTGCACGTCTTGCGGAAGGTCGAGGTAATCGAGCAGGCGCACGCTGACGCGGTCGCCGAGCTTGCGCCGCGCGATCTCGTCCTCGACGTACTCGAGCTGGCGCTGCGACAGCGTGATGCCGGTGGCCTTGACCCCGTAGTGCTCGGCCGCCCACAGGATGAGGCCGCCCCAGCCGCAGCCGATGTCGAGCAGCGTCTCGCCGCGCGCGAGGCGCAGCTTGCGGCAGATGTGGTCGAGCTTCTGCGCCTGCGCCACGTCGAGCGTGTCGTCGGCGTGATGGAAATACGCGCACGAATACACCATGCGCTGGTCGAGCCACATGCGATAGAAGGCGTTGCTGACGTCGTAGTGGTGGGCGATGTTGCGGCGGTTCGGCCGATGCTGGTGCTTCCACATGCGCCAGCGCGCGCGCATCGATTGCCGCCTGTCGGCGATATTGCCGACCAGCGCGTCGGCCACGGCCAGCGCGCGCCGCGCCGTGCCGGAGAAGTCGATGTCGTTGCGCACGTAGGCGCGGGCGAGCATGCCCATGCCCGGCGCCGCCAGCGCGCGCAGGCCCTTCAGCGTGCGCGCGTGGATCTCGAGCTCGGGGGATTGCGACAGCGCGAGGCGGTCGCCGCCGGGAAGCACGAGCGCGATCGGCAGCTCGCGTCCCTGGTAGCGGTTGGCGATGATTTTGTGCAGGGTATCGGCCATGGCGCGACGAGAATGCGGATGGGAGGGTTGCACATGCGGCCGCGCCGCGGCCGCGCAACGAAGCGCTTCTATTTTAACCGCTTTGACAGCCTGCGGCGCGGCTTCTACCATCCGTCATCCCGCCGCGAGCCCCGCGCGGCCGGCGCCGCCCCTTGCCTCGCACCCCGCCTCCCGCTTGACCACCCCCGTCCACGCGCCGCGCGACGGCCCCGCAGCGCCCGATGAGCACGCGCTGCGCGACGCTCTCGCGCAATTCGCCACCGGGGTCACCATCATCTGCGCGCACGCCGGCGAGCGCCGCTACGTGGGCTTCACTGCCAACTCGTTCAACTCGGTGTCGCTCGCGCCGCCGCTCGTGCTGTGGAGCCTCGCGCACCGCTCGCGCTCGCTCGCCGCATTCGCCGCCGCGCCGCGCTACGTCGTCAACGTGCTGTCGACGACGCAGGCCGAGCTGGCGCGGCGCTTCTCGCGGCCGCACGCCGACCGCTTCGCCGGCGTCGATTTCGAGCTCGGCTGGGCCGACGCGCCGCGCATCGCCGGCTGCGTGGCATGGCTCGAATGCCGCCACCACGCGCAAATGCGCGCCGGCGACCACGAGATCTTCGTCGGCCAGGTGGTCACCTGCGCGCGCGGCGCCGGTGAAGGCCTCGTATTCGCCGACCACCGCTTCGCCGCGGCGCGCGCGATCGTGGAGCGCTAGCGCCTGCCGCGCGCAAGCTAGGCCGCGACCGCGGCCTTCGGCTTGTGCGCCTGGAACACGTCCCACATCCGGCGGAATGCCGGGCCCGGGGTTCCGCCCGCGAACGGCTTGTCGTCGACCGTGGTGATCGCCAGCACCTCCTTCGTCGACGACGACAGCCACAGCTCCTGGGCCGCCATCGTCTCGGCGCGCGAGACCGGCCGCACGTCGACGCGCAGCCCCGCGGCGCGCGCGAACTCGGCGGTGGCGTCGTAGGTGATCCCCGGCAGGATGTGATGATCCTTCGGCGGGGCGACGATCACGCCGTCGATCACGGCGAGCACGTTCGACGCCGACGCCTCGGTGAGGAAGCCGTCGCGGAACATCACCGTCTCCACGGCGCCCGCGTCGACAGCGAGCTGGCGCATCAGGACGTTGCCGAGCAGCGAGATCGTCTTCAGGTCGCAGCGCAGCCAGCGATTGTCCTCGGCGGTGACCACCGCGACCCCGCGCTTCACCTGCTCGGCCGATGGCAGCGGCAGCAAGTTGCTCATCATGAACACGGTCGGCGCGACGCCGGCGGGAAACGCGTGATCGCGCTTCGCCACGCCGCGCGTCACCTGGAAGTACACCGCCTGGTCGGCGAACGGCTGGCGCGCGATCAGCTCGGCGATCACCTCGCTCCATTGCGCGTCGCGCATCGGGTTGGCGAGGCGGATGCCGTCGAGGCTCGCCTGCAGACGCCGCATGTGCTGCAGCATGCGGAACGGCGTGCGGGCGTATACGGGAATCACCTCGTACACGCCGTCGCCGTAGATGAAGCCGCGATCGAGCACCGAGATCCTGGCCTCGCTCGCCGGCAGGAATTCGCCGTTGAGGTAGACCATCGGGGAGGCGGTCGCATCCATTGCGTTCCTTTCCAGGGGGCACGGATCAGGAGGGCTTGCCGCTGCCGAACCACAGCCGCAGCGAGTCCCATGCACGCGCGAAGAAGCCCCCCGACGGCACGTCGGCGAGCGCGATCAGCGGAAACTGCGCGATCGACTTGTCGTCGAGGCGCACGTCGACGGTGCCCACGCGCTGGCCGCTCGTCACCGGCGCGATCAGCGGCTCGGTGGCGTGCATCGCGAGCTTGAGGTCCTGCGCGCGGCCCTTGGGCAGCGTCACGTAGCGATCGGCGACGAAGCCCGCGCCGACGTCCTTGGCGGCGCCTTTCCACACGCGCAGCGTCGATACCGACTTGCCGGCCTGGTAGAGCTCGATCGTGTCGAACGCCTGGAAGCCCCAGTTGAGGAGCTTCTGGCTTTCGCTGGCGCGGCCGGCGTCGGACGCGGCGCCGAGCATCACCGACACCAGCCGGCGCTCGCCGCGCTTGGCCGACGCGACGAGGCACCATCCGGCCTCCTCGGTGTGGCCGGTCTTCATGCCGTCGACGTACGGATCGGTCCACAACAGCCGGTTGCGGTTGGGCTGCGCGATGTTGTTGTAGCGGAATTCCTTCTGCGCGAAGAGCGGGTAGTACTCCGGGAAGTCGCGCACCAGCGCCAGCGCCAGCCGGGCCAGGTCGTTCGGCGTCGAGTAATGCTGGGGATCCGGCAGGCCGTCGGCATTGGCGAAGTGCGTCGCGGTCATGCCGAGGCGCGCGCCTTCCTTGTTCATCGCCTCGACGAACGCCTCGTGCGAGCCCGACACCAGCTCGGCCAGCGCGATTGCGGCGTCGTTGCCCGACTGCACGATCATGCCGCGCAAAAGCTCGTCGACCGAGACCGCCTTGCGCGGCTCGATGAACATCCGCGAGCCGGGCGCCTTCCACGCGCGCGTCGACACCGTCACCATCTGCGACGGCGTGATCGTCTTCTTGCGCAGCGCATCGAACACCAGATACGCGGTCATCATCTTGGTCAGCGACGCCGGGTCGCGGCGCTCGTCGCCGTTCTGCGCCGCCAGCGTCTGACCGCTGGTGGCGTCGACGAGGACGAACGCGGTCGCCGCCACCGACGGCGGCGTCACTTGCGCGACCGCGCGGGAGGCGAACGACGGGGCGAGTGCCAGGAAGGCGGCGAACGCCGCGAGGAATCGAAAACGCATCGGGACTTGCACGACTTGCAAACCGCCGATTATACGGCGGCACGCACAGCGCGGCCTTTGCCGGGTGCCGAAGAGCGCGGCCCGCGACGATCCGCGTGGGACTCGCTCAGGCAGACGTGAGCTCGAAATCGAGCTCGGGCTTGCGTCCGGCGATGGCATCGGCGAGCGCGCGGCCGGAGCCGCAGGCCATCGTCCAGCCGAGCGTGCCGTGTCCCGTGTCGAGCCAGAGGTTGCGATAGCGCGTCGGACCGATCAGCGGCACGTTCGACGGCGTGGCGGGGCGCAAGCCGGTCCAGTAGCGGATGCTCGCGGCGTCCCCCGCGTCGGGGAAGAGCTCGAACGTACGGCGCTTGAGCGCCTCGCAGCGCACCGCGTCGAGCGCCATGCCATAGCCCGACAGCTCGGCGGTGCCGGCGACGCGCAGCCGGTTGCCGAGCCTTGTGATCACGATCTTCCACGCGAGGTCGGTCAGCGAGACCATCGGCGCGCCGCCGTGCTCGCCGACGTCCACGGTCATCGAATACCCCTTCGCCGGGTACACGAGGCAGGGCACGCCGATCGGGGACAGCATGAACGGGCTGAAGCTGCCGAGCGCGACGACGATCGCATCGGCGGTCAGCGTCTCGCGACGCCCGTCGGCATCGACGACGCGCACGCCGCCGATGCGGTCGCCCTCGGCGTCCAGCGACTCCACGGTGGTGTTCCAGCGCAGCGCGACGCCGCGCGCCGCGGCCAGCCTCGCCAGCTCCACCGTGAACACGTGCGCGTCGCCGGACTCGTCGGTGGCGGTGTAGATGCCGCCGGCCAGCTTGTCGCGGCACTGTGACATCGCCGGCTCAATCGTCACGCATTCCTCCGGCGTGCGCACGACGCGGTCGCAGCCGAATTCGCGCATCAGCGTGGCCGCCGCAACGCCGTGCTCGAACTCCCGGGCGTCGGTGTAGAACTGCAGGATGCCGCGTTCGAGGTGGTCGTACGCGATGCCCGTGTCGGCACGCAGCGCCTGCAGGCACTCGCGCGAATAGAGCGCGAGGTTGAGGCACTGGATCGTGTTGTGGCGCGTGCGCGACGGCAGGCACTCGAGCAGGAACTGCAGGCCCCAGCGCCACTGCCGCCAGTCGGCGCGCGGACGGAACAACAGCGGCGCGTCGTCGCGGCCGAGCCACTGCAGGATCTTCAGCGGCGCGGACGGATTCGCCCACGGCTCGGCGTACGACACCGAGATCTGGCCGCCGTTGGCGAACGAAGTCTCGAGCCCCGCGCCCTCTTCGCGGTCGACGAGCGTCACTTCGTGGCCGTCGTCGGCGAGATACCACGCCGCGGTGACGCCGATGACGCCGCCCCCGAGGACCAGGACGCGCATCAGGCCGGCGCGTCCGCGGCGTGCCGCGCAGGCGCTTCGCCTGCGCGGATCGTGTCGTCGGTGGTCGTCACCGGGATGCAGCTGCAGAAGAGGTTGCGGTCGCCGTAGACGTTGTCGACGCGCGCCACCGGCGGCCAGTATTTGAGCGCAGCGGGCATCCCGGTGCGCGGATACGCGGCGTCGCGCCGCGAATAGGCGTGCGGCCAATGATCCTGCGCCATGCGCTGCGCGGTATGCGGCGCGTGCTTGAGCGGATTGTCGTCGCGGCTCGCGCGGCCGACCTCGATCGCGCGGATCTCGTCACGAATGGCGATCATCGCCTCGCAGAAGCGGTCGAGCTCGTACTTCGATTCGCTTTCGGTCGGTTCGATCATCAGCGTGCCGGGCACCGGGAAGCTCATCGTCGGCGAATGGAAGCCGTAGTCGATGAGGCGCTTGGCGACGTCCTCGGCCTCGATGCCTGCGCTAGCCTTGAACGGCCGCAGGTCTATGATGCATTCGTGGGCGACGAAGCCGCCGCGCCCCGAGTACAGCACCGGGTAGTGCGCCGACAGGCGGCGCGCGACGTAGTTGGCGGCGAGGATCGCGCTCTCGGTCGCGGCCGTGAGGCCATCGCGTCCCATCATCGTCACGTACATCCAGGAAATCGGCAGGATCGACGCGCTGCCGTAGGGCGCGGCCGCCACCGGCCCGATGGGATCGCTGCGCGCGGCGGCGTGCCGCGATGCATGGATGACGACATCGCGCAGCGCGCGGTGGCCCGGCAGGTACGGCGCGAGATGCGCGCGGCACGCCACCGGGCCGACGCCGGGGCCGCCCCCGCCATGGGGGATGCAGAACGTCTTGTGCAGGTTGAGATGCGACACGTCGGCGCCGAACTCGCCGGGCGCGGCAAGCCCGACCAGCGCGTTGAGGTTGGCGCCGTCGACGTACACCTGGCCGCCATGGCGATGCACGATGTCGCAGATGTCGACGATGCCGGCCTCGAACACGCCGTGCGTCGACGGATACGTGACCATGATCGCCGCGAGGTCGTCGGCGTGCGCGGCCGCCTTCGCCGCGAGGTCGGCCAGGTCGACATTGCCCTCGCGGTCGCAGCCGACGACGACCACGCGCATGCCCGCCATCTGCGCGGAGGCCGGATTGGTGCCGTGCGCCGATGCCGGTATCAGGCAGACGTCGCGATGCGCCTGCCCGCGCGCGCGGTGGTATTTCTCGATCATCAGCAGGCCCGCGTACTCGCCCTGCGAGCCCGCATTCGGCTGCAGCGACACGGCGTCGTAGCCGGTGGCCGCGCACAGCATCTTCTCCAGCTCCTCGATCATCTCGCGATAGCCCGCCGTCTGCTCCGCGGGCGCGAACGGATGCAGGTCGCCGAACTGCGGCCAGGTCACCGGGATCATCTCGGCGGTGGCGTTGAGCTTCATCGTGCACGAGCCGAGCGGGATCATCGCGCGGTCGAGCGCCAGGTCCTTGTCCGCGAGCTGGCGCAGGTAACGCAGCATCCCTGTCTCGGTGCGATGGCGGTGGAACACCGGGTGGGCGAGGAACGCCGAGGTGCGCGCCAGCGCCGCGGGAATCGCCGACGGCGCCGCCGCGTCGAGGTGCTCGACGGTGAACGTCGGATCGTCGCCGTGGAACGCGTAGAGGATGCGCGCGACGTCGTCGCGGGTGGTCGTCTCGTCGAGCGAGAGGCCGAGCGTGCGCGCGTCGACGGCGCGGAAATTCAATCCGTGCGCGGCGCCGGCGGCGAGGATGCGCGCGGTGGCGTCGCCGGTGACGACGGTCAGCGTGTCGAAGAACGCCGTGGTGGGCACGTCGAACCCGCACTTGACCAGGGCGGCACGCAGGATCGCCGTCAGCCGGTGCACGCGGCGCGCGATGGCGACGAGGCCGTCGGGACCGTGATAGACGGCGTACATCGCGGCGATGACGGCCAGCAGCACCTGTGCCGTGCAGATGTTCGACGTCGCTTTCTCGCGCCGGATGTGCTGCTCGCGCGTCTGCAGCGCGAGCCGGAACGCCGGCTCGCCGTCGGCGTCGACGGTGACGCCGACCAGCCGCCCCGGCAGCGCGCGCTTCCATTCCTCGCGCGTGGCGAGATAGGCGGCGTGCGGGCCGCCGTAGCCCATCGGCACGCCGAAGCGCTGCGTCGAGCCGATGACGGCATCGGCACCCCATTCGCCCGGCGGCACGAGCAACGTCAGCGCGAGGATGTCGGCGGCCACGATCACCGCGGTGCCGGCTGCACGCAGCGCACTGGCGAGATCGCGATGGTCGACGACGTCGCCATTGCCCCCCGGGTACTGCAGGATCGCGGCGAACGCGTTGGACGCCGGCGCCTTGTCGGCGGCGCCGACGACGACGTCGATCCCAAGCGGCGCCGCGCGCGTGCGCAGCACGTCGAGCGTCTGCGCGAAGACGTCGTCGGCGACGAACAGCGTGCGCGACGCCGACGTGGTCATGCGCAGCGCGAGCGCCATCGCTTCGGCCGCTGCGGTCGCCTCGTCGAGCATCGACGCGTTGGCGATGGCCATGCCCGTCAGGTCGCAGACCATCGTCTGGAAATTGACGAGCGCCTCGAGCCGGCCCTGCGAGATTTCCGGCTGGTATGGCGTATAGGCGGTGTACCACGCCGGGTTCTCGAGCACGTTGCGCAGGATGACACCCGGGGTATGCGTGCCGTAGTAGCCCTGGCCGATGCACGACTTCAGCACGCGGTTGCGCGCGGCGAGCACTTTCAGCTTCACCAGCGCCTCGGCTTCGGACAGCGCCGGGCGCAGTGCCATCGGCGTGCGGCGCCGGATGGACTCCGGCACGATCGCGTCCATCAGCGCCGCGCGCGATGGCATGCCGAGCACGTCGAGCATCGCCCGCTGCTCCGCCGGGGACGTGCCGATGTGGCGCGCGACGAATGCGTCGTGCGCCTCGAGGGAGGACAGCGAAGCCGTCGCGCCGCCCTGCGCGCCCTTGCCACCGCCGTCGGCACCCGCGCGCATCGTTCAGCCCTCCGCGATCACGGACTGGTAGCCGCGCGCATCGAGCAGGGCGTCGGTCGCCGCGGCATCCGTCGGCTGCAGGCGGTAGAGCCACGCTGCATAGGCATCGGCGTTCACCTTCTCCGGCGCCTTCTGCACCTCTTCGTTGACGGTAGTGACGGTGCCGGCGACGGGCGCGTAGACGTCGCTCGCCGCCTTCACCGATTCCACCACGGCGCAGGCCTCGCCGGCCCCGAGCTTGCGTCCGACCTTCGGCAGCTCGATGAACACGAGGTCGCCGAGCGCGGCCTGCGCATGGTCGGTGATGCCGATGGTGAGCGTGCCGTCGAGCTCCTTGCGGATCCACTCGTGGCTCGACGTGTAACGCAGGTTGGCGGGAATGTTCACGATGATTCTCCGGATGGAAAGGGGACGGGCGCCACAGCCCCGCGGCTAGACGAGCACCCTGCCGTTGCGCACGAACGGCGGCTTGACCACGCGCGCGGGCAGGAGCTTGTCGCGCACTTCGACCTCCACGCGGTCGCCCGGCTTGACGCCGCGCGGCAGCCGCGCGAGCGCGATCGATTTCTGCATCGTCGGCGAGAACGTGCCGCTGGTGATCTCGCCGTCGCCGGCCGGCGTCGACACGCGCTGGTGCGCGCGCAGCACGCCGCCGCCGTCCTCCAGCACGAGCCCCGCCAGGTCCGCGCGCGGCGCGCTGGCGTCGAGCGCCTCGCGGCCGACGAAGTCGCGCGAAGCCCGGCGGTCGACCGTCCAGCCGAGTCCGGACTCGAGCGGCGACACCGCCTCGTCCATGTCCTGGCCGTAGAGGTTCATGCCGGCCTCGAGGCGCAGCGTGTCGCGCGCGCCGAGTCCGCAAGGTTTGACGCCGGCGGCGCGCAGCGCGTTCCACAGTGCCTCGACGTGCGTCGCCGGCACCGCGATCTCGAAGCCGTCCTCGCCGGTGTAGCCGGTGCGCGCGATGAAGTATTCGACGCCGCCGGCCGTCAGCGTCACCGCATTGAACGGAGCGAGCGCGGCGCTCGCCGCCTCGCTGCCGGGCAACGCGTGCCACAGCTTCGCGCGCGCCTGCGGCCCCTGCACGGCGATCAGCGCGAGGTCGGTGCGCGGGGTCAGCGTGACGTCGGCACCGCGTCGCGCGATCAGCGCGGCCAGCCACGCGACGTCCTTGTCGGCGGTGCCGGCGTTGACGACGAGACGGAAGAAATCGTCACGCAGCAGGTAGACGATGAGGTCGTCGAGCACGCCGCCGTCCTCGCGCAGCAGGCATGAGTAGAGCGCCTTGCCGGGGGCCGCCAGCTTGGCGACGTCGTTGGCGAGCGCGAAGCGCAGGAATTCGCGCGCACCGGGACCGGCGAGGTCGACGACGCGCATGTGCGACACGTCGAACATGCCGGCGTCGCTGCGCACCGCGCGGTGCTCGTCGATCTGCGAGCCGTAGTTGACCGGCATGTCGAAGCCGCCGAAGTCGACCATGCGCGCGCCGAGGGCGCGATGGGCTGCGTTGAGGGGGGTGGTCTTGCTCACGCGGGACATTCCCTTCGGCCGGAAAAAAGGGCGGCGTGGCCATTGCCACGTCGCCCCGTCTGTCCTTTTACCTGAGAGATTGCAGCGCGCACTGGCAGGTGCGTCCGCGTGCCCCTTCGGTGGGCGGGCGCGCTCGCGCCAGCCGCTCTCCAGATGGTCCTCGCGTTCGCGCAGTCCTTTTGCCTGAGCGGTTTCGGGAAGTTGCGCCTTCGGCGGCCGCGGCGTTTTGCATGCGCGACGCTCTCCTGCACGAACGGCGCGAAGCCTACTCCGGCGCACCCCCCCTGTCAAAGCGGGGCGCGGGCGGGCTTACTTCTTGAGCGACAGGATCCAGGTGACGAGTTCCCGTATGTCGGCCTCGGGCGTCGTCGAGTTGGGCGGCATCGGGATCGAGCCCCAGACGCCGGATCCGCCTTCCTTCACTTTCTTCGTGAGCTTGGCCAGCGCGTCCTTGTCGCCCTTGTACTTGGCGGCGACGTCCTGGTACGCGGGCCCGATCAGCTTCTTGTCGATCGCATGGCAGGTCGCGCAGTTGTCCTTTTTCATCAGGGCTTCGGCCGCCGCCTGGTCGAGCACTGCCCATGCCGGGGCGGCCGCCACGAGCGCGGCCAGCGCCGCAGTCACTGCCATTGGTCTCATCGTTTTCTCCGGGGCGAATGGCGATGCCGATGCATCGCCATGATCGACTGCATCGTACCGGAACGCCTGCGCTGGCGCCAGATTCGGTGGCGCAGCAACGGCGCCGCACGCGACGCCGCGCGGCTTGACGCGCGCGCGGCATGCCGTCAATGCGCGCGCCGGATGCGCGACGCGCTAGGTGCCGGCGAGCGCAGCTTCCAGCGCCGCGCGGTCGTCGATGCGCGGCAGGCACGTGAAATCACGACACACGTACGCGCAGACGCCGCGCGCGAGCCGCGGTCCCTTGCACAGCGCCGCGGGCACGTCGCCGCGGCCGCCGATGTCGATGACGATCGCGTGCGGGTCCTGCGCGCGCGCCGCGTGCGTCCACCCCGGCGTTTGCGCCGGGTCGCCGTCGACGATGACCAGCGCCGGCGGTGCGCGCAGCGCCACGTCGGCGCGCAGCAGCGTGACGAAGCCGCCGGGCGCCTGGGCGAGCGTGGCGCCGAACGCATCGACCGCGCGGCGCGCGGCTGCGGCGTAGCGCGGCTCGCCCGCGATCACCGCCAGCCTCGCCAGCGCGAGTGCCGCCGCGCCGTTGCCCGACGGCGTCGCCGTGTCCTGGCCCGGCTTGTGGCGCAGGATCAGCGCCTCGTGGTCGTGGCTGACGAAGAAGAAGCCGCCGTGCTCGCGGTCCTCGAAATGCACGATCAGCGCGTCGGCGATCTCGCGCGCCCATGCGAGATCCTGCGCGCGCAGGTCGAGTTCAAGGCACTCGAGCAGCGCCGCCAGCAGGAACGCATAGTCGTCGAGATAGGCGTTGAGCATCGCCTCGCCGCGCTGGCGCGTGGCGCGCAGCCGGCCGTCGTGCCATGCGGTCGCGCGCAGCGTGTCGAGCGCGGCGAACGCGAGGGGACGCGCGTCCACCGCGTCGCCCGACATGCGCGCCGCGCGCGCGAGGCCGCCGATCGCGAGCGCGTTCCACGCGGTGAGGATCTTGTCGTCGAGACCGGGGCGCACACGCCTGGCGCGCGCCGCCAACAGCTTCTCGCGTGCCGATGCGAGGCGTGCATTGGCAACCTGCGGCGACACGCCCAGGCGCACGGCGACGTCGATCAGCGGCAGCACGACGCGCAGGTTCCACGCGCGTCCCTCGAAGTTCGGCGCGCGGTCGAGGCCGTAGTGCGGCGCCACGACCGCCCATTCGTCGGCGGTGAGGATCGAGCGTGCCTCTTCCTGCGTCCACACGTAGTACTTGCCTTCCTCGCCGTCGCTGTCGGCATCGAGGCTCGACCAGAACGCGCCGTCGGGTGCGCGCATCTCGCGCGCCATCCAGCCGACGATGTCCTGCGCCACCGCGAGCAGCGCGGGATCGGCGGCACGCGCGGCGAAGCTCGCATACAGGCCGAGCAGCTGCGCATTGTCGGAGAGCATCTTCTCGAAATGCGGGATCGACCATTCGGCATCGACGCTGTAGCGGCAGAAGCCGCCGCCGAGCTGGTCGTGGATGCCGCCGGCCGCCATGTTCGCGAGCGTGACCTGGAGCACGTTGCGCGCCTCGGCGTCGCCGCCGGCGGCGAGGCGGTCGAGCACCAGCTCGAGCTCGGGCGCGTGCGGGAACTTGGGCGCGGCGCCGAAGCCGCCGTGCACCGGATCGAAGGTCCTGGCGTAGTGCATCCAGCCGGCGTCGACCGCGCTCGCCGGCGGCGCCGCGCCCGCCTGCGGCTCGAGCTTCTGCATCCATTCGCGCAACCGCAGGTTCTGGCCGGCGATCGCCTCGCCCTGCTCGCGCCACGCCTGCGCGATGCGGCCGAGCAGCTCGAGAAACCCCGGCCGCCCATAGGCCGCGTGGCGCGGGAAATACGTGCCGCCGAAGAACGGCATGCCGTCGGGCGCGAGGAACAGCGTCAGCGGCCAGCCGCCGGTCTGCTGCGTCAGCAGCGCGTGCGCGCGCTGGTAGATCTGGTCGAGGTCGGGCCGTTCTTCCCGGTCGACCTTGATGTTGACGAAGTGCTGGTTCATCGCGCGCGCGACGTCGACGTCCTCGAACGACTCGTGCTCCATCACGTGGCACCAGTGGCAGGCGGAATAGCCGATGGACAGCAGGATGGGCTTGTTGTCGCGGCGCGCCTCGGCCAGCGCGGCGTCGTCCCACGGCTGCCAGTGGACGGGGTTGCGCGCGTGTTGCTGGAGATACGGGCTGGCAGTGCCGGAAAGACGATTGGACATGACGGATCGTGACGGCCATCGGGCGCGGCGACCGCGCGGTTGACAGGTGGGTGCCGATGAAACGCGGCGAGCGTCGGCAGGACGCGACAGCCGCGAGAATACTCCCCTGCGCAGTCAGTGCCGCGCCGGCGCGCGACGACTGCGCACGCTCAGGTGGTCTCCTCGAACGCCACGCGCTCGAAGTCCGCGCCGCGCTGCACGAGCCGCGTGAGCTTGAGGCTGCGCTCGGGGCCCGCGTCCATCGAGCGCAGCAGGCGCCCCGGACTGAACGTGCGCGACGGCACGATCGCGCTCGCCTTCTCCTCGGGCGTTTCCGACAGCAGGATCACCGGCATCGGCGGGTCTTCCGAAAACGCATGCGACAGCGGACGCACCGCCATGGTCCGCGGATTGCCCTGCCACAACGCGAGCGACACTGCGATGTGGTCGTTGGCGCCGAGCGCGACGCGCGTGACGTGGCCGAGGCGCGTGCGCTCGCCGTCGTTGACGGTGCAGAGCGCGTCGAGGAACCAGCGATGCTGCGCGCGCGCATCGCGCGTCAGCTCGGCCTGCGTCCAGTCGTAGCGGCCGGTCCAGCGCTCCCACGGCCAGTTGCGCTCGGCTTCTTCCTTGTTGCGGTCGTAGTCGGTGAGCGCGCCCAGCGTCTGCAGGTGCTGGGTGCCCTGGAACGACATCCGGCCGAGCGGATCCTGGCGATCGAACGTGCGCCCGCCGACGCGGAAATAGGCCGCCTGCACGCCGCCGCCGCAAAGCTGCAGCCGCGTCGGCGGTGCGTCGGGACGCGCCGGCGCGCGCTGGTACCAGTGCTCGTCGAGATGGGTGAGGAGCGCCACGCATTGCTCCACCGACACGTCGTGCCCCAGTTGCAACTCGGCGGGATTGGCACCGGTGGACAGGCGCTTCAGCCGCCCGCGCACGCTCATCGCGAGCTTGCCCGGATAGCAGTAACGCAGCGACGCCGGCGGCGACGCGGGCACGCCGGTGACGAGCTCCGCACCGGTGGCGCTGTCGAGGTCGACCACGATCACGGGGCCTTCCGTCTCGCGCTCCTGGTCGTACGGAAACACCTTGCGCGCCCATTGGCCGAGCCAGCGGTCGGCGAGCTCGATCTGCCGCACCGACATCGAGAACGGATCGGCGAGCCCCATCAGCAACGCGTGCATGTACATCGAATAGCACGACGTGCCGACCGCGTGCGGATTGAGGTCGTCGGAAACCGCCGTCACCGTGCAGTCGAGGATCTCGGCGAGCCGGTAATACGCGTGCAGCTCCTGCCAGAAGGCGGCCGCCGGCACGCGCCGCGACAGGCCATGCACGACGAGGAGCTGCTTGCCGACGTGCAGGCCGCGCTGCAGGATCTTGGCCTTGACGCCGGCGAGGTCGGGGTCGCCTTCGAGCAGGGGCTTCAGGCACGCCGAGTACTGCTCCCACAGCGCGCTCCACAGCGACAGCGCTTCCTCGGCCGCCTCGAGCTCGCGATCGACCGCCGGCTGCGGCTTGCCCGCGTAGCGCCGCGCGAGCTCGGTGTGGAGGTGCATGACCTGCTCGCGCATCAGCTCCGCGATCGTCGCGCGCTCGCGCGGCGAGAACTCGGCGGCGCTGACGGCGTTGAGCTGGCCGATGACCTGCTCGTACACCTGCGCGACGTTGAGGAAGGGCAGCGTCTTCGCCCAGCGCATCGCGCTGTCGGGATCGCTGAACGCGAGTGGTGGGCGTGGCCGGGTTGCGGCCGTCGCGGCGGCGGTTCGGGGTTCCGTGTTCGTCGTCATCGCGCCATGTCGATCGCGGCGTGGGCCGGGCACTCGAGCCTCGGCGCGACACCGCGCGCGAAGGCGCTCGTGAGCCGCGCCCGGCGGCCGCGCCGGGTCGCCCGTCAGCCGTTGCTTATAGCATAAAGGGGGTCCGCCGCCGTTGGCCGGGGCGCCATGAGGCGGCGGCGGCCCGACAAGTGAATATTCGACACGCGCGGCGCGACTTTTCGGCGGCATGGGCCGCGCTGCCGGGACTAGTATCAGAGCGTGCGATCGGAGGTGCGGGCGGCATCGCTACCCGCTGATCGCGAAGGTTGCCTCCGCCCGCGGCGCCCAAGGATCCGGGGACATTGGTACTTCACGGCGTCGCGGGATTTTTTTGCCCGCGCCGACGCGTGCCGCTACACCAGCACGCGCTCGATGCCGCCGTTGTTGGCGCGGGCGACGAATTCGGCCATCCAGTTCTCCCCGAGCACATGGCGCGCGATCTCGACCACGATGTAGTCCGCCGCGGTGCCGGCATCGCGGTCGAAGCGCGACAGGCCTTGCAGGCACGACGGGCACGACGTCAGCACCTTGACGGCGACGTCGGCGCCGTCCGCGCGCAGCGCCCGCGCGCCCTTCTCCATTTCCACCTCCTTGCGGAAGCGCACCTGCGTCGAGATGTCGGGGCGCGTGACGGCGAGCGTGCCCGACTCGCCGCAGCAGCGGTCGTTCAACGCCACCGGCGCGCCCATCAGCGTGTTCACCACCGCCAGCGGCGCGTAGGTCTTCATCGGCGTGTGACAGGGGTCGTGGTACATGTAGCGCACGCCTTCGACTCCGGTCAGCCTGACGTCCTTCTCGAGCAGGTATTCATGGATGTCGAGCAGCCGGCAGCCCGGGAAGATCTTGTCGAACTCGTATTTCGCGAGCTGGTCCATGCACGTCCCGCACGACACGATCACCGTCTTGATGTCGAGGTAGTTGAGGGTGTTGGCGACGCGGTGGAACAGCACGCGATTGGACGTCGTGATCGCCTGGCCCTTGTCGTGATTGCCGGCCGAGGTCTGCGGATAACCGCAGCACAGGTAGCCGGGCGGCAGCACGGTCAGCGCGCCGACGTGATGCAGCATCGCCTGCGTCGCCAGACCGACCTGCGAGAACAGCCGCTCCGAGCCGCAGCCGGGGAAATAGAACACCGCCTCCGAGTCGTCGTCGACGCGCGCCGGGTCACGGATGATAGGCACCACCGTGTCGTCCTCGATGTCGAGCAGCGCGCGCGCCGTGCGCTTCGGCAATCCGCCCGGCATCGGCTTGTTGATGAAATGGATCACCTGCGACTTGAGCGACGGGCTGCCCACCGTGGCCGGCGGTCGCGTCGTCTGCCTGCGCGCGACACCCGTGCGTCGCGCAAGCGCGCTGGCCGCGCGCTGCAGGCGATAGCCGACGTCGATCATGAGCGCCTTGAGGACCTTCACCGTCGCCGGGTCGGTGGCGGTGAGGAACGCCATCGCCAGGCGCGTGCCGACGCTCGGGGTATGCCTGCCCTGGCGGCGCAGCAGGTTGCGCATCGCGATCGACACGTCGCCGAAGTCGATGTCGACCGGACACGGGTTCTTGCACTTGTGGCACACCGTGCAGTGATCGGCGACGTCCGAGAACTCGTCGAAGTGGCGCAGGCTCACGCCCCGGCGCGTCTGCTCCTCGTAGAGGAAAGCTTCGGTCAGCAGCGACGTGGCGAGGATCTTGTTGCGCGGCGAATACAGCAGGTTGGCGCGCGGCACGTGGGTCGCGCACACCGGCTTGCACTTGCCGCAGCGCAGGCAGTCCTTGATCGAGTCGGCGATCTCGCCGATCTCGCTCTGCTCCAGGATCAGGCTCTCGTGGCCGATCAGCGAGAAGCTCGGCGTGTAGGCGTTGGTGAGGTCCGCCGGCAGCGCGTCCTGGCGCAGCAGCTTGCCCTGGTTGAACCGCCCGTGCGGATCGACCTTCTGCTTGTAGGCGGCGAACGGCGCGAGCTCGGCATCGGTCAGGTACTCGAGCTTGGTGATGCCGATGCCGTGCTCGCCGGAAATGACGCCGCCCAGCGCGCGCGCCAGCGCCATGATCCGCGCCACCGCCGCGCTCGCCGCGTTGAGCATCCCGTAGTCGTCGGAGTTGACCGGGATGTTGGTGTGCACGTTGCCGTCGCCGGCATGCATGTGCAGCGCGACGAACACCCGGCTGCGCAGCACGCGGGCGTGCACTTTCACGAGCTCGGCGCGCACCGGCGCGAACGCGATGCCGTCGAAGATCTCGTCGAGCGGCGCCTTCAGCTCGCGCTTCCACGACACCAGCAGCGAATGGTCCTGCAGCGCCGGGAACGTCTCGTCGATGCGCGCGAGAAGGTCGGTCCAGCGCGCCGCGACCGCGTCCACCAGCGCTCGCGCATCGGCGAGCTGCGCCGCGATCGTCTCGTCGTCGGGGCGCTTCTCGGGATCGGCATCGAGCAGGCGCGCGAAATCCGGAGCGCGCAAAAGCGCCGCCAGCGCCCCGGCCAGCGCGAGCTTGTTGCGGATCGACAGCTCGATGTTGATGCGCTCGATGCCGTCGGTGTAGTCGCCCAGGCGCGCGAGCGGGATGACGACGTCCTCGTTGATCTTGAACGCGTTGGTGCGCTTGGCGATCGCCGCGGTGCGCGCGCGGTCGAGCCAGAACTTGCGGCGCGCCTCGGCCGACACCGCGACGAAGCCCTCGGCGCCGCGCGCGTTCGCCTTGCGGATCACTTCCGACGCCGCGCGCGCCACGCCGTCCTCCGACTCGCCGACGATGTCGCCGATCAGCACCATCTTCGGCCGCCCGTGGCGCTTCGCCTTGGTCGCGTAGCCGACCGCCTTCACGTAGCGCTCGTCGAGATGCTCGAGTCCGGCGAGGATCGCGCCGTGCGGATGCGCGTCCAGGTAGTCCTTGATCTCGACGATCGCCGGCGTCGACGCGCGCACCGGGCCGAAGAACTCGAGGCACACCGTGCGGATCGCCGGCGGCATCCGGTGCAGGATGAAGCGCGCGCGCACGATCACGCCGTCGCAGCCCTCCTTCTGCACGCCGGGCAGCCCCGCCAGGAACTTGTCGGTGACGTCCTTGCCGAGACCCACCTTGCGGAACTGCCCGCCGGGGATCGCCAGCGTCTCGCGGCGCAGCACGCGCGTATCGTCGGCGCTGCGCCACGTGAGCTCGAACGTCGCCTGCGCGGCGTCGTGGATGCGCCCGACGTTGTGGTCGGTGCGCACGACGTCGAGCCACTCGGCATCCGGCGTCACCATCCGCCACGACAGGAGGTTGTCGAGCGCGGTACCCCACAGCACCGCCTTCTTGCCGCCGGCGTTCATCGCCACGTTGCCGCCGATGCACGACGCGTCGGCCGAAGTTGGATCGACGGCGAACACGAGGCCCTCGCGCTCGGCCGCGTCCATCACGCGCTTGGTGACGACGCCGGCGCCGGCCTCGATCGTCGCCACCGGTGCCGGCTGGCCGCCGATCTCGACGCGCTCGATGGCCGACAGCCGTTCGAGCTTCTCGGTGTTGATCACCGCGCTGCGCGCGGTCAGCGGGATGGCGCCGCCGGTGTAGCCGGTGCCGCCGCCGCGCGGAATGATCGTGAGCCCGAGCTCGATGCAGCCCTGCACCAGCGCACGGACCTCGTCCTCGCTGTCGGGGTGCAGCACTACGAACGGATACTCGATCCGCCAGTCGGTGGCATCGGTGACGTGCGACACGCGCGCCAGGCCGTCGAACGCGATGTTCTGCCTGTGCGTGTGCCTCGACAGCACGCGCACCGTGCGCTTGCGCAATTGCGCGGTAACGACGAAGCCCTGCGCGAAGCGGTCGACCGCGGCGTGCGCGGCGGCGATCAGCCGGGCCACCTTGGCATCGCGCGCGGCATCCACCATCGCCGCGGCGTCGCGGCGTCGCCTGTCGATCTCGCGCAGGCGGTGGCGCAGCGCTTCCACGAGGAGCTTCTGCCGGCGCGGATTGTCGAGCAGGTCGTCCTGCAGGTAGGGGTTGCGCTCGACCACCCAGATGTCGCCGAGCACTTCGAACAGCATCCGCGCCGAGCGTCCGGTGCGCCGCTCGGCGCGCAGCTCCTCGAGCAGAAGCCACATCGACGCGCCGAGCAGACGGATGACGATCTCGCGATCGGAGAACGACGTGTAGTTGTAGGGAATCTCGCGCAGCCGCGGCGCGTCGGCCGCCTGCGTGGCCGCTTCGTCGAACAGCGTGTTGTCGATGGCGTTCATAGCCTGCAACGATCATACCGCAGTGCAGCAATCGCGCCTCGACCGGCGCAGTACACTGGCGCCGCATCCGCATCGGCGCGCGGTGCATGCACGCGCCGCACGAACGAGGGATTCCTGCTGCAAGGGGAGGGGCGGTCCCATGGATGATCTCGAGCAATGGCTGCGCAACCACGGGCTTGAGCAGTACGCGCGGGTCTTCGCCGCCAACGACGTCGACCGCACCCTCCTCGCCGATCTTACCGACGGCGACCTCGAGAAGCTCGGCCTGTCGCTGGGCCACCGGCGCAAGCTCGTGCAGGCGCTGAAGGCGCACGACGCCGGCGCGCCGGCCGCGCGGCCAGCCACCACGCCCACCGTGCCCGCGCCATCGCCGCACGACGCCGAGCGCCGCCAGGTCACCGTGCTGTTCTGCGATCTCGTCGGCTCGACGGCGCTGTCGCAGACCCTCGACCCCGAGGACATGGGCGCATTCATGCGCCGTTGCCACGCCGTCACGGCGGAGGCGATCGAGCGCTTCGAAGGTTTCGTCGCCAAGTTCATGGGCGACGGCGTGCTCGCGTATTTCGGCTACCCGCAGGCGAGCGAGGACGCCGCGGAGCAGGCGGTGCGCGCCGCGCTGGCGCTGCGTGCCGCTATCGGCGCGCTGCGAACGCCGCATGGTGACGCTGTTCACTCGCGCATCGGCATCGCCACCGGCATGGTCGTGGTGGGCGAAGTGGTCGGCGCGGGCGCGTCGCGCGAGCACTCCATCGCCGGCGACACGCCCAACCTCGCGGCGCGCCTGCAGGCGGAGGCGAAGCCCGATTCGATCCTGATCAGCCCCAGGACCGCGCAGCTCCTGGCCCGCCGCTTCGAGCTCGCCGATCTCGGCGCGCGCATGCTCAAGGGGTTCGGCGCGCCCGCCCGCGTGTTCGAGGTGCTGGGCGAAGCGCCCGCGGAGAGTCGCTTCGCCGCATCGCGGGGGGCAACCACGGGCCAGCTCATCGGTCGCGAGGCCGAGCTCGCATTCCTGCTCGATCGCTGGTCGCGCGCGTCGTCGCGCGAAGGCCAGGCGGTGATCGTCACCGGCGAGGCCGGCATGGGCAAGTCGCGGCTCGTCGACACGATGCTGAAATCAATCCCCGAGCCGGCGCGCAACCGCATCACGCT
>DATBOK010000013.1:0-3001 GCA_036553845.1 Casimicrobiaceae bacterium
CCGGGCGGTCGCCAACGCCCCGCGCATCCTCCTGGCCGACGAACCGACCGGCAATCTCGACGTGCGCACCTCCGCGCACGTCTTTGCCACGCTCAACCAATTGGTGCGCGCCTCCGGCCTCGCCGCCATCGTCGCCACCCACAACCTCGACATTGCCGCGCAGATGGACCGGCGGGTGACCATTCGCGACGGCGCCGTCGTCGAGGTCACCTGAACGCGACGGCCGAAGGGCGTCGCCGCTGGCGCAGCGCCACGATCAAGCCCGCCCCGCGGAGGCGGCGAAGCCGCTGCATGCGCCGTGACGGCTGCGTGCAAAAGCAAGAGGCCGCCCGAAGAGGCGGCCCTGCGGCATCGTCGCGAAGGGGACGCGCCGGTGATCAGCAGGGGGCGCACCAGCAGCGCATCGGGCTGCAGACGCGGTGGCTTCCAGGCGGGCACCAGCGGCCCCAGCCGCCGCACGCCACCTGATGGGTTGGCGTGGCGTTCTGCGCTTGCGCTTGGATCGTGGCCGCGCCCTGCGTTTGCGCGTGGGCGGTCAATGCCAGAGCCGTCGTGCCGAGCGCGAACGCTATGGCGGTCAAGGTGATCGTGAGGCTCCTCATAAGACCTTCCTCGTTTCGGATCGGACGCGGAGATACAATGAAAAACATTGCAGCACGACAACGACGCGAAGCATTATGGACTGTTCCGGCGCTCCGAGCGACGGCGTTTTGCCGCGGCAGTTGCCGGGTGCGACAAATCACGCCGTTTGGGTCGTGGCGAGCTAAAGGGTGAAGCGACCGTTCGCGGCCGGGAGAAGCGCAAGCGCGCGGCCAAGCCGATCTTCGACGTCGAGCAATGAAAGGTCGCGCAGAGGGTTCGACGTCCCTGCAACAATGCCGACCCAACGGTCGACCAGATCGAGAAACTCGCCACGCAAGCTGTAGCGTGGCGGTTGCGCAGGGAGCGAATCGGTCGCTTGGCCGCGCGCGCCAAACGTTCGCAGTCTTCTCACGCCCGTCTTAGCAATTCTGGGTTTTAGCAATTCTCATCTGTAGAGCAGGCTGCTTTCATGCCGCGGTCGCTCTGGCGGGTGCTCGATCCTCGCTGTGCAGTCGGTCGAACGTGCGCCCTCGCTTCCCGCACGGCGGCCGGGCCTATCGTCGGAAGCCGCCCTGTTTCTTAGCCGTCGTCGGGATCATGGGACGCGTTTCCGGGCGGACCCAGTACCCCCCAGTTTGGGTAGTGGGTCTGACCCATTACCCCCCGTTGACTCCGGAACATTAAGTGAACTATGTTCCTTTTTCGTTCCTAGAGAAATGGGGAAGCATCATGGTTCGCGCAGTCGTCGAGGAGGCCGGTGCGCTCGCCTCTATCGCCTTGTTCATGGCTATGGTCGCGGTCTGGGCGCAGGTGCTTGGAGTGATCTGACCGAGCTGCTTGGCGGCTTCGCCGCCCCCGACCCTGCGCCGTCCCCGAGGCCGTGGTGTGGGTCGGACGGCGAAGCAAACTTCCTGTGCGTGGCGGGCGCCCGAAGCTCGCCGGGCAATGGACAGCAGCGCGGGCCCTCACGCATGCTCGCTCCTTTCGGAATCGCCACACGCGAGTATCTATGGGCATGCCCGCCGTATCCGAACCCGGCTTCGTGCACCTGCACGTGCACTCCTCCTATTCGCTGCTGGAAGGCGCGCTGACCATCGCGCGGCTGGCGGAGCTCGCCAAAAAGGACCGCCAGCCGGCATTGGCGTTGACCGACACCGACAACATGTTCGGGGCGCTCGAATTCTCCGAGAAGATGGCGAGCGCCGGCATCCAGCCAATCATCGGCTGTGCGTTCGGCATCGATTTCGGCGACCAGGAAAAGCGCGGCGCAGCGGCTGAGGCATGGCCGCGTCTCGTGCTTTTGGCCGCGCGCGAGGGGGGCTATCGGAGCCTGATGCGGTTGAGTTCGCGCGCCTATCTGGAAACGGCGCCGACCGAGCAGCCGCACATCAAGCTCGCCTGGGTGGCGGCCGAAGCGGATGGCCTGATCGCGCTCACTGGCGGTCCGGGCGGGCCGCTCGACGTCGCGATCGGCAGCGGCCAAAGCGCGCTCGCGCTGTCGCGCTGCGAAGCGTTGCAGGGTCTGTTCGGTGATCGCCTGTACGTCGAATTGCAACGCCACGGGATGCCGGCGGAACGGCTGGCCGAGCCGGCCTTGATCGAGCTCGCCTATGCGCGCGGCATCGCGCTTGTCGCCGCCAACGAGCCGTTCTTCGCCGCCCGTGACGACTACGAGGCCCACGACGCGCTGCTCTGCATCGCCGAAGGCCGCCTCATTGCCGACGGCGAACGCCGCCAGCTGACGGTGGAGCACCGCTTCAAGACCCGCGCTGAAATGGCCGAATTGTTCGCCGACCTGCCGGAGGCGCTCGCGGCGACCGTGGAGATCGCCGAGCGCTGCGCCTTTCGGCCGCGAACGTTGGCGCCGATCCTGCCGCGTTTTTCCGCCGGCCGCAGCGGAAGCGATCCCGGTGCGACCGAAGCGGCGCAGGCCGCTCGCGAGGCCGAGGAGGCGCAGGAGCTGCGCCGCGCCGCGCTAATAGGGCTCGAGTACCGTCTGGCCGGGCATCCGCTCGCGTCCGGTCACAGCGGCGAGGCCTATCACGAGCGGCTCGCCTTCGAACTCGGCGTGATCGAGAGCATGAAATACGCCGGCTACTTCCTTATCGTCGCGGATTTCATTCAGTGGGCCAAGGCGCAGGGCATTCCGGTCGGGCCGGGCCGCGGCTCCGGCGCCGGCTCGCTCGTTGCCTACGCGCTCACCATCACCGATCTCGATCCGATCCGCTTCGGGCTTCTGTTCGAACGCTTCCTCAATCCCGAGCGCATCTCGATGCCGGACTTCGACATCGATTTCTGCCAGAACCGGCGCGACGAGGTGATCCGCTACGTGCAGGAAAAATACGGCCGCGACCAGGTCGCGCAGATCATCACCTTCGGCACGCTGCAGGCGCGGGGCGTGCTGCGCGACGTCGGACGC
>DATBOK010000020.1:0-11947 GCA_036553845.1 Casimicrobiaceae bacterium
GCCGCGGCCGGGTCGGCCGCGCGCTCGCGCATCACGTGGGCGCGCGCGGCGAGATGCACGAGCGCGTCGACGCCCTGCAGCGCGCGCTCGAGCACGCCGACGTCGGCGGCGGCAAGGTCGCCGTGGCTCCCCCGGGTGATGGCGACGACCTCGAAGCCGCCGCGGACCAGGTGCGCGCGCAACGCGCGGCCGATGAAGCCGTCGGCACCAGTGATGGCCACCTGCCTGCCGGTCGCGCCGCGTGCGGACGCCTCCGCGACGCCGCGCGCCGCAGCGTCAGAACCAGCGCCAGCCATGCTTGCGGTAGAAGCGCAGGCCGCTCTTCACGAACCAGCCGACGTGGCGCGCGCCCTTGCGTGCCGCGCCGCCGCCGTGGTGGACGATCTTCACCGCGGGCACGTACGCGGTGCGCGTGATGCGGTTGAGGCGCACCGTCCAGTCGAAGTCCTCGAAGTACAGGAAGAACTTCGGATCGAAGCCGCCGGTGGCGTCGATCGCCTTGCGCCGCACCAGCAGCATCGCCCCCGACATCGCCGGAATGTCGATCACCTCGTCGTCCGGCGCCGGATCGATGACGTCGCGCATCTCGTAGCGCGCCATGCGCCGGCGGAAGAACGCGCGTCCGAGCGTCGGCGTGAAACCCCGCAGCGCAAGGTCGAGCACCGACGGGTAGCGCTTGCACAGGTAGTCGCGCTTGCCGCCCGGCGTCGACACCTGCGGCGCCAGCGCCCCGATGTCCGGATGCGCGTCCATCCAGCGCACGCCGTTGGCGAGCGCCTGGCGATCGAGCTCGACGTCCGGATTGAGCACGAGGTGGTAGTCGGCGCCGCTGCCGTGCAGCACGAGGTTGTGCGCGGCACCGAAGCCGATGTTGGCATGACCGGTGAGGCAGATCAGCTGGATCTTGGCCTCGGCGAATCGCGCGTGGCCCATGTTCTTCACCGCCTCGGCGTTGGCGTGGTCGCCGCTGTTGTCGATCAGCGCGACGTTGACGGTGCGAATGACTTCGGCCTCGCGGGCGACGGCGATCGCCTGCGCGAGCCGGCGCAGCGTGCGGTCGAGCAGCACGCGGTCGGGCCGGTAGGTCACGATGCTGACCTGGAGCGACGAGGGAAGCATGAAGCGTGGGCGGCGGTTCGCCGCGCGAGCGAAACTCGGCGCGTTAGAATCGGCCGAGTTTACCAAGCCCCTCGCGCTTTTCCCTCTTTCCGGCGGTCCCATGCAGCCCATTTCGCCGCGCACACGCAGCGACGACGCGCAAGCGCCGCGCGTCCGCCACGACGCCGCAGCGCTCGTGCTGTTGGCCACAACCTTGCTCGTGAAATCGGGCATGCGCGACGACATCGCGCGCACGGTCGCCGAATTGCTCGTCGACGCCGACCTGATGGGCCATACCACGCATGGACTCGCGCTGCTCGCGCCCTATCTCGACGAGATCGCCAGGGGCGGCATGCGCGTTTCGGGCGAGCCGACGCTGCTGGAATCGCGCACGGCGACGCAGTTCTGGGACGGCAATCGCCTGCCGGGCCCGTGGCTCACGCACCGCGCGTTCGACGCGGCGTCGGCGCTCGCGCGCGAGCACGGCACCGGCACCGTGGTCATCCGCCGCTCGCATCACATCGCATGCCTCGCGGTCTACCTGCCGCCGATCGCGGCGCGCGGACAGATGGGCATCGTCCACTGCTCCGACGCCAATGGCGAGAGCGTGGCGCCGTTCGGCGGCCTCACCGCGGTCTTCACGCCGAATCCTTTCGCCGCCGGCATCCCGACGTCGGGCGATCCGATCCTGCTCGACATCTCGGCGAGCTACACGACCAACGGCCTGACGCAACGACTGTTCCAGCAGGGTGCGCGGCTGCCGCATCCCTGGGTGCAGGACGCACGCGGCAATGCCACCGACGATCCTGCTGTGCTGTTCAACGAACCTAAAGGCACGCTGCTGCCGCTCGGCGGTCACGATGCCGGCCACAAGGGGTTCGCGCTTGCGCTCTTGGTCGAGGCGCTGACGGCGGGCCTCGCCGGGTTGGGCCGCGCCGACCCGAAGGAAGGCTGGGGGGCGACGGTGTTCGTGCAGGTGATCGACCCCTCGGCATTCGGCGGCGTCGACGCGATGCGGCGGCAGATGGATCACGTCGTCGCCGCGTGCCACGACAGCGCGCCGCGCGTTCCCGCGAATCCGGTGCGCCTGCCCGGCGAGCGCGCGCAAAACCTCGCACGCGAGCAGCGCACGCACGGCGTCGCGCTCGAGGTCTCGATCCTGCCGCTGATCGCGCCGTGGGCGCAAAAGCTCGGCGTGGCGCTGCCGCCCCCGATGCGCTGAACGCGGCGTGCCGCCGCGGGTCGGGCATCTCCCGCACGCCCGGCGCGCCGCGACAGTTCGCTGCTACGCGATGTCGTGCGCGCTTACGCGGCGACGCGCGCCTCCGCCTTCGCCACGGCCTTCTTCGGGTTGATGAGGTGGCGCCGTCCGTCGGGCGTGGTATCCGCCGTGTCGCGAATCAGCTTGATCACCTGCGGCGGCGTCAGCTTCGGATCCACGGCGAGGATCTTGCCGGCGAGGTTCGCCACCTGCGGCGATGCCATCGACGTGCCCGACTCGGCGAGCTTCTCGCCGCCGGGGATCGTGCTCTCCACCTGGTAGCCGTTGGCGTCGACGACGACGGTCGGCCCGTAGCTCGTGAACGACGCCTCGTCGCCCGCCTTGTCCACCGCGCCGACGGTGATCAGGTTGGGCAGCACGATGCCAGCGGGAATGTCCTCGGTGAACGACGCGTCCTCGTTGCTGTTGCCGGCGGCGGTGACGAACAGGATGCCCGGCGCGCTGGCGAACGCCTTGGTCAGCGAATTCTTCTGGATGTCGAAGTACTCGCGCGCGAGCGCCTTGCGCGCCGCGGCATCCTTGCCGATGTTGCAGAGCTCGAGCGAATCCTCGATGTCCTTGACGTTGCCGCCCCAGCTCATGTTGACCACCCGCACCTTGTTGGCCTTGAAAAAGTCGACCGCCGACTGCGAATTGCGCGCGTCGCGCAGCGCGAGCTCCTTGCTCGGGCACGGATCGGGCAGCAGGTGCCAGTCGAACTCGATGCGGCCGACGACGACCCGCGCATACGGATTGCCGGCGGTGGCGATGCCGGCGACGTGCGTGCCGTGCATCCAGTTGCCGGCGAGGCCGATTTCCTCGACCGCGCTCTTGTACTCGTCGGGCTTGAGCGTCGACAGGTATTGCTTGACTTCGCTCGCCTCCGGACTGTCGATGTTCGATCGCAAGTCGGAGAAGCCCTTGAGCCGCGACTTCAATTGCGGCACGCGGCTTTGCAGGTCGGCGGGAATGGTCTGCAGCATCCCGCTGGCGGGACGCGAGTAGCGATCGAAGGCGATGACCGCAGGCGCACCCGACGCCGACTTGACGTAGCGGCCCGCATATTGTGCGAGGTCGACGCCGCTGTCCCAGACCGCGATGTTGACGGTGGCGTAGGGCTTGCCCTTCGGCAGCGTGACGTCGCGCGCCGCCCAGATGTCGGGTTTGTCGACCTTGTGCGCGGCGAGATATGTGCCATAGGTCGACACGAGCGTCGGCTTGAGCGGCAGCGTGGCGACGATCCGGTAGCGCGCATTGACGATCGCCGGCGCGAGGTCGGAGCTCACGGCGCCGGCCTTGTCGACCGTCGACTGGATCACGTTGCGCACGTAGCCCAGCATCAGCGCTTCGCTTGCGATCTCGACGCCGGCCTTGGCTTCCTTCACCTCGTTCTGCACGACTTCGTACGGCATGGCCGCGAGATCCGCGTCGATGCGCTTGCCGACGTCCGCACGGTAGGCGTCGGACGTGGTGTTGCCGGTGCTCTTCTGCGCGGCGATCATCGCCCGGAGCTGCATGCCCGACATCAGCTTGTCGGCGGGTTTGTCCTGCAGCTCGCGGATGCGCGCGGCACGCGCGAGCGCCGAATCGTAGTTGCCGGCGAGGAAGTCGAGCTGCGCGAGCTCACCCTCGAGCTGCCGCAACGTCGCGCGATCGGCGATCTCGTACTTGTCGAGCACGGATTCGGTGTCGCGGCGCACCTCGGCGGCGAACTTGTCGAACTTGGCCGGGTCGGTGACGACGTCTTCCACCTTGCCATCGATCTTGTAGGTGAAGCGCGGAAGGTCGGCGGCCTTCTCGATGCGAGGCTTCGAGTCGGCGAACGCCGGCGCGGCGCCGAGGCAGAAAAGCGTGATCAGTACGGCGGAGCGGGTGAGCACGGGTGGTCCTCCGGTAGTCGCGGGCGTACCGGCTCGTGGCAGGTTGCCCGAAGGAGCGAGATTGTAGTCGCCCCGGGCGCCGCGGCGACGGCCGGCCGACCGGGCGTCGCCGTGAGCGACGAAGCGCGCCGCGTGCCGGCGGACGGCGACCCCCTGGGCGGGGTTCGGGCCAATCGCCCCTGCGCGTAAGGTTCAGCGGCTCACGGCCAGCGGCCCTCGGCGACGCGCCAATGCCCGGCGAGGTCGCGGTGGCGTCGCATGTCACGCGCGCCGGCGTCGACAAACAGCGCGCGCACCGCCTCGGCTTGGTCGTGGCCGTGCTCGACGAGCAGCATGCCGCCCGGCACCAAGTGTGCGGGAGCACTGGCGACGACCGCGCGCAGCGCATCGAGGCCGTCACCGCCCGGCGTGAGCGCGGCGCGCGGCTCGAAGCGCAGGTCGCCTTCGAGGAGGTGCGGATCGCCGGCGGCGATATACGGAGGGTTGGCGGCGATGACGTCGAAGCGCAGATCGGCGAGCGCACCGAACCAGTCAGAGCGCGCAAAGCGCGCATTGCCGATGGCGAGGCGCTGCGCGTTGGCGCGCGCCACGGCAATCGCCGCGTCGGACTGGTCGACGCCCAGCACCGCCGCGTGCGGCCGCGCGCGGGCGATCGCCAGCGCGATCGCGCCGGAGCCGGTGCCGAGGTCCAGCACGCGCAGCGGCGTGTCTGCAGGCAGTAGCGCCAGCGCCGCATCCACCAACGTCTCCGTTTCCGGACGCGGAATCAGCACGTCGGGCGTGACCTCGAGTTCGATGCCGTGGAATTCGCGGCGGCCGGTCAGGTAGGCCACCGGCTCGCCGTCGCGCCGGCGTCTTGCTGCAGCAAGGAAAACGCCGAATGCTTGCTGTGGCAAGTCGTCTTCCGAGTGCGCAAGCAGCCAGGCGCGATCCCGGCCGAGCGCATGGGCGAGGAGCACGTTAGCGTCGATCGGCGCCAGTCCGCACTGCGCGAGCGCCTGGCGCACCGTCACGCCGCCGGCCATGGTGGCGCGGTGAAGTGCGTCCTCGGCGCGGGCACTGGCACGTCATGGCGCACCGATTCACGCACCGTCGCCGCCGATCGTCGCCAGCTTCCCGGCGTTGTCCTCCTGCGTCAGCGCGTCGGTGATCTCGTCGAGATCGCCGTCCATGATGTCCGCGATCCGGTACAGCGTGAGATTGATGCGGTGGTCGGTGACGCGCCCCTGCGGAAAGTTGTACGTGCGGATGCGCTCGCTGCGATCGCCGCTGCCGATCAGGTCCTTGCGCTCGGCTGCCTCCTTGGCATGGCGCTCGCGCCGCTCCTTGTCGTGCAGGCGCGATGCCAGCACCGCCATCGCGCGCTCGCGATTGCGGTGCTGCGAGCGGTCGTCCTGGCACTCGACGACGATGCCGGTCGGCAGGTGCGTGAGTCGCACGGCGGAATCGGTCTTGTTGACGTGCTGGCCGCCGGCCCCCGAGGCGCGGAACGTGTCGACGCGCAGGTCCGAGGGGTTGATCTTCACATCGGCGAGCGGATCGGCTTCCGGCATGACGGCCACGGTGGCCGCCGAGGTGTGGATGCGCCCCTGCGCCTCGGTCTCGGGCACGCGCTGCACGCGGTGGCCGCCCGATTCGAACTTGAGCCTGGCGTACACGTTGTTGCCGGCGATGCGCGCGATCACCTCCTTGTAGCCGCCGAGATCGCTCGCCGACTCCGACACGATCTCCACCTTGAAGCCGTGGCGCTCGGCGTAGCGCACGTACATGCGCAGGAGGTCGGCGGCGAACAGCGCGGACTCCTCGCCTCCGGTGCCGGCGCGAATCTCGACGAACACGTTGCGCGCGTCGTCGGCGTCCTTCGGCAGCAGGGCCGTGGCCAGCGCTTTCGACAACGCTTCCATCCGTGCGCGCGCCGCGGCGCGCTCGTCGTCGGCAAAGTCGCGCATCGCCGCGTCGCGCGCGAGCTCGTCGGCGGCGGCGAGGTCGCCTTCCGCCCTGCGATACTCGGCATAGAGCGTCACCACCGGCTCGATGTCGGCACGCTCCCTGGACAGCGTGCGGAACGCGTTGCCGTCGCTTGCGGTCTCGGGTGCCGCCAGCAGAGCGTCGATCTCGGCGAGGCGGGCGTCGAGCTGCTCGAGGCGCGTGCGGATCGAGTCCTTCACTACCGACCGCGCGCAGGCGGCTCGGGCAGCTTGTAGATGCGCTGGAACAGCGCGATGAGCTCGGTGCGCTCGGCGTCGCCCGCCTGGTTGAGGGCCGCCAGCGGCCCGTGCAACAGCTTGCTGGTGAGGCCGCGCGCGAGCGCTTCCAGCGCTGCTTCGGGCGTCGAACCGGCAGCGAGCATGCGTCGCGCGCGCTCGACCTCGGCTTCGCGCAGCGCGTCGTGATGCCCGTGCAGCGCGGCGATCGTCGGCACCACCGCGCGGCCGTCGAGCCAGCGCAGGAAATGCGCGGTCTGCTCGGCGATCATCGCCTCCGCCTGCGCCATCGACTCGCGGCGGATCGTGAGGTTGTCGCGGACGATCGCCGACAGGTCGTCGACGCTGTAGAGGAACACGTCGTCGAGCGCGCCGGCCTCCGGCTCGACGTCGCGCGGCACCGCGAGGTCGACGATGAACACCGGCGCGTGGCGCCGCTGCTTCACCACGCGCTCGATCATGCCCTTGCCGAGGATCGGCAGCGTGCTCGCCGTGCAGGTGACGATGATGTCGAACTGCGGCAGGCGCTCGGGCAGTTCGTTGAGCGTCATCGCCGACGCGCCGAAGCGGTCGGCGAGCTTGTTGCCGCGCTCGAGCGTGCGGTTGGCGACAGTGATCGACGCCGGGCCGCGCGCGGCGAAATGCGTGGCCGCGAGCTCGATCATCTCGCCGGCGCCGATCAGCAGCAGCCGCTGGTCGGCCAGCGACGGGAAGATGCGCTCGGCAAGCTTCACCGCCGCCGCGGCCATCGAGATCGACGCGCTGCCGATGTCGGTCTGCGTGCGCACGTCCTTGGCCACCGCGAACGTGCGCTGGAACAGGCGGTTGAGCACGAGACCGAGCGAGCCGGCAGCCTCCGCCGAGCGCACCGCGTGCTTCATCTGGCCGAGGATCTGGGGCTCCCCGATCACCATCGAGTCGAGCCCGGACGCCACGCGGAAGGCGTGCGACACCGCCTTGTCGTCCGGCAACGTGTACAGGTGCGGCGCCAGAACGTCGCGCGGCAAATCGTGCGTCGCGGTCAGCCAGTCGGCGACGTGCGCGGGGTCGCCGCCGTGGAAATACACCTCGGTGCGATTGCACGTCGACAGGATCGCCGCTTCCTTCACGGCCCGCGCGCGCGTGAGGTTGCGCAGCGCGTCACCGAGCGCATCGGGCGCGAAGGCCACCCGTTCGCGCACGGCGAGCGGCGCGGTGGTGTGGTTGAGGCCGAGGGCGAAGAGGGTCATGGGCGGAATGGTTTGGCGCGGCCGGCGAATGCGCAAATTCAGGCCGCGCGGGGCGTAGCGCAGGGAATTCTACTCGCTTCGCCCGGGCGTAGCAGGCAACTTGTTGATCCAGGACAGGAAACGCGGGAAATTCCGATGCCGCTGGAGGGACGGCCGGCGGCGGACTCCCTGGATCACGCGCGCACGAATTCGGCCTTGCCGCCCAGCCAGCGCGCGAGATGGCGGCGCGCGGCTTCCGGATCGGTGCGCAACAGCTCGTCGGCCGCCTCGCGCGCTTCCTCGATCAGCGCGGCGTCGCGCTCGAGATCGGCAAAGCGCAGGAGCGGCACGCCCGACTGCCGCGCGCCGAGGAATTCGCCGGGTCCGCGGATCAGGAGATCCTGGCGCGCGATCTCGAAGCCGTCGGAGTTCTCGTAGATCACCTTGAGGCGCTCGCGCGCCGTGTCGCTCATCGGCTCCTCGAACAGCAGGATGCACTGGCTCTCGGCGTCGCCGCGGCCGACACGGCCGCGCAGCTGGTGGAGCTGTGCCAGGCCGAATCGCTCGGCGTGCTCGATGACCATCGTCGACGCGTTCGGCACGTCGACACCCACCTCGATCACCGTGGTCGCCACCAGCACGTCGATCTCGCCGGCGATGAACGCCGCCATCGTTGCCGCCTTCTCGGCCGGCTTCATCCGTCCGTGCAGCAGACCGACGGCGAGTGGCCGCGACACGCCCTCGATGCGCGGCAGGTCGGCGTAGACGCGCGCGAGTTCCGCGTGCAGCGCCACCGCTGTCTGCAACTCGAGCTTTTCGCTCTCCTCGATCAGCGGACACACCCAATAGGCCTGGCCGCCGCCGCCGGCGCAGCGGCGCGCGACGTGGGCGACGATCTCGGCACGGCGCTTCTGGCTCGCGAGGCGCGTCGCCACCGGCGTGCGGCCCGGCGGCAGCTCGTCGATCACCGACACGTCGAGATCGGCGTAGAACGACATCGCCAGCGTGCGTGGAATCGGTGTCGCGCTCATCATCAGCTGGTGCGCGTCGGCGACGCCCTTGCCGCGCAGCGCGAGCCGCTGCGCGACGCCGAAGCGATGCTGCTCGTCGATGATCGCGAGCCCCAGCGCCGGCATGTCGACGCCCTCCTGGAACAGCGCGTGCGTGCCCACCGCGAACTGCGCTTCGCCCGACGCGATCGCCTCGCGCGCCGCGCGCCGTTCCTTTGCCGGCAGCGAGCCCGACAGCCACGCGATCTTCACCGGCAATCCGTCGAGCCATGCCGCGAGCTTGCGATAGTGCTGCTCGGCGAGGATTTCGGTCGGCGCCATGAAGGCGACCGGGCGCCCGCTCTCGATCGCCTGCAGCGCCGCAAGCGCCGCCACCACCGTCTTGCCGGCGCCGACGTCGCCCTGCAGCAACCGCTGCATCGGCTGCCCGCGCTTCAGGTCGTGCGCGATCTCGCGCCACACCTTTTCCTGCGCGCGGGTGAACTTGAACGGCACGCGCGCCAGCAGCGCTTTCGTCAGCGCACCGGTGCCGGTGAGGATCGGCGCCCGGCGCTCGGCGCGCGCCCGCCGGTGCATCTTCATCGACACCTGCTGCGCGAGAAGCTCGTCGAACTTGAGGCGCTTCCACGCCGGATGCGTGCGCGCGTCGAGCGCGCGCTGCGTCAAGGACGACAGCCGAGGCGGAGGCGCATGCAGGAACTGCACGGCATCGCCGAATTTCCACAGCTGGCGGCGACGCACGAAATCCTCGGGCAGCACTTCGCCGAGGCGCGTCGCATCGGCAGTGAGCGCGCGCGCGATCACCTTGCGCAGCGTTTCCTGGCCGAGGCCAGCCGTGGTCGGGTAGACCGGCGTCAACCGGTCGGGCATGGGCGAGTCGTCGTTCACCACGGCGAACTGCGGATGCACGATCTCGGCGCCGAAGTGGCCCTCGCGCACATCGCCGTACACGCGCACGCGGGCGCCCTGCTCGAGCGCCTTCTGCGTGTTGGGATAGAAGGTGAAGAAACGCAGCACGAGTTGCGCGCGCGCGCCGCCTTCGCCGTCCTCGATCAGCGCCACGAGCTGGCGCCGCGGACGGTACTGGATGTCGGTGCGCACGACGCGGCCCTCGGTCTGCACGACCGTGCCGGCAACGACGCGCGCGAGCGGGGTCAGCGTCGTGCGGTCCTCGTAGCGCAGCGGCAGGTGCAGCACGAGGTCTTCCTCGCGCGCGATGTCCAGCCGCGCGAGCTTGTCGGCGAGCGTGTTGGAGCGCTTCGGCGCGTCGCCTTTCGACGCCGGCGATTTCGCGCCCTTGCGGGCCACGGCGGGACTTTCGTCGGGGATGGCGACTACGCCGCCTTGGTCTCGTCGAAGGCTTCGCGCCAGCCGGTCTGTCGCGAGGCGATCGTTTCCGTCGGCGCCAGCACGGCCACCGCCTCGACCTCGATTCGCGATCCGCGCGGCAGCGCCGCCACCTGGTAGGTCGAGCGTGCCGGATACGGTGCGTTGAAATTGCTCGCCATGATCTCGTTGACCTTGGCGAAGTCGCCCAAGTCGACGAGCAGGATCGTCACCTTGACCACGTCTTCGAAGCCGCCGCCCGACGCGGCCAGCACCGCACGCATGTTGTCGAACACGCGCTTGGCCTGCGCCTCGATGCCGCCGTCGACGATCTGCATCGTCGCAGGATCGAGCGCGATCTGCCCGGACATCCACAACGTGCCGCCCTTGAGGATCGCCTGCGAGTACGGGCCGATCGCGGCCGGTGCTTCGGAACTCTGGATCGCGTGCTTGGTCATGGCTTCTCCCATCGTCACGATCCGAGTTTAGCAGGGCGCGCATCGCGCCCTGCGCGAATGGCGCGGCGCCGGTTCGCACCGCGCGCCACGTCGTCCACTTCGGTTCTGAACGCCGGGGAAGCCCGCGCACCGTCGCGCGCGCTTGACGGCGTCGGGATTGCGGTGCTGCCGGCGTCCGGTCTTCAGCGGGCTAGGCGCTCATCGCGGCTGTCGACGCGACCGCAGCGTACGCCGCTGCGGCATATCCCGATAACGCGCCCTTCAGTCCGTAAACGAGCGACAGCGAAAGGGCGACGACCGCGACCAGCGCCAGAACCTTGGCGCCAGGGTGCATGGGTCTCGTGTGGATTGGACTGCGCGTGGGCTTGGCGAGCATGGCGATCTCCGCGATGGATGTCGGGCGCGCGCCCGGCGTCCCGCGTGCACGGTGCAGCACCGTCGAACGCCATGTCAACGCTCGCCCTTCAATGATGCGATCGGATTTCACCGGCCAAAAGCGACAACCGCGCGGGCGACGTCGATGCGCGCGAGTGCCCGCGCGCCTTGCATCGGGGCCCCACCGCCGGAGGCGGCGCCGGGGCATCGGCTATAATGCCGGCCGATGGGGACGTAGCTCAGCTGGGAGAGCGTCGCGTTCGCAATGCGAAGGTCGGGAGTTCGATCCTCCTCGTCTCCACCAGTTCGTCACTAAGCCGCTGATCAGCCTGCGGCTTCGCCCCTGCCGCTCGTCGACGTCCTAGCGGGATACCACTTGTATTCGCCACGGACTTGTCCAAGAGCAAGCGCCAAGCAGCGCCAGTGCAAACGCCGAGCAGGGCGCACCGACTCGCGCGACCAATTGTCGAGGCGCGACCGCCTGAGAGCCGCGTGGGAAGCAAGTCGGTGGCCCGCGCAATCCCACCGGCACGGCGTCATTCGCGCGACCACCGCCCGCGCTTGCGAAGCAGGCGGTGAGGCTTTGCCATAACGTGCGTTGCCGTACAGACAGGCATCGGCCTATGCGTCACGATGCGCCCACTCCCCGACGTTGGGCGCAATGGCACCGTGAAATTCCAGAAGCGTCTACCGAGCCGAGGTTGAGCTGGCCCCGGACGCAGATTTGGCCAGCATGCGCTGGAACTCTTCTGTCATGGCGCCGCGGAAAACCGATCGATTCACTGGAATTTCCATGCTTTACACCATCGCCGTTATCCTGCTTGTCCTCTGGGTCCTGGGTCTCGCGACCTCGTTCACCATGGGTGGCCTTATCCACGTTCTTCTGCTGATTGCGATTGTGATGGTTGTATTCAATCTCATCAGCGGCCGACGCGCGCTCTAGCGTCAGAACGCTTCGATACGCGGGCATCCCCACGCTCCCGTAAAACGCAGCATCCCAAACGCGCAGCGGGGAATCCGCCGGCGCCTATTCGGACCGTACGACGCTGCCGGTGGCCCACCAGTCCGCCGCCCGGCCGGCGTTTCTATTGGACTGACAAACGGGCCAGGCCCGCAATGGCTTGTCC
>DATBOK010000042.1:0-8724 GCA_036553845.1 Casimicrobiaceae bacterium
AGCGGCAGCGGGCGGCGCACTATCCGACCGTCGATCTGGTCGCGAGCTTCAACCAGGGCTACGCCGGGGGCTCCGCGTCGACGTCGTCAGTCTCCTCGGCGAGCTTCGATTCGCGGCTGGCGCTGTTCGGCGTGCAGCTCAACGTCCCGCTGTACGAAGGGGGCGCGATCGACTCGCGCGTGCGCCAGGCGATTGCCAACCAGGACCGTGCGCGGCAGGACCTCGAAGCCGCCCGGCGCAGCGCGCAGCTGCTTGCACAGACGTCTTTCTCAGGCGTGACTAGCGGCGTGGCCCAGGTGAAGGCATTCGAGCAGGCGCTCGCTTCGGCGCAGGTTTCCTACGACTCCAACAAGCTCGGCCTGGAGGTCGGCGTGCGCACCAACCTCGACGTCCTGAACCAGCAGCAGCAGGTGTTTCAGACCCGCTTCAATCTCGCGCAGTCGTACTACAATTTCCTGATCAGCGAGCTCAGGCTCAAGCAGGCGGTCGGCACGCTGACCGACGTCGACCTCGAGCAGATCAACCGCGATCTGAGCGGCTGAGCCGGGACTGCGCTACGGCGTCGAGTCGCGGCGCGAGCCACGACCACAACCGCCCGGCGGCGCCCTGATGCGCCGCATGGAAGGCGCGCGCCGCGGCGCGCATCGTGTCGCGGCGCGCGGGGCTCGACAGGATCTCGCGCGCGGCCGCAGCCAGCGCGTCGGCGTCGGCCACGACCTGCGCGGCGCCCGCGGCGACCGCGCCGGCGCTCGCTTCGGTGAAATTGAACGTGTGCGGCCCGATCAGTACCGGCGTGCCGAGCGCGAGCGGCTCGATCAGGTTCTGCCCGCCGAACGGCAGCAGGCTCCCGCCGACGAACGCCAGATCCGCCGCCGCGTAGTAGGCGAGCAGCTCCCCCATCGAATCGCCCAGAACTACGCCGATGTCGGGGGGCACCTGGGCATTGTCGCTGCGCCGCACGAACGGTACGCCGCGTCCGCGCAGCAGCTCCGCGACTCTGTCGAAGCGCTGCGGATGGCGCGGCACGATGACCAGCAGCGTGTCCCGCGGCAGCGGCGTTCGCTCGAGCGCATCGAGAAGCAGCGCTTCCTCGCCTTCACGTGTGCTCGCCGCGATCCATATCGGGCGAGCCGTGCCGAAGCGCTGCGCGAATTCCGCGCCGAGCGTTCGTGCCGAGTCCGGAATGCGCACGTCGAACTTGAGGTTACCGGTCACGATCGGCGCCGGCGCACCGAGCGCTGCGAGGCGTTCCGCGTCGGCGGTGGACTGTGCGGCCACGCCCGCAAGACGCTCGAGCATCGGCCGCGTCAGCGCGGCGAAGCGGCGGTAGCCGGCGGCAGAACGCACCGACAGGCGCGCGTTGACCAGGTACACCGGCGTGTGCCGCGCCCGGGCGCGCGCGATCAGGTTGGGCCACAGCTCGGTCTCGAGCAGGAACCCCGCTGCCGGGCGAAAGTGCGCGAGGAAGGCGTCGACCGCGAACGGCAGGTCGTACGGCAGCCAGGCCTGCGTGACGGTGTCCCCATACAGCGCGCGGCCGGTCTCCCGGCCGGCCGCGGTCATGTGCGTGAGCACGATGCCGAACTCGGGATGGCTGCGTTGCAGATGCTGCAGCAGTGGCAGGGCGGCGCGGGTCTCGCCGACCGAAACCGCATGCACCCACCAGACGGCTCGCTCGGGCGGCGCGCCGGCATAGCGGCCGAAGCGCTCGCCCCACGCGCGGCGGTAGCCGGGTTCGCGCCGCCCGCGCCACCACAGCCGCAGTGGCAGCAGCGGCAGCAGCGCCGAGCCGGCAAGCGTGTAGAGCGCGCGCGCGAACTCCATCAGCAGCTCGGAAACTGGCGCAGCAGTTCACCAACCGCGGCGATGACTTCGGCCGGCGCGGGAACGCTACCGGGGTTGCCCAGATCCCGGGCACGCTGGCTGGCGCGTGCGACGCCGGCGAGGGCCGGATCGGTGGCGACGAACAACGCGACCGTCGGCGTGCCCAAGGCCGCTGCCAGGTGCACGAGTCCGGTGTCGACGCCGCAGACGACCTCCGCCCCGGCCAGCAGCGCCGCCAGCTCGGGCAATTCGCGGCGCGGATCGACGGCGGCTCCGGCGATGCCTGTCGCGAGCCGGGCACCACGCTCGGCCTCGTCGCTCGTTCCCCAGGGCAGCAGGACCGCGAGGCCGGCCTGGGTGAAATGCGCGACCAGGGTGCGCCAGTGCGCGTCGGGCCAGAGCTTGTCGGCGCGGCTGGTCGCGTGCACAAAGACCGCGTAAGGCGTCTGCGGTGCGGCGAGCAGGGGCGGCGGGACCAGGTCGAAGTGCGGCGGTCCCTCGGGCGCGTAGCCGAACGCGCCGGCGGCAAGCTGGCGGCAGCGGTCGATCAGGTGTTGCGCGGGATCGATGCGATGATGGTGCCGGTGGGCCAGCGTCGCGGCGGGCTCGCGGATGCTGGCGCGGTCCGGTCCGTGCACCGGGCCGCGGGCCAGCCATCCGATCAGCGCGCCCTTGACCTGTTCCTGCAGGTCGAGCACGGCGTCGTAACGATCGCGCGCGAGCTCGCGGCGGAACGCGCCCGCCTCGCGCCACGTGGCGCGGTCGAAAACGTGATGCCGCCAGCGCCGCAGCGCGACGGGAACGACGCGATCGACGCCGCGATGCATCGCCACCAGCGCGGCAAAGGATTCCTCGGCGATCCAGTCGATCGCCATGCCGGGCCGATGCCGCCGGATGTCGTGGACGATCGGCAGCGCGTGCACGATATCGCCGAGCGACGACGGACGGATGATCAGCGCGCGACTCATTGGATGCGTCTCATGCGGAGCGCGAAAAGCAATGCCGCGGACGCATCGAATGCGGCCGGCCGGCGGATGGCTTGCGGGTGCGTTTGCACGTAGAATGGGCGGCGCCCTCCGCCGCGTGCCGCATCGGAGTCGCTCTCGTACCCCGACGTTCGACGCGTTGTCCGATCCCAGCCGCGCTTGCCCCTACCTGAATTCAGCCTCGTGGTGATTACGCGCGACGCCGGCGCGCAACTCGCCGCTTGCCTCGATTCCGTGCGCTTTGCCGCAGAGACGCTGGTCGTCGATTCCGGCAGCCACGATGATACCGTAGAAATCGCCCGCGCCCGTGGCGCGCGGGTGCTCGAGCAGGCCTGGCTTGGATTCGGGCCGCAAAAGCGCTTCGCGGTCGCGCAGGCCGCGCACGACTGGGTGCTCTGCCTCGATGCCGACGAACAGGTCTCGCCGGAGCTTGCCAGCGCGATCCGCGCGGCGCTGGAGCAGCCGCATTGCGCGGCCTACGAGATGGCGCGGCGCAACCGTTTTTTCGGGCGCTGGCTGCGTCACGGCGAGGGCTATCCCGACTGGACGCTGCGCCTGTTCGACCGCCGCCATGCCCGCTGGAGCGACGACGCCGTCCACGAGCATGTGCTTGCCGACGGCCCGGTGGGGCGGCTCGACGGCGACCTGCTGCATGCGTCGGCCGAATCGCTCGATGCCTATCTCGCCAAGCAGAACCATTACACGACGCTGCAGGCGAGGGCGATGCACGCGCGCGGTGAACGCTTCTCCTGGGCCCGCATGATCGGCTCGCCCGTCGTGCGCTTCGTGCGCTTTTACGTGCTGCGCGCGGGATTTCTCGACGGCGCAGCCGGGCTCGTGCATATCGCGATCGGATGCTTCGCGAGCTTCAGCAAATACGCCAAGCTGCGCGCGCTCGAGCGGCCGGCGGAGCTGCCATGACCACGCTGGTCACCGGCGCCGCCGGCTTTATCGGCATGCATCTCGCGCTGCGGCTCGCGCGCGACGGCGACGACGTGGTAGGTGTCGACAACTTCGATCCGTACTACGACGTGGCTCTGAAGCGGGCGCGCGCGGCGCTGCTCACGCGCGCCGGCGTGCAATGTGTCGAGCTCGACCTGGCCGACGCGCAAGCGACCGCGGCGCTGTTCCGCGACGGCCGCTTCGGCCGCGTCGCGCACCTCGCCGCGCAGCCGGGCGTGCGGTATTCACTGCTGAATCCGGCGGCGTATATCCGGAACAACATCGACGCGTTCGGCAACGTCATCGAGGGCTGCCACCACGCCGGCGTCGAGCACCTGGTATACGCGTCGAGCTCGAGCGTGTACGGGGCCAGCCATTCGCTGCCGTTTTCCGAGGATCAGAGCGTCGACCATCCGGTCAGCCTGTACGCGGCGACCAAAAAGGCCGACGAGCTGATTGCGCACAGCTACAGCCACCTGTACCGGCTGCCGACGACGGGACTGCGCTTTTTCACCGTCTACGGACCCTGGGGCCGACCCGACATGGCGGCCGCCCTGTTCACGCGGGCGATCCTCGACCATACGCCGATCGAGGTGTTCAACTTCGGTCGCATGCGCCGCGACTTCACCTACGTCGACGACGTCGTCGAGGGCGTCGTTCGCGTCATGGCACGGCCTCCCGACGCGCAGTCGCCCGGCACCGCGCCCTACGCGATCTATAACATCGGCAACCATATGGCGATCGATCTCGAGTCGTTCATCAGCGAGCTCGAGCGCCTGCTCGGCAAGCGCGCGATAAGGCAATACCTGCCGCCGCAGCCGGGCGACGTGCCGGCGACGTTCGCGGCCATCGACCGCCTCGCGGCGGCCACCGGCTTTGCGCCGACGACCCCGCTCGCGGCGGGGCTGGAACGCTTTGTCGCGTGGTACCTCGACTACTATCGCGCCGAGGGAACGGCGCGCGCGCCATGATAGAATCCGCGGCCCCGAGCAAGCGCCTCGCTCGCCGGACGCGCATGGAGCTCGCATGATTCTGGTCACCGGCGGCGCCGGCTTTATCGGCGGCAATTTCGTGCTCGACTGGCGCGCTCAGGTCGACGAGCCCGTCGTCAACGTCGACAAGCTGACCTACGCGGCGAACCTCGGCAGCCTGGCGGCGCTGAAGGACGATCCCGGCCACCTGTTCGTGCGCGCCGACATCGGCGATCGCGCCGCCATCGACGCCCTGCTGGCGGCGCATCGACCGCGGGCGATCGTCAACTTCGCGGCCGAGAGCCACGTCGACCGATCGATCCTCGGACCCGCCGCCTTCATCGAGACCAACATCGTCGGGACGTTCGCGCTGCTCGAAGCCGCGCGCGACTACTGGTCGGCCATGGCAGAGCCCGAACGCTTGCGCTTTCGTTTCCTGCACGTCTCGACCGACGAGGTTTACGGCTCGCTCGCGCCCGACGCCGACGGATTCTGCGAGACGACGCCGTACGCGCCGAACAGCCCGTACTCGGCGTCCAAGGCCGCGTCCGATCACCTGGTGCGCGCTTATCACCACACCTATGGCCTGCCGACGCTGACGACCAACTGCTCGAACAACTACGGACCGCTGCAGTTTCCCGAAAAGCTGATCCCGCTGATGATCGTCAACGCGATCGCGGGCAAGCCGCTGCCGGTCTACGGCGACGGCAGGAACATCCGCGACTGGTTGTTCGTCGGCGATCATTGCGCGGCGCTCCGCACGGTGCTGGCGCACGGCGTGCCCGGCGCGACGTACAACATCGGCGGCAACGCGGAAAAGACCAACATCGACGTCGTGCAGGCCATTTGCCGTGTTCTTGCCGAGCAGCATCCCGGACGCGACTACGCGGCGCAGATCACCTTCGTCCGGGATCGTCCGGGGCACGACCGCCGCTATGCGATCGACGCTTCCAGGATGCGCCGCGAGCTTGGCTGGATGCCGCGCGAGACCTTCGACACGGGCCTCGCGCGCACCGTGCGCTGGTATCTCGACAATCCGGCGTGGCTGCAAGCGGTGAGCAGCGGCGAGTACCAGAAGTGGATTTCGCTCAACTACGCGGGCGTAGCGGCATGATGACGCGCAAAGGCATCATCCTGGCCGGCGGCGCGGGCACGCGGCTCTATCCGGCCACACAGGTGATTTCCAAGCAGCTGCTGCCGGTGTACGACAAGCCGATGATCTACTACCCGCTGTCGACGCTGATGCTGGCCGGCATTCGCGACATCCTGCTCATCTCGACGCCCGAGGACACGCCGCGTTACGCGCAGCTCCTCGGCGACGGCAAGCGCTGGGGGATCGGCTTGAGCTACGCGGTGCAGCCGTCGCCCAACGGTCTCGCGCAGGCGTTCGTCATCGGCCGCGACTTCGTGGGTGCTGCGAACTCGGCGCTGGTGCTCGGCGACAACATCTTCTACGGCCACGACCTGCAGCCGATGCTCGAGCACGCCAATGGGCGCGCTGCCGGCGCAACGGTATTCGCTTATCCGGTCGCCGACCCCGAGCGCTACGGGGTCGCCGAATTCGACGCCCAGGGCCGGGTGCTGAGCCTTGCCGAGAAGCCGCAACAGCCGAAGTCGCGCTATGCGGTCACCGGGCTCTACTTCTACGACAATCGAGTGCTCGACATCGCCGCCGGACTCAAGCCTTCGTCACGCGGCGAATTCGAGATCACCGACGTCAACAAGGCGTATCTGGAGATGGGCGAGCTCGCGGTCGAAGTGATGGGCCGCGGCATGGCCTGGCTCGACACCGGCACGCACGAGTCGCTGCTCGAGGCCGCGCAATACATCGCGACCATCGAGCGCCGGCAGGGGCTCAAGATCGCCTGCCCGGAAGAGATCGCCTACCGGCAGGGATACATCGATGCCGCAGCGCTGGAGAAGCTCGGGCAGGCGATGGCCAGGAACGGCTACGGCCAGTATCTGCTCGGCCTGCTGCACGGGCCCGCGGTGCGCTGAACCGGAGCGCATCGTGAAGGTCACACCCACCGAGCTGTCCGACGTGCTGCTGATCGAGCCGAAGGTTTTTGGCGACGACCGCGGATTTTTCTTCGAAAGCTACAATCGCCGCGCGCTTGCCGACGCCGGGCTCGACGCCGAATTCGTGCAGGACAACCATTCGCGCTCGGCACGCGGCGTGCTGCGCGGCCTGCACTACCAGATCGAGCACGCGCAAGGCAAGCTCGTGCGCGTGACTGCGGGCGAGGTGTTCGACGTCGCCGTCGACCTGCGCCGGAGCTCGCCGAGGTTTGGGCGCTGGGCCGCGGCCATGCTGTCGGCGGAAAACCGCCGCATGCTGTGGATTCCACCCGGATTCGCGCACGGCTTTCTCGTCGTCTCCGACAGCGCGGAGTTTCTCTACAAGACCACCGACTACTGGTACCCGCAGCACGAGCGAAGCCTGCTTTGGGACGATCCGGCCCTGGGCATCCGCTGGCCGCTGTCCGGCCCGCCGACGCTCGCGGCCAAGGACGCCGCCGCACCCACGCTGGCGCAAGCCGACGTCTTTCCGTGAAACGGCCGGTGATCCTGCTCACCGGGGCCGCAGGCCAGCTCGGATTCGAGCTGGCCCGCCTCCTTCCGGCGCACGGCGAGCTCGTTGCACTCGATCGCGCCGCGCTCGATCTGGCCGACGTCGACGCGTTGGTCGGCACGGTGCGGCGCCTCGAGCCGCAGATCATCGTCAACGCAGCCGGCTATACCGCCGTCGATCGCGCCGAGAGCGAGCCGGCGCTGGCCGACGCGATCAATGCCCGGGCGCCGGCGATCCTGGCCAGGGAAGCGAAGCTGCTGGACGCGCTGCTCGTTCACTACTCGACCGATTACGTCTTCGACGGCGCTTCCGGCGCACCGTATGACGAGGACGCGCAACCGAATCCGCTGAACGTCTACGGCCGGAGCAAGCTCGCCGGCGAGCGCGCGATTGCCGCCGCGGGCGCGGCGCACCTAATCCTGCGCACCAGCTGGGTCTACGGCTTGCGCGGGCAGAATTTCCTGCAGACCGTGCGCAGGCTCGCGCTAGAGCGCGACGAGCTTCGCGTCGTCGCCGACCAGTTCGGCGTGCCCAACTGGAGCCGCGTGCTGGCCGAGGCCACCGCGACGCTGCTTCGCGGTGGTGGGCCGGCACTGGCGAAAAAGAGCGGCATCTATCATCTGAGCGGCCGCGGGCGCGCGAGCTGGTTCGATTTTGCGCGCGCGATTGTCGACGGCGCCGAGCGCCCGCGCGTGGTGCCGATCACCACGGCCGAATATCCGACCGCCGCCAGGAGACCGGCATCGGCGGTGCTCGCCACCGCCAAGTTCGAGCGGACCTTCGGGTTCGCGCTGCCGGAATGGCGCGAGATGCTGGCCGCGTGCAAGGCGGCCGCCTGACCGGCGGCACGGCCACCGCATCGGCAACCCGGCGCCGAACGCGTTGGGTCACGTGGGTACGCATTTAGCGTGAACACGCGCGCGGCCTCCTCATCGGTTAACGCGAACGACGGGCATCTCGCGTCGGCCGCCAGCGTCGACTCGCCTCGCGCGATCCCCACGCGTTGCGTGGGGCCCCTCGCCACGGGCTCGCGCCGCGGCCTCCTCGTCGGTTACCGCGAACGACAGGCATCTCGCGTCGGCCGCCAGCGTCGACTCGCCTCGCGCGATCCCCACGCGTTGCGTGGGGCCCCTCGCCACGGGCTCGCGCCGCTAGAAGCGGTACGAATGCGCGACCGGCGCGGCGCGAGCGACCATCGCACCGGCGCCCGCCGTGACGATCGCGTTCATGCCGAACGCCACGCCGTCCAGCACGGCGTTGTGGCGATACCCGGCCAGCGTGCGCAGCGGCTCCATTCCGCGCTCCAGCGTCTGCTGGTCGATCGTCGTCACCTCGCAGCGCGTGCAGGGCTTGACCATTTTCAACGCGACTTCGCCGCAGCATATTTCGTCGATATAATCCTCATCGTAGGCATCGACGCCCGAGAGCA
>DATBOK010000151.1:0-13602 GCA_036553845.1 Casimicrobiaceae bacterium
CGCTACCCGGTGCTGGTCGTGGCCGGCGGCGCGCTGCTGGGCTACATCGCCGGCGAGATGTTCGTGCGCGAGGCGGTGCTGGCGCCGTGGATCGACGCCCGCGGCCACTGGATCCACTGGGGGCTCCCCATCGCGTGCGCGCTGCTGGTCGTCGTCGTGGCCAAGGTCATGGAACGACGTCGACATCGCTGAGCGCATCGACCGGAGGCATTGCACGGTTCCCTGGCGCGCGTTCCGCACCCGCATTTCGCCAACCCATCCCCGATTGCATCGATGAATACATCCGCCGAAGGTCTTCGCGTCCTCGTCACCGCCGGTGCCGCCGGCATCGGTCGCTGCATCGCGCTCGCGTTCCACGCCGCTGGAGCGCGTGTCTACGTGTGCGACGTCGCGCCCGACGCGCTGGATTCGCTGCGAGGCCACGCGCCACAGATCGGCGGGTGCGAGGCCGACGTCGCCAGCCCGGACGACGTCGCGACGCTGTTCGGTCGCGCGCTCGCCGATCTCGGCGGCCTCGACGTGCTCGTCAACAATGCCGGCATCGCCGGTCCCACCGGCAGGATCGAGGAACTCGCGATCGCCGACTGGGACCGCACGATCGCCGTCGACCTGAACAGCATGTTCTATTGCACGCGCCACGCCGTGCCGGCGCTCAAGGCGGCCGGCGGCGGCAGCATTGTCAACCTGTCGTCGATCGCCGGGCGCCTGGGATACGCGCTGCGCACGCCGTATGCGGCGGCGAAGTGGGGCGTCGTCGGCCTGACCAAGAGCCTCGCGATCGAGCTGGGGCCTTCCAATATCCGCGTCAACGCCATACTTCCCGGCGTCGTCGACGGCGAGCGCGTCCGCGGCGTCGTCGCCGCGCGTGCATCGGCGCGCGGCCAGAGCTACGACGACGCGATGGCGCAATTCATGGCGCCCGTCTCGCTGGGCCGGATGGTCAGTCCCGACGAGATCGCCGACATGGCCGTGTTCCTGGCGAGCCACGCCGGGCGATCGATCTCGGGCCAGGCGATTTCAGTGTGCGGCGATCACGGCTACCTGGCCTGACCGCGTTGCGCCCCTTCGCGGACATCCGCGGCCGACGATGCGCGGGTCCCGCGGCCGCGCGGCGAATGATCAGGTGAAGAGCTTGTACTCGGTGATCAGCTCGCGCGTGAGGTCGGCGAGCACCTTGAGGCCCGGCCCGGCTTCGCTGCGCGGATAGCAGATGGACACGCGGTGCGCCGGCACCTCGGGCGCCACCGGGATCAGCTTGACGCGGCCCTGCTCGAGGTCGGCCTGCATCACCCGCACGGGCACCAATCCGACCGCCACCCCCTGCAGGATCGTCAGCATCGTCACCGACAGGCTGTTGCACATGCTCACCCGCTGCGGCAGCGCGCCGGATTCGGCGAACCAGCGCGTCACGGTCGTGTGCAGGCGCGCCGTGGGCGGGCTGATGACGAGATGGAACCGGCACAGGTCGAGCGGCGACAGCACTTCGCGGCGGATCGCGAAATCGGCGCGCGCGAACCAGCCGAGGCGGTTGCGGCCGATCGGCTCCTGGCGCACGTGCGCGTCCACCGCCGGCTCGGACACCACGGCGATGTCGAGCTCCTGCTGGTTGAGCAGGCGGCTGACCGTGCCGGTGTCGCCGACGAACACCGAAGTCTTGATCCCCGGGTAGCGCTGCTCGAGCCGCCGCAGCAGCACCGGCAGGCAGACCAGCGCGAAGCTTTCGTTGAGCCCCAGCCGCAGCGTGCCCATCAGTGGATCGCGCGTCTGGAAGCGCCCGGCCATCTCGCCGACGGTGCCGAGCATGCGGTCCGCATACTCGACCAGCGCGTGGCCGTCGGCGGTCAGGCTGACGCGCGGCCCGCGGCGCAGGAACAGCGAGGTCTCGAGCGCCGCCTCGAGCTCGCGGATGCGCTGTGACACGCTCGGCTGCGTGACCCGCAGCTCCTCGGCGGCGGCGCGGAAGCTGCCGAGCCGGACGATGCGCTCGAACGCGCGGAGCTGGTTGAGCGTGATGTTCATGATAGGCGGTACCTATCATTATGCGGCATAAAAATCGATTTTTCATGATGCTGCGCCGCTGCTAGAGTCCGATCGTCCCGATGCGATACCCAGGCCATCGCGCCGCCCACGCAGCGGCGCGACATCGGGACGAGGAGGAGAGCCGCGTGCACGCGGATGGAGCCGTCGCAACCCCGAAACCGCTGGGCGCCAGCACCGCCGACTATCCGCCGGGGGTGCCGCAGTGGCTGCGTGCGCTCGACACCGCCGTCATCGCGCTCATCAACGTCATGCTGGCGATCGAGGTGGTGGTGGTGTTCGCCAGCACGATGGCGCGCAACTTCATGCACTCGTCGAGCATCATGTGGGTCGACGAGGCGTCGCCGCTGTTCCTGATCACGCTGGCGTTCCTCGGCGGCGCCGTCGCCTACAGCCGCGGCCAGTTCATCGCGATCACGATCCTCGTCGACCGCGCGCCCCCCGCCTGGCGCGAGTTCTTCGCCGCCTGCGCGGAGTGGATCGTCATCATCGTGTCGGTCCTTCTCGGCTGGTATTCGGTGCCGCTGATCGTCGCCAACAGCGAGGAGAAGACGCTGCTGCTCGGCATCGGCTACCTGTGGATGACGCTGCCGATCACCGTCGGCTCGGCGATGTTCGTGCTGCGCGCCGGGCTGTCGCTGATGGGCCGCCAGACGCGCGCGCTGGTGACCGCCTCCCTCGTGGTGTGGGGGGCGGTCGGCCTGTTCGCCACGTTCCATGCGGCGCTCGGCATCCACACGCACGCGCTGTACGTGCTGCTGGCGGTGATGTTCTTCGGCCTCGTCGCCGCCGGCGTGCCGGTGGGCTTCGTGCTCGCCTCCATCGGCATCACCTGCGTCGAGGCGATCGGCTCCGCCGACATGATGGCGGTGGTGATGAACGCGCAGCGCGGCGCCGGCGGCTTCATCTTCCTCGCGCTGCCGTTCTTCATCCTCGCCGGCTACATCATGGACCGCGCCGACGTCGGCGGCCGCATCGTCGATTTCGTCGGCTCGCTGATCGGCCACGTGCGCGGCGGCCTCCTGCAGGTGATGATCGTCGGCGTCTACATCTCGTCGTGCATCTCGGGGTCGAAGGCGGCCGACATGGCCACCGTCGGCCTGCCGATGAACCGCAAGCTCGAGGAATACGGCTACGAGCCCGAGGAGCGCGCGGCGATCCTCGCCGCGTCGGCGGCGATGGCGGAATCGGTGCCGCCGAGCATCGCGCTGATCCTGTTGGGCTCGGCGACCGCGATCTCCACCGGCGCGCTGTTCATCGCCGGCGTGCTGCCGGCGGCGATGATCGGCCTGATGCTGATGATGATGGTGCGCTACCGCGCGCGCTCGGCGCCGTGGCGCCTGTCGCCGAAAGCGTCGCGCGGCGAGATCGCGCGCACGGGACGCCGCGCCATCCTGCCGCTCCTGATCCCCGTGATCCTGATCGGCGGCATCGTCGGCGGCATCGGCACGCCCACCGAGGTGTCGACGTTCGCCGTCCTCTACAGCCTCGTGCTCGGCCTCGGCTACCGCCGCATCGACGGCCGCAAGCTGTGGTCGTGCCTCACCAGCGCCACGCTGCTCAACGGCATGATCTTCTACACGGTGAGCGCCGCCACGATCTTCTCGTGGGCGCTCACGCTCGAAGGCGTGACCACCGCGATCGCGGCAACCGTCGCCGGCCTCGGCAAGGTGCTGTTCCTGCCGGCGGTGATCGCGATCACGATCCTGATGGGGACGATGCTCGAGAGCTTCGTCACCATCGTCATCCTCGCGCCGCTCCTGCTGCCGGTCGCGCAGCAGCTCGGCATCGACCCGCTGCAATACGGGATCATCATGTGCGAGGCGTTCGGCGTCGGCATCGTGCTGCCGCCGATCGGCATCGCCCTGTACGTCGCTTGCGCGATTTCCGGCGCCCAGATCGAGAAGGCGTCGAAGCCGCTCCTGTGGTACCTGCCCGTGCTGATCGCCGGCCTCGCGCTCGCGACGCTGTTCCCCTCGATCACGACCGTGCTGCCCAACCTTTTCAACTTCAAGTACTAGCCCGCCGGAGGAGCCCCGCCATGCGTACACGCCCGAATCCGAATTCCGCCGTCCACGCCCGCCGCCGCACGCTGCTGAAGTGGGCGGGTGCCACCGCGGCCGCCGGCGCGCTGTCGCCGCTCGCGTCGCTGCCCGTGCGCGCGCAGGACGCGAAGCACATCCGCTTCGCGCATCCGGCGCCGATCGCGCACGGCTGGAACATCTGGGCCGAGCAGTTCAAGAAGACGATCGAGGCCAAGAGCGGCGGCAAGATCAGCGTGCAGATCTTTCCCAACGCGCAGATGGGCAACGAGCGCGACACGGCGCAGGCCGTGCGCCTCGGCTCGATCGAGATGGGCGCGATCGGCGTCGGCCTGATGAACTGGGTGCCCGAGATGTCGATCACCGACGCGCCGTTCCTGTGGAAGAGCCGCGCGCAGGCGGTGAAGGCGTTCGGCGGCGCGTTCGGCAGCGACCTGCGCAAGCGATGCCGCGACAAGGGTTTCGTGCTCACCGGCTGGACCGACCTCGGCTTCCGCGCCATGACCAACAACAAGCGCCCGATCAAGTCGGTGAAGGACATGCAGAACCTCAAGATGCGCGTGCCCAACTCGAAGGCCTACATCGCGATGATCCAGGCGATGGGCGCGTCGACGGTGGCCATTGACCTCTCGGAGCTCTACCTTGCGCTGCGCCAGGGCGTCGCCGACGGCCAGGACACGCCGTCGCCGGTGGTCGTGTCGAACAAGTACTACGAGGTGCAGAAGTACGCGTCCAAGACCGACCACAACCTCACCACCGCGTACACGGTCACCAACCCGAAGTTCTACGACGGCCTGACCGCCGCGGAGCGCACGATGTTCGACGCGTCCTGCCTCGACGCCGACGAGTTCCTGCGGCAGAAGACCATCAAGGACGAGACCGAGGCGTTCGAGTTCCTCAAGGCGCACGGCATGGAGGTCACGCTCGACGTCGACGTCGAATCGTTCCGCGTCGCGTGCACGCCGGTGATCGCCGACAATCCCGACCTGTTCCTGCCCGAGCTCGTGAAGATGGCCCGGGCGACGCCGACGTGAAGGCGCTCGAGCGCCGCAACGCCGTCAAGGAAGGCGCGCGGTCGCGCGGCACGATCCGCGGCGTGCACCTGACGTTCGCCGCGCCCGCGGTGATCGAGGTGCTGGCGGCGGTCGAGCTCGATTTCGTCTATCTCGACGGCGAGCACGGCTGCTTCGACTGGCGCGACGTCGAGACCGCCTGCATCGCGGCCGAGCGCCACCGGCTGACGACCATCGCACGCGTGCCGGATGCGTCCGCGGCGACGATCACGCGCTTCCTCGATCGCGGCGTGTGCGGCATCGTCGCGCCGCACATCGAGACGCTCGACGCCGCGCGCGCGGTGGTCGAGTGCGCATATTTCGCGCCGGTGGGCGGGCGCTCGTTCGGCGGCGGCCGGCCGGAATACGGCATCCGCCTCGACAGCCGGCCGGCGTACATGCGCGCGTGCAACGACACGATGTCGGTTTGCCTGATGATCGAGAGCAAGGCGGGGCTCGACCTCGCGGGTGACCTGGCCGCCGTGCCGGGGGTCGACTACCTGTCGTTCGGCATGCTCGATCTCGCGCAGTCGCTCGGGCATCCGGGCGAGCCCGCGGCGCCGGCGGTCAAGGCGGCGGTGGCCGACGCGACGCGCCGCATCCACGCCGCGGGCAAGCCCGTGCGCGAGGACTTCATGCGCTTCGTCTGGATCAACGACGTGCTCGTCGCGGGTGCGCAACAATTGCTGGGAGCCACGCCATGATCGATCGCGATGTCGTCGTCACGACCAAGTACGGGCGGCAGCCGGCCTTCGCCGCCTGCCCGGAGACGGGCGGCCCGTATCCGGGAATCATTCTCTACATGGACGCGCCGGGCTTCCGCGAGGAGCTGAAGGACCACGCGCGGCGCATCGCCAAGCACGGCTATTTCTGCCTGGTGCCCGACCTCTATTACCGGCTCGGCACGATCCGCTTCGACGTGCCGCGGCGCAGCGACGCGATGTCGGTGGTGATCCGCGGCGCGATGACGAGCCTGACGATCGCCGCCGTGATGGACGACACCGCGGGGATGATCGCCTTCCTCGACGCGCAGGAACAGGTGAAGGCGGGTCCCGTCGGCTGCGTCGGCCATTGCATGAGCGGGCCGTTCGCGATGATGGCGGCGGCGCGCTTTCCGCGGATGAAGGCCGCGGCATCGCTGTACGGCGTGAGCATGGTCACCGCCGAGGCGGATTCGCCGCATCTCGCGGTGGGCGAAATAAAGGGCGAGCTCTATCTCGCGTTCGCCGAGACCGATCCGTCGGTGCCGGCGAGTGTCGTGCCCGAACTCAAGGCGGCGCTCGACAAGGCCAAGGTCAAGCACACGCTGGAGACCGTTCCCGGCACGCACCACGGCTACTGCTTCGCCGCGCGCAACGACTACAACGCGGCTGCGGCCGACGCCACCTGGACGGAGCTCTTCGCGCTGTGGGAGCGCAACCTCAAATGATCGTGCGGATCGCCTGACGATGCCCGACCTCGCGATTCCCGACGGTCACATCCGCTACGAGGTTCGCGGCCGCGGCTACCCGGTGCTGCTGTTCGCGCCCGGTTTCCTGAGCTCGCGCATGGAGCGCTGGCGCACCAACCCCGCGAAGCCCGGCGTGCCGCAGGACTGGCTCGATGCGGCGCGTGCGCCAGTTCCTGCTGGCCAACACGCCGAAACGATGACTTCCGCTTGCTTCCGCAACGACTCCACGACCACGAAGACGATGAGCCTATGAACGCGAAACCCCGGATAGCCGTGCTGGACGACTGGCAGAAAGTCGCGCGCCAGAGCGCCGACTGGTCGCCGCTCGAGGCGCGTGCCGACGTGCACTTCTACGAAACGCCGTTCGCCGACGAGGACGCCGCCGCGCGCGAGCTCGCGCCGTATGCGATCCTGCTCGTCACGCGCGAGCGCACGCCGTTCCCGGCATCGCTATGGAGCCGGCTGCCGAATCTGCGGATGTTCGGCCTGACCGGCGCGCGCGCCGGATTGATCGACCTCGCCGGCATGATCGCCAAGGGCATCACCGTCTGCTACACGGGCGGCGGGCCGTCGGGCAGCTCGACGGCCGAGATCGGCCTCGGCCTGATGCTCGCGCTGGCGCGCGACATTCCCGCCGGCGACGCGGCGGTGCGCGCCGGTCGCTTCCAGCTCGGCACGCGCGCGGGACCGGTGCTCGACGGCAAGACGCTCGGCCTCGTCGGCCTCGGCCGCCTCGGCAGCCGCACCGCGCACTACGGCAATGCGCTCGGCATGAAGGTGATCGCGTGGAGCCCGAACCTCACCGACGATCGCGCGCGCGACGCCCGCGTCACGCGCGTCGGCAAGGACGAGCTGATGTCGACGTCGGACATCGTCAGCCTGCATCTCGTGCTGTCGGACCGCACGCGCGGCATCCTCGGCGCCGCCGACCTCGCGCGGATGAAGCCCGGCGCGATGCTGATCAACACCGCACGCGCGCCGCTGGTCGAGGAACAGGCGCTGATGGACGCGATCCTGTCGGGCCGCATCATGGCCGGCCTCGACGTGTTCTACAAGGAGCCCGTGCCGAAGGACCATCCGCTGACGCGCGCCCGCAACGTCGTGCTGACGCCGCATCTCGGCTACGGCGCGCTCGAGACCTTCCGCGAGTACTACCAGGAATGCATGGAGAACGCGCTGGCGTTCCTCGACGGCAAGCCGATCCGCGTGCTGGAAAAGGCGTGATCAAGCGATGGCCGACGCGTTGCCGGGCGAGTACGCCTGCGACCTGCGGCGCGAGCAAGGCCGATGGCGTGGTGCTGATGGACCGGGCGTTCGCGCCCGGGGATCTGTGAACCGCGCGCCGCGCGGCGAACCGCAACGACCGGGGACAACGATGCTGAAGATCTATGGAACGAAAACGTCGAGCAACGTGCAGAAGGTGCTGTGGTGCCTGGCCGAGATCGGCCTTCCCTTCGAGCGCCTCGACGTCACCGAGACGTTCGGCGCGCCGAAGGCGCCGGGCTACCTCGCGCTCAACCCCAACGGCCTGATCCCGACGATCGACGAAGGCGGATTCATCCTGTGGGAGTCGAACGCCATCATCCGCTACCTGTGCGCCACGCAGGCGATGGGCCGGTTCTGTCCCGCCGACTGGAAGGTCCGCGCCGACCTCGAACGCTGGATGGACTGGCAGCAGACGTCGCTCGTGCCGCCGATGGGCGCGCTGTTCCGCGACTTGCTGCGCACGCCGCGCGAGGCGCTGTCGCCCGAGGCATTGGCGACGACGACGGCCACCGCCGTCCGGTTGTGGACCATGCTCGACGCGCTCCTCGCCACCCGCGCGTTCGTCGGCGGCGCGTCGCCGTCGATGGCCGATTTCTCGTTCGGCAACGCCATCCATCGCTGGTACAAGTTTCCGATCGAGCGCCCCGACCTCAAGCACCTGCGTGCATGGTACGAGCGCTGTCTCGCGCGGCCCGCCTACATGCAGACGATCGGCTCGCTGTAGCGCGGGCATTCGTGACGCGCGGCCGCGACCCCGTCGAGCTCGGCAGCCCCGGCATCACCGGCAGCCTGGCGGACGCGCCGTCGAACACGCTCAACGCCGATCCAGGGGACGCGCGCGTCGCGTCCCAGCTCGCATTGCTGCCGGCCCCCTGGCGCGCCGCGGATCGCGGCCTGCTGAAGGCCACCGAGTACTTCGTGGTGGCGATCGGCATGACGTTCGCCGTGATGATCACGCTGCAGGTCCAGCTGATGTTCGTGCTCGCGTGGCGCCGCTCCGGCGGCAGCTGGCGGCTGTGGCATCGCCACGCGACACGCATCGCCGCAGCGGCGGTTCCGCGATCGGCAAACCCATGACGCCGCAAGCCATCGACGAAGCCGCGCGCGTGCTGGCCGACGCGCGCCGCCACGGGCCGACGCTCGACGCGCTTCCCGCATCGTGCCGGCCGGCGACGCTCGACGACGCGCACGCCATCCAGGCCGCGACGGCCACGCTGCTGGGCGAAGCCATCGCCGGCTGGAAGGTGGGCGCGACGCCGGACGGCCGGCTCGCGCGCGGCGCGATCCTCGCCTCGCGCCTGCTGCGAAGCGGCGCGAATCTGCGCGCGGCCAGCGTGCCGCTGCTGGGCGTGGAATGCGAGATCGCGTTTCGTTTCGACCGCGACCTGCCGCCCCGCCCGCACGCCTACACCTACGACGAGGTCGCCGCCGCCGTGACGGCGTTTCCCGGCATCGAGATCGTCGATTCGCGCTTTCGCGGCTATCCGCACGCGCCCGCGCTCGACCGCATCGCCGACTGCATGTCGAATGGCGCGTACATCGCGGGCACGCCACGCGTCGACTGGCGCGAGTTCGACCTCGAGACGCTCGACGCCGAGCTCGCGATCGACGGCGTCACGATCCAGCGCCGCATCGGCGGCCATCCGACCAAGGACCCGCTGCTGCCGGCGGTGGCGCTGGTCAACGACCTGCGCGCCGGCGAAGGCGTCGCCGCCGGGCGCATCGTCACCACCGGCACCTACACGACGCTGCACTACGCGAAGCCGGGGCAGGCCGCGACGGCGACGTTCCACGGCTTCGGCGCGGTGAGCGTCGCGCTCACGGCGTAATTAGTTGCCAATGTCAACCATTTTCGGCGGCGGCGACTACGCGTATCGGATCGTCGACGGCTGGCCGCGGCTGCCCGACGGCTGGCGCCTGGGCGACGTCGCCGGCGTGGGCGTCGACCGCAACGACCGCGTGTACCTGTTCCACCGCGGCGAGCATCCGCTGATGGTGTTCGAGCGCGACGGCAGCTTCGTGCGCGCGTGGGGCGACGGCGTGTTCCGCCGCGCGCACGGCGTGCACGTCGCGCCCGACGATACGCTCTGGCTGACCGACGAGGGCGACCACACCGTGCGCCACTGCACGCTCGACGGCAAGGTGCTGGCGACGATCGGCGTGCCCGACGCGCCGGCGCCGTTCATGAGCGGCGAGCCGTTCCGCCGCTGCACGCACACCGCGCTGTCGCCAAGCGGCGAGGTCTACGTCTCCGACGGCTACGGCAACGCGCGCATCCACAAGTACGCGCCCGACGGCCGGCGCCTGATGTCGTGGGGCCAGCCCGGCGTGGGTCCGGGCGAATTCAACCTGCCGCACAACATCGGCTGCGACGCCGACGGCTGGGTGTACGTCGCCGACCGCGAGAACCATCGCATCCAGGTGTTCGACGGCGACGGCCGCTTCGAGACCGAATGGCGCGGCCTGCACCGCCCGAGCGGCATGCACCTGCCGCACGGGCGATGCCCGGTGTGCTACGTCGGCGAGATCGGTCCTTACTACGAGTTCAATCGCGGCGCGCCGAACCTCGGCCCGCGCATTTCCATCCTCTCGAACGACGGCAAGCTGCTTGCGCGCATCGGCGTCGAGCCCGCGGCGGGCGAGGGTCCCGGCCAGTTCCTGTCGCCGCACGGCCTCGCCGTCGACTCGCGCGGCGACCTCTACGTGGGTGAAGTGTCGTACACCGCGTGGCCGAACCTGTTTCCATCGGTGCCGGTGCCGCAGAAGGTGCGCAGCCTGCAGAAGTTCGAGCGGGTAACGGCCGGCGAATGAATCGCGAAGACAACGGCTTTGCTATTTATATCAGAACGGATATAATTCGGCATGAGGCCGGTGACGTTCCTCGGGGGCTCGCTCAAGACGTTGCGAGGTTTCCCGGTTGGCGTCAGGCAGGACGTCGGCTACCAGCTGGACAAGTTGCAGCGGGGGCTGGCTGTGGACGATTGGAGGCCGATGCCCTCGATCGGTCCAGGCGTCGAGGAGTTGCGAATATGGTCGGGCGCAGGAACGTTTCGAGTGATCTACATCGCGCGGCTGGAAGAGGCCGTGTACGTGCTGCACGCGTTCCAGAAAAAGACGCCAGCGACGTCCCCGCGCGACCTCGAACTGGCGCGAAGCCGGTTCGCCGATCTGCGAAGGATGCGGCGGTGACGACGCATGCCGACGTGTGGGACGCGCTGGCCTTTACGCCGGATCAGGCGGCGAATCTGGCCGTCCGAGCGGAGCTTTTGCGCGACCTGCAGGCGTTGGTGCGTGCGTCTGGCCGGACGCAGGCCGAGGCGGCGCGTCTATGCGGGCTCACGCAGCCGCGGATGAACGATCTGCTGCGCGGACGCATGTCCAGGTTCTCGCTCGACGCGCTCGTCAACATCGCCAGTGCATTGGGGCAGCAGGTTCACCTCCGGCTCCGCGCGGCGTGACAAGGAGTACCCACCGATGAAAGTGATCGATACGCGGGTCGTCAACCTCGACGACCTCAAGCTCGAGCCTTTCGCCAAGGGCGACAAGTACGCGAGCATGGCCGTGCGCATCGGGCCGCTGCTCGGCGCGAAGAGCCTCGGCTACTCGTACGACGTCGTGCCGCCGGGCAAGCGCTCGTGCCCGTTCCACAGCCATCGCGCCGAGGAGGAGATGTTCTTCGTCGTGCGCGGCGAAGGCACGCTGCGCTACGGCGCCGAGACGCGCCGCATCCGCGCCGGCGACGTCATCTGCTGCCCGACCGGCGGCCCGGAAACCGCGCACCAGATCGTCAACGACTCCGATGCCGACCTCGCCTACCTGTCGGTCAGCACGATGATGCCGGCGGAGGTCTGCGAATATCCCGACTCGAAGAAGATCGGCGCGTTCGGCGACGGCGGCATGCGACACATGACCCTGGTCGAGCACGCGCAGGACTACTGGAAGGACGAGCCCTAGCCGCTGGCGGCACGAGGCCACCGGCGGCACTTCCGCCTTTGCGGCCGCCTGCGTAAACTGCGGGCTTTGCCGGCATTCCCGATCGCTCAATGACGCAACGCGCTGAACTCGAGTCGGCGAGCCTGTCGCATCCCGGCATGGTCCGCTCGCACAACGAGGACTCGATCTACGTCGACAACGCCGCCGGCATCGCCGTGCTGGCCGACGGCATGGGCGGCTACAGCGCCGGCGAAGTGGCCAGCGGCATCGCCGTCAACGTCGTCAGCAACGGCATGCTCGAGCCGCTGCGCTCGGGGCGCGAGCTGTCCAAGGTCGACATCAACAGCGGGCTCACGCACATCGCGCTCCTGCTGCAGGAGCAGATCGCCGCCGCCAACAAGGGCATCTACGAGGCGGCGCAGGCGCGCCCGGAGTGCGCCGGCATGGGCACCACGATCGTCACCGCGGTGTTCTTCGGCAACCGCGTGTCGATCGGCCACATCGGCGACTCGCGTTGCTACCGGCTGCGCGGCGAGAAGTTCGAGCAGCTCACCCACGACCACTCGCTGCTGCAGGAGCAGATCGACTCCGGCCAGATCTCCGCCGAACAGGCGCGCTACTCGCTCAACAAGAACCTCGTCACCCGCGCGCTCGGCATCGAGGCCATCGTGCCGGTGGACATCAGCGAGTACCGCGTCGAGGCCAACGACATCTACCTGCTGTGCTCGGACGGCCTCACCGACATGGTCGAGCCGGATGTCGTGCACAGGGTGGTCGAGGAGCACAAGCCCGATCTGGCCGAAGCTGCCGCTGAGCTGATCGACCTCGCCAACCGGAACGGAGGGCGCGACAATATCTCCGTGATCATCGTCCAGGTGCCCCCCGAATTCCTGCCGGACGACGGCTGGGCCAAGCGCTTCCTCGCCAAGAAGAAGGCGAAGTAGCCCGTGGCCAAGCTCGTCCTGTTCCTGCCCGACGGCTCGACCAAGGCGATCGCGCTCAACAAGGAGCGCCTCGTCATCGGCCGCCGGGTGGACAACGACGTCTGCCTGCCGTTTCCGGCGGTGTCGGGCGAGCACGCGGCGGTGGTGACCATCCTCTCCGACTCGTTCCTCGAGGACCTCAACAGCACCAACGGCACGCTGGTCAACGGCGCCACCGTGCAGAAGCACTTCCTGCGCGACCGCGACCAGATCGACATCGGCCGCCAGAAGTTCATCTACCTTGCCGACGAGGCCGCCGACCTCCTGCCGCAGAACATCCGCACCGAGCGCACCGACCTGCGCACCTTCGGCGAGCAGGTGCCGAAGGCCGTTCCGCCGCCGCGCAACCCGCTGGTGCGCGCCGGATCGGACATCCCGGTGCGCACGCCGCGCGCTTCGCCGCTCTCGCCCGCGCCGGACAACCCGCGGTGGCCGCAGCAGGACCCCGCCGGCCCGCTGGTGCGCATGCCCGAGCTCGACGCGCTGGCCGCGCTCAACGAGCCGTATCCCACGCTGGACGAGCCGCGGCCGAGCGACTTCGCCGACGTGCGCACCTCGACCGACCGCGCGCTCGAGCGCATGGCGCGGCTGCGCAACGGCGATTCGGTGCCGGGCGCCGGCTTTGGCAACGGCCACCGTAGCGCCGAGCCGGACACCGGCCGCGGCGCACGCGACGAGCGCGCCGCCGAGGCCGCCCGCAATCCGCGCAGCGTTCCCGGCCAGGACAGCGGCCGCGCGTTCGCGCACGACGTCGGACGTGATCCGCACGGCACGCCGGGACAGGACACCGGCCGGGCGATGCCGCCCGACGCCGGCCGCACGCCGCCGAGCGTGCCGCG
>DATBOK010000207.1:0-27950 GCA_036553845.1 Casimicrobiaceae bacterium
CACGTCGAGCCGGATGTGCCGCAGCGAGCCGCGCTCGCGCGCCTCGCGCGCCTCGCCGACGAGCTCGCCCGCTTCCGCCGTGCCCGCGCCTCGACGCTCAAGCGCCTGTTCGCGCCTCCCGACGTGCCGCGCGGCATCTACCTGTGGGGCGGCGTGGGCCGCGGCAAGAGCGCGCTGATGGATGCGTTCTTCGCGGTGGTGCCGATCGTGCGCAAGACGCGCGTGCACTTCCACGCGTTCATGCGCGACGTCCACGCCGAGCTCGCCACCCTGGCCCATGAAGAGGATCCGCTGGCGGTGGTCGCCGCGCGCATCGCCACGCGCTGGCGGCTGGTGTGCTTCGACGAGTTCCACGTGTCCGACGTCGCCGACGCCATGATCCTCGGCCGCCTGCTGACGCACCTGTTCAAACGCGGCGTGGTGTTCGTGATGACGTCGAACTACGAGCCCGGGATGCTGTGGCCGCAAGGCCTCAATCGCCAGCGCTTCCTGCCGACGATCGCGCTGCTGCGCGAATGGCTCGACGTCGTCGAGGTCGATGGCGGCGTCGACTACCGCCTGCGCACGCTCGCGTCGCTGCCCGCGTATTTCGTACCGGCCGATGCCGCTGCCGAGTGCGCGATGGATGCGGCGTTCGATCGCCTCGCCTGCGCGGCCGACGAGGACCCGGCGCTGGAAATCGACGGCCGGCGCATCGTCGCCCGGCGCCGCGCCGGCTCGGCGGTGTGGTTCGACTTCGGCGCACTGTGCGACGGCCCGCGCTCCCAGCGCGACTACCTCGAGATCGCGCAGCGTTTCAACGTCGTGCTGGTGTCGGGCGTGCCACGCATGAATGCCGAAAGCGCGGACCGCGCGCGCCGCTTCACCTGGCTCGTCGACATCCTGTACGATCATCGCGTCAAGCTGATCGTCTCCGCCGCCGCGGCCGCGGACCAGCTCTACAACGACGGGCCGAACGCCGTCGAATTCGCGCGCACCACGAGCCGCCTCGCCGAGATGCGCACGCCGCACTATCTCGCGCTGCCGCATGCGCGCGACCCCGATGTCGCCGCGCCGGCGGCCGCCGTCGCCTGACCGCGGTACCCGAAGGAGGAGAGTCCGATGCAGACATTCAAGGCCTACCGCACGTTCGACGAAGGCGGCAAGATCGTCAGCCGCTTCGTCGACATGACGCTCGACGAGCTCGACCCGGGCGACGTCGTGGTGCGCACCAAGTACTCGACGATCAACTACAAGGACGCGCTGTCGTACAACGGCTCCGGCAAGATCATGCGCAAGTTTCCGACCGTCGCCGGCATCGACATGTCAGGCACGGTCGAACAGTCGAACGACCCGCGCTGGAAGAAGGGCGACAAGGTGATCGTGCACGCCTACGACTTCGGCGTGGCGCACGACGGCGGCTACAGCGAGCGCGTGCGGGTGCCCGGCGACTGGATCGTGCGCCGCCCGGAAAGCATGACGGCCTTCGACGCGATGACGCTCGGCACCGCAGGCTTCACCGCCGGCCAGGCGGTGCAGCTGATGGAGCACAACGGCCTCAAGCCCGGTAACGGCCCGGTGGCCGTGACCGGCGCCACCGGCGGGGTCGGCTCGGTGGCGATCGAAGTGCTCGCCAAGAGCGGCTACCACGTGGTGGCGATCACCGGCAAGGCCGAAGAGGCGGGCTACCTCAAGGGAATCGGCGCGAAGGAAGTGCTGCTGCGCGACTCGATCGACGTCTCCAAGGTGCGGCCGCTGGAAAAAGCCACATGGGCCGGCGCGATCGACAATCTGGGCGGCGGCATCCTGGCGTGGCTCCTCGCCAGCGCGCAGGTGGGCGCCACGGTGGCCTCGATCGGCCTCGCCGCGAGCCACAAGCTCGACACGACCGTGATGCCGTTCATCCTGCGCGGCGTGATGCTGCTCGGCGTCGACAGCGCCAATTGCGCGATGGGCATGCGCCAGCGCATCTGGAACAAGCTTGCCGTTGAATGGCGGCCGGACAGCGTGCACGACCAGGTCCGCACGATCGACTTCGACGAGTTGCCCACGCATTTCGACGCCTATATCAAGGGCATGGTGCGCGGGCGCACCGTCGTGCGCATCGGCGCCGACACGCACCCGTAGACAGGGATCAGAGGCCGCCTGCCGATGCGGCACGTTGTGGCGGCGCATCGAGTGCCGGTGGCCTCGCGCAGGAGGTGGAGATGGGCAAGTACGCGGAATCGCACCGGCGCTCGCTCGAGGACCGCGACGCATACTGGACCGGGCGCGCGGCGGCGATCGACTGGCAGACGCCGTTCACCACAGCGCTCGACTACTCGCGACCGCCGTTCGCGCGCTGGTTCGTCGGCGGCACCACCAACCTTTGCCACAACGCGGTCGACCGCCACCTGGCGACTCGCGGCGAACAACCCGCACTCGTCTACATCTCGACCGAGACCGGACAGCGCGCGACCTACACGTACCGCGATCTCGCGCGCGAGGTGAACCGCTGCGCGGCGATGCTGCGCACGCTCGGCGTCGGACGCGGCGATCGCGTGCTGGTGTACATGCCGATGATCGCCGAGGCGGTGTTCATGATCCTCGCCTGCGCGCGCCTCGGCGCGATCCATTCGGTGGTGTTCGGCGGCTTTGCCGCGGCGTCGCTCGCCAACCGCATCGACGATGCGAAGCCCAAGGTGCTGGTGACGGCCGACGCCGGCATGCGCGCCGGCAAGGTGCTGCCGTACAAGCCGCTCACCGACGCCGCCATCGCGCTCGCCGCGCACCCACCCGCACACGTGATCCTGTTCAATCGCGGTCTCGACGCGGCGATGACGCGCGTCGCCGGCCGTGACCACGATTACGCCGCGCTGCGCGCGCAGCACATGAATGCCGCGGTGCCGTGCGCCTGGCTCGAATCGAGCGAGCCGTCGTACATCCTCTACACGTCGGGCACCACCGGCAAGCCGAAGGGCGTGCAGCGCGACACCGGCGGCCACGCCGTCGCGCTGGTCGCGACGATGCAGGACATCTTCTGCCTCGCGCCCGGCGAGACGATGTTCTGCACCAGCGATATCGGCTGGGCCGTCGGCCACTCGTACATCATCTACGGGCCGCTGCTGCGCGGCTGCACGACGATCATGTACGAGGGCCTGCCGATCCGCCCCGACCCGTCGATCTGGTGGCGCATCGTCGAGGAGACCAAGGCGCGCACGATGTTCACCTCGCCGACGGCGATCCGCGTGCTGAAGAAGGAGGACACGCGGTTCATGCACGCCCACGACCTCGCGTCGCTGCGCTATCTGTTCCTCGCCGGCGAGCCGCTCGACGAGCCGACGGCGCGCTGGGCGGCGGACAACCTCGCGGGCGTGTCGATCGTCGACAACTACTGGCAGACCGAGACCGGCTGGCCGATCCTGTCGGCGCAGCCGGGCATCGAGGACTTGCCGCGCAAGTTCGGCAGCCCGTCGTTTCCCTGCATGGGCTACGACGTGCGCCTGTTGCAGGACGGCACGGGCGCGGCGCTTCCCGCCAACCAGAAGGGCGTGCTGACGCTGGTGCCGCCGCTGCCTCCCGGGTGCATGAGCACGATCTGGGACGACGACGCGCGCTTCGTGTCGACGTACTTCGAGACGGTGCCGGGCAAGCTCGTCTACTCGACCTTCGACTGGGCGACGCGCGACGACGACGGCTACTATTTCGTGCTCGGTCGCACCGACGATGTCATCAACGTCGCCGGCCACCGCCTCGGCACCCGCGAGATCGAGGAGGCCGTGCAGGCGCATTCCGGCATCGCCGAGGTGGCCGTCGTGGGCATCGCCGACGCGGTGAAGGGCCAGACGCCGGTCGCATTCGCCGTGGTCAAGGACAGGTCCCGCGTCGCCACGGCCGATGGGGCGCGCGCGATGCGCAAGGAAGTGATGGACACCGTCGATCGCGAGCTGGGTGCGATTGCGCGACCTTCCAGCGTGCACTTCGTCACGCTGCTGCCCAAGACGCGCTCCGGCAAGCTCCTGCGCCGCTCGCTGCAGGCGCTGGCGGAGGGACGCGACCCGGGTGACCTGACGACGATCGAGGACCCGGCGGCCCTCGAGCAGATCCGCGCCGCGCTCGCGACTTAGCCGTCTTCGCTGCCGCGTCCTGGCGACGCGGAGGGGCGCCGACGGGGAGCGCGCCGAATCGGCGATAATGTGCGGTCGTCTCACGCACATCCACCGATGGACCCGGACATCCTCTACCGCCGCGCGGCGCCGCTCGCGCGCGTCTACCGCGGCAGCCTCGTCGAATGCCTGCACGCCGGCCATGTCGCGGTCGCCGATCGCGACGGCAACGTATTGTATGCGGCCGGCGACCCCGGCGTCGTCACGTTCACGCGCAGCGCGCTGAAGCCGTTGCAGGCGCTGCCCTTCGTCACCGCCGGCGGTGACACGCACTTCGGCTATTCCCGCGAGCAGGTCGCGCTGTTGTGCGCCAGCCATTCCGGCGAGCCACGCCAGGTCGCGGCGGTGGCCGATATGCTGGCCCGCTGCGGCGCGCGCGTCGACGAGCTCCTGTGCGGCACGCAGGCGCCGCGCTATTTCGAGCTCGCGGGCGAATACACGCCGCCGCCCCCGTATTCGCCGCTCGCGCACAATTGCTCCGGCAAGCACGCCGGCATGCTCGCCTTGTGCATCATCAACGGCTGGCCGCGCGGCGACTATGTGGCCTACGATCATCCGCTGCAGGCGGCGATCCGTGGGGCGGTGGCGCGCACTGCCGGCATCGCCGAGCGCGATCTCGTGGCGGGGATCGACGGCTGCTCGGCGCCCAACTACGCGGTTCCCCTGGCACGACTTGCACAGGCGTACGCGCGGCTGGCGACCGCCGACGCGTCGGCGCCGATGCTGGCGAAGCTCGCCTCGGCAATGACTGCCCACCCCGAAATGGTTTCGGGCCAGCATCGCAGCGACCTCGCGCTGATGCAGGCAGGTCGGGGCGACTGGGTGACCAAGATCGGCGCGGAGGGCGTCCAGGCGCTCGGCATCCGCAGCCGCGGCATCGGCATCGCCATCAAGGTCGCCGACGGCAGCATGCGCGGCCTCATGCCCGCGACCGTCGCGGTGCTCGACGCCCTGGACCTGCTGGACGGCGCGGCGCGGGCGGCCCTCGCGTCGTGGCAACGCCCCGGGATCGCCAATTTCCGCGGTATCGCGACCGGGCACGTCGAGCCCGCCGTGGAGCTCATCGACGCCTCGCGGACGCCTCTTGCGCACTGAACTAATGGACCCCGCGGCGGTCAACCACCGCAAGCGATCGTCATCGGTCGCCGGTCGCGCCGCCGGGGCGCGGCCAGCGGCCGTCCACAGGCATCGCGCCCGCCGTTCGGCGGGCATAACAACGACCGATATCAGGGACGGAAGACCCGCGAATGGGTGATCGCGAAGTCGATCAGCAGCTCGTGGAGCGTGCGCAGCGTGGCGATCGACGCGCGTTCGAGATGCTGGTGATGAAGTACCAGCGCAAGCTCACCCGGCTGCTGTCGCGGCTGGTGCGCGACCCGGCGGAGGTCGAGGATGTGACGCAGGAGGCTTTCATCAAGGCGTATCGTGCGCTGCCGGGGTTTCGCGGGGACAGCGCGTTCTATACGTGGCTGTACCGGATCGGCATCAACACCGCGAAGAACTACCTGGTGGCGCTGGGGCGGCGCGCGCCGACGTCGACCAGCTTCGACAACGAGGAAGCGGAGTCATTCGAGGACGCCGATGCGCTTCGCGACAACTCGACGCCGGAGGGTGAGCTGATCGGCAAGGAAATCGCGAACACGGTGAACCGCGCCATGGAGGCGCTGCCCGAGGACCTGCGCACGGCGATCACGCTGCGCGAGATCGAGGGACTGTCGTACGAAGAGATTGCGAACGTGATGAACTGCCCGATCGGCACGGTGCGCTCGCGGATCTTCCGCGCGCGTGAGGCGATCGCCGCGGAACTGCGGCCGCTGCTCGGGACCGAAGATAATCGGAGATGGTGATGAACGAAGTGATTTCACGGTTGATGGACGGTGACGCCGACGACCCCGAGCTGGAGCGCGTCTGTCGCGCCTGCGCCGACCACGAGGCGATGCGCACCTGGGTGTCCTACCACGTCATCGGCGACGTGCTGCGCGGCTCGGGCGCGCTGGCCACCGGCTTTTCGCGGCGGTTCGACGCGCGCTTCGCGACCGAGCCGACGGTGCTCGCGCCGCAACCGCGGTTCGCGCATCGCGTCAATGCCGTGTGGGCGATCGCGGCCACCGCCGCGGCCGTGGCCGTAGTAGGCTGGACCGCGGTGTCGCTGACCGACGCGCCCACCACGGCGATTGCCCGCGCGCGCGAAGCCGGCGACGTGCATGCAAGCGCGGTGCGGGGGCAGACGGTGCCGGAGGACTACCTGCTCGCGCACCAGGAATACTCGCCCGCCACCGCGATGCAGGGGGTCGGACCCTACCTGCGCGCAGTGTCGGTGCCGGCTCCCGAAGCCCAGCGCTGACCGCACGATGCGCAACGCGATGGCGTCCTGCAAGGGGAGGTTTGTGCCGCGCCGGGCGGCATCGCCGGGCGCGGGCCGCGCCGCGTCGCGGCGCGCGACGATGCGCCGGCGCCTGCGCCGCCTGGTCGCGGTGCCGTCGGTGGCCCTCCTCTGCGGCGCGGCGTCGCTCGCGCAGGCGGAGGACGTCGCGCAGTGGCTCTCCCGCGCGGCGAACGCCGCGCGCGCGCAGAACTACGTCGGCACGATCGTCTACCAGCATGGCGGGCGCGTCGAGTCGTCGCGCCTCGCGCACATCTACGCCAACGGCGAGGAGGAAGACCGGCTCGTGAGCCTCGACGGGCCGGCGCGCGAGGTTATCCGCAGCGCCGGCGAGGTGCGCTGCTACTATCCCGACGCGCGCGTGGTGCGCATCGAGCCGCGCACGATCCGCAACGTGTTTCCGTCGCTGTCGGCGGAGCAGCAGAACGCGCTCGCGCAGTACTATGACTTCCGCAAGGCAGAGACCGCGCGCGTCGCCGGCTACGACGCGCAAGCCTGGGTGTTCGAGCCCAAGGACGGCATGCGCTACGGCCACAAGTTCTGGGCGGAGAACAGCACCGGCCTCTTGCTCAAGGCGCGCCTCCTCGGCGATCACGGCGAGACCGTCGAGCAGTTCGCGTTCATGGATGTCACGATCGGCGGTGCCGTCGATCCTTCACTCGTCAAGCCGACGTGGTCGGCGACGCCGCCGGACTGGACCGTGCGCGAAGGTAGCGCCGGCGAGAAGGCGGCGAGCGACACGGGCTGGGTGGTGAAGAGCCTGCCTCCCGGATTCGTCAAGATCATGGAAGGTTTCAGGAGGCTGCGCGGCAAGCCGGAGCCGGTCGCGCACCTCGTGTTTTCCGACGGCCTGGTTGCCGTCAGCGTGTTCGTGCAACCGCTGACCACGGCGCCAACGCAGGTCGGTTTCAGCCAGCAGGGTGGGGTGCATGTGTACAGCCTGCGGCTCGACGACAACCTGGTGACGGCGCTCGGCGAGGTGCCGGGCACGACCGTGCGCCAGATCGCGTCGTCCGTCGCGCGGCGCTGATCGCCGCCGCGCGCGCCAACATGATCATTCAGGAGAGGTCATCGATGTCCCGCATCACGCTTCGTCCGCAGCATGCCGCGCGCGCCGCCCTGGCGTTCGCGTGCGCACTCCTGGCCAATCTCGCGTTCGCGCAGGTCACCGCGCGCGCCGGATTGCCCGACTTCACCGAGCTCTACGAGAAGCAGGGGCCGTCGGTGGTGTCGATCGACGTCACGCAGAAAATCCGCCGCAGTGCGCGCAACCTCCCCGACCTGCCCGAGGACGACCCGTTCTACGAGTTCTTCAAGCGCTTCGGCCCGCAGTTCCGCCGCAGCCCGGAGCCCGAGATCGCGCAAGCGGCCGGATCGGGTTTCATCATCGGCAGCGACGGCTACATCGTCACCAACGCCCACGTCGTCGACGGCGCCGACGAGGTCAAGGTCACGCTGACCGACAAGCGCGAGTTCACCGCCAAGGTGATCGGCGTCGACAAGCGCTCGGACATCGCGCTCATCAAGATCGACGGCAGCAACCTGCCGAAGGTGACGATCGGCGATCCCGACAAGCTCAAGGTCGGCGAATGGGTGGTGGCCATCGGCAAGCCGTTCGGGCTCGAGAACACGATGACCGCCGGCATCGTCAGCGCCAAGGGCCGCGACCTGCCGCAGGAAAACCTCGTGCCGTTCATCCAGACCGACGTCGCGATCAACCCCGGCAACTCGGGCGGCCCGCTGTTCAACATGCGCGGCGAGGTGGTCGGCGTCAACTCGCTCATCTTCTCGCGCACCGGCGGCTTCATGGGCCTCGCGTTCGCCATTCCGATCGACGTCGCGATGAACACCGCGTCGCAGCTCAAGGACAAGGGACGCGTGACGCGCGGGCGCATCGGCGTCGGCATCCAGGAAGTGACCAAGGACGTCGCGGAGTCGCTCAACTACAAGCAGGGCGGCGGCGCGCTGGTCGGTTCGGTGGAGAAGGGCGGTCCTGCCGACAAGGCCGGCATCGAGCCCGGCGACGTCATCGTCAAGGTCGACGGCCGCGACGTGCATGGCAGCGCCGACCTGCCGCGCGTGATCAGCGCGATCCGCCCGGGGACCAAGATCACGATCACGGTGTGGCGCAAGAACGCCACGCGCGACGTCGCGGTGACGGTGAGCGAGCTCAAGGACGACGGCGAGGCACCGCAGCGCCGCAGCGGCGGCGGGCCGTCGAAGGAGCAGGCGCGACCCAACCGGATGGGCCTCGTGCTCGCCGACCTGACCGACGACCAGAAGAAGGACCTCGAGGTGAAGAATGGCGTCGGCGTCGAGGCCGTGTCGGGTGCCGTGCGTGCCAACATCCAGGCTGGTGACGTCATCCTCGCGGTGGTGAGCCGTGGCGTGACGACCGAGGCGCGCAACGCGGCGCAGGTCAACGAGCTTTTCGCCAAGCTCGACAAATCCACGCCGGTGACGCTGCAGGTGAAGCGCGGCGACAACCAGTTCTTCGCCACGCTGCGTCCGCTGCCGCCCGATACCGAGTGAGCGACGACGGGCGCGGCGGCCGCAGGCGCCACCTGTTGCCGCCTGCCCCGCCGCCGGAAGGTGGCCACGGGACGCACCGGCACGGCGGCGCGGCGCGGCCGCGCCGCTGGACGATGCTGGTGCGCAGCTGGTGCCACCTCTGCGACGAGATGCGCGACGCGCTCAAGCCGATGCTCGACGCGCGACACGTCGAGTGCGTGGAGATCGACGTCGACGCCGACCCCGTGCTGGACGCGCGGTTCGGCGAGCGCGTGCCGGTGCTGATCGACGGCGATGCCGCCGATGGCCGCGAGATCTGCCACCTGGCGCTGGATCGCGCCAAGGTCCGGGCCGCCCTCGCGGCAATCACCGAAATACGCTAAAATTCAAGACTTTCGGTGAGCCCCCTTGCCTCGCGCCAGCCCTGGCGCCGCGGACAGGGACCCCGACCCGAAGGCTCGTAGCGAGGGGCGCCGTGCGCCCCTTTTTCGTTGGCAGCATCCGCCCCCGTGAACCGCATCCGCAATTTCTCGATCATCGCCCACATCGATCACGGCAAGTCGACGCTCGCCGATCGCTTCATCCAGCGCTGTGGCGGCCTCGCCGCGCGCGAAATGAGCGAGCAGGTGCTCGATTCGATGGACCTGGAGCGCGAGCGCGGCATCACGATCAAGGCGCAGACGGCGGCGCTCGAATACGTCGCGCGCGACGGCGCGACCTACCGGCTCAACATGATCGACACGCCGGGCCATGTCGACTTCGCCTACGAGGTGTCGCGCTCGCTGGCGGCGTGCGAGGGCGCGCTGCTGGTGGTCGACGCGTCCCAGGGCGTGGAAGCGCAGACGGTGGCCAACTGCTACACGGCGCTCGAGCAGGGCGTCGAGGTGGTGCCGGTGCTCAACAAGATCGACCTGCCGTCGGCCGACCCGGCGCGCGTGATCGCGGAGATCGAGGACATCATCGGCATCGACGCGCAGGACGCCGTGCTGGCCAGCGCCAAGACCGGCGAAGGCGTCGACGACATCCTCGAAGCGGTGATCGCGCGCATCCCGCCGCCGAAGGGGGATTCCAGCGCGCCGCTGGCAGCGTTGATCATCGACTCGTGGTTCGACAACTATGTCGGGGTGGTGATGCTGGTGCGCATGATGAACGGCACGCTCAAGCCGCGCGACCGCATCCAGCTGATGGCCACCGGCGCCGCCTACGTGTGCGAATCGGTCGGCGTGTTCACGCCGAAGTCGATCGCGCGCGACGCGCTGGCGGCGGGCGACGTCGGCTTCGTCACCGCCGGCATCAAGGAGCTCAAGGCCGCGCAGGTCGGCGATACCGTGACGCACGTGGCCCGCCGCGCGGCGTCGCCGCTGCCGGGCTTCCGCAAGGTCAAGCCCCAGGTCTTCGCCGGGCTCTACCCGGTCGAGGCCAACCAGTACGAGGCGCTGCGCGATGCGCTCGACAAGCTGTCGCTCAACGACGCGTCGCTGCAATACGAGCCGGAGGTGTCGCAGGCGCTGGGCTTCGGCTTCCGCTGCGGCTTCCTCGGGCTTTTGCACATGGACATCGTGCAGGAGCGCCTCGAGCGCGAGTACGACATGGACCTCGTCACCACCGCGCCGACGGTGGTGTACCAGGTGATGCAGCGCGACGGCGAGGTGCTCGAGGTCGAGAATCCGTCGAAGCTGCCCGACCTGTCGCTCATCGAGGAGATCCGCGAGCCGGTTATCACCGCCACGATCATCGTGCCGCAGGAGTACGTGGGACCGGTGCTGACGCTGTGCACCGAGAAGCGCGGCGTGCAGAAGAACATGCACTACGCCGGGCGCCAGGTGGTGCTCACCTACGAGCTGCCGATGGCGGAGGTGGTGATGGACTTCTTCGACAAGCTGAAATCGGTGTCGCGCGGCTATGCGTCGCTCGACTACGAGTTCAAGGAGTTCCGCGCCGCCGACGTGGTGAAGCTCGACATCCTCATCAACGGCGAGCGCGTCGACGCGCTGTCGGTGATGGTGCACCGCTCGGTAGCGCTCCATCGCGGGCGCGAGGTGGCGTCGAAGATGCGCTCGCTGATCCCGCGGCAGATGTTCGACATCGCCGTGCAGGCGGCGATCGGCGCGCAGATCATCGCCCGCGAGTCGATCAAGGCGCTGCGCAAGAACGTGCTGGCCAAGTGCTACGGCGGCGACATCACGCGCAAGAAGAAGCTGCTCGAGAAGCAGAAGGCCGGCAAGAAGCGGATGAAGGCGGTCGGCAGCGTCGAGATTCCGCAGGAGGCGTTCCTTGCGATTCTGCAAGTGGGCGGCAAATGAGCGAGCCGGCCGGTGCCGTGCGCGTGTTGCCGCGCCCGTCGCCTCCCGTCCGCATTGACGATGAATCGACGATTCCGCGGTATGGCCGGCGGCGGATCGGCGTGGCGCCCGTGAGACAATTCGCGCGGTCCGAATCCCCTGTCGCGCCCGTAGCCGCATGAATTTCGCCCTCATTCTCTTCGTCCTGTCGGTGATCACCGGCATTGCCTGGGTGCTCGACAAGTTCGCGCTGGCACCGCGGCGTGCAGCCGCCGCGCGCGCGGCGCTCGCGGCTTTCGACCAGCGCATCCAGCGCGAGGGCGGCGACGCCAGATCGGTCGCCGCCGAGCGCGCGACGCTCGCCGAGCGCCTCGCGACGCCGCCGGCCTGGGTCGAGTACACGGCGAGCTTCTTCCCGGTGCTGATCGCGGTGTTCCTGCTGCGCAGCTTCGTCGCCGAGCCCTTCAAGATCCCGTCGTCGTCGATGCGGCCCACGCTCGAGGTCGGCGACTTCATCCTCGTCAACAAGTTCGCCTACGGCATCCGCCTGCCGATCATCGAGCGCAAGATCATCGACCTCGGCTCGCCCCAGCACGGCGACGTCGTCGTCTTCCGCTATCCGCTGGATCCGTCGGTGGACTACATCAAGCGCGTCATCGGCCTGCCGGGCGACGTCGTCGAGTACCGCGACAAGAAGCTCGCGATCAACGGCAATCCGCTGCCGCAGGTGGCCGATGGCACATACGGGTGGCTCGAGGGGATGCGCTTCGAGGAGACGCAGAAGCTGCTGGAAACGGCGAATGCCGGCGGCGTGCCGAAGTCGTACACGATCGCGCAGAACGCATTGGCGCCGCCGATCCAGCCGGGCAACGTGCGCGCGTTCCCGGGGCACGACAATTGCGAATACAATGAGCGCGGCTTCACCTGCCGGGTACCCGCCGGCGAATACTTCATGATGGGCGACAACCGCGATTTCAGCGATGACAGCCGCTACTGGGGATTCGTGCCCGACGCCAACCTGCGCGGGCGCGCGTTCTTCATCTGGTTCAACTGGGACGACATCGTCACCGGCGCATTCAAGCGCGTCGGACGCGGCGTTCATTAAGGGAGACCTCATGCAGACAGGCAAGCGCCAGGCCGGGCTCACGTTGATCGGATTCCTGTTCGTCGCCCTGGTCGTCGTCGTCATCGCGCTGGTCGGCTTTCGCATGCTGCCGTCGTACATCGAGTACTTCTCGGTCAAGAAGGCGCTCGCCGGCGCGCTGGAGGACGCCGTCGACGGCCAGCCGGCGACCGTGCGCCGCTTCTTCGAGCGCCGGCTCGCCGCCGATTACGTCGAGTCGGTGCACTGGCAGGACCTCGAGGTCACCAAGGAAAACAACCAGATCGTCGGCAACATCAGCTGGGAAACCCGCCTGCCGCTGGTCTACAACGTCAGCCTCGTCATCGATTTCGAGGTGACCGAGGCGCGGTGACGCGTTCCGCGCAAGGCACCGCGCCGCGCGGGCGCCCGCTGGCCGGGGCGCTGGGCCACGCGTTCGCCGAGCCGGCGCTGCTCGCGCAGGCGCTGACGCACCGCAGCCACGGCGCGCACCACAACGAGCGCTTCGAGTTCATCGGTGACGCCGTGCTCAACTGCGTCGTCGCCGAGCTTCTCTTCACGCGATTCCCGCAGATGACCGAAGGCGAGCTGTCGCGCGCGCGCGCGGGTCTCGTCAACCGCGACATGCTCGCGCGCATCGCCGTCGCGCTCGATCTCGGCGCAGAGATCAAGCTCGGCGAGGGGGAGGTGAAGAGCGGCGGCGCGACGCGGCCTTCAATCCTCGCCGACGCGCTGGAGGCCGTGTTCGGCGCGGTGTTCGTCGACGCGGGCTACGACGCCGCGCGCCGCGTGATCCATGCCGCGTTCGGCGACGTGCTGGACGATCCCATTGGCACCGTGCTCGCCAAGGATCCCAAGACATCGCTGCAGGAGTGGCTGCAGGGGCGGCGCCTGCCCGTGCCCGAGTATGCGGTGGTGGCGGTCGGCGGCGAAGCGCACGCACAGACGTTCGCCGTCGAATGCCGGATTGCCGCGCTGTCGGTGGTCGCCCGAGGCGCGGGCATGAGCCGGCGCGCCGCGGAGCAGGACGCGGCGCAGGCGGCGCTGGCTGCGGTGCGCGCGGCAAACGCGACCTCGCGATGACCGATACCGCTTATCGCAGCGGCCACGTCGCGATCGTCGGGCGGCCGAGCGTCGGTAAGTCGACGCTGCTCAACCGCCTCGTCGGCCACAAGATCAGCATCACGTCGAAGAAGCCGCAGACGACGCGCCATCGCATCCTCGGCGTGCTCACCGAAGCCGAGCGCCAGTTCGTGTTCGTGGACACGCCGGGCTTCCAGACGCGCCATCGCTCGCGCCTCAACGACCGGCTCAACCGCGCGGTGATGGCGAGCCTCGCGGATGTCGACGTCGTGGTGCTGGTGGTCGATGCCGCGCGCCTCACCGAGGCCGATCGCGCGGTCGCCGCGCTGATCGCGCCCGATCGCCCGGCCGTCGCCGCGATCAACAAGGTCGACGCGCTGGCGGCGCCGCGCGAGCTGCTGCCCCGCCTCGCCGAGCTCGCGACATGGCGCGACTTCGCCGCGCTGGTGCCGGTGTCCGCCGAGAAGGGCGTGGCGCTCGACGTGCTGAAGGCCGAGATCGCCAAGTGCCTGCCGTGCTCGCCGGCGCTGTACGACGCCGATACGCTGACCGACCGCGACGAGCGCTTCCTCGCAGCCGAGCTGATCCGCGAGAAGATCTTCCGCCTGCTGGGCGACGAGGTGCCCTACGCGACGACGGTGACCATCGAGCGCTTCGTCGAGGACGGGCGCCTGCGCCGCATCGCCGCCGTGGTGCTGGTGGACAAGCCCGGCCAGCGCGCGATCCTGCTGGGCGAGGGCGGCGCCACGATGAAGTCGATCGCCAGCAAGGCGCGCGAGGACATGGAGGCGCTGTTCGGCGGCAAGGTGTTCCTCGAGGTATTCGTGCGCGTGCGCCGCAACTGGGCGGCGTCCGACGCGTCGCTCGCCCGGCTCGGCTACGAATGACGCCGGCGCCGCGGGCCGGGGCCCGCTGACGATGGCCGGGGCGCCCAATGCGCATCACGCCGGCGACGCGCGTCGCGTCGAGGACGAGCCGGCGTTCGTGCTGCACACGCACCCGTATCGCGAGACGAGCGCGATCGTCGAGGCGTGGACCGCGCACCACGGACGCGTGGCGCTGGTCGCGCGCGGCGCGAAGCGCGCGCGCTCCGAGCTGCGCGGAACGCTGCAGGCCTTCCAGCCGCTGACGCTCGGCTGGATGGGCACGCGCGAGCTCAAGACGCTCACCCGCGCCGAGTGGCGCGGCGGCATGGCGCTGCCCACCGGCAGCGCGCTGCTGTGCGCGTTCTACCTGAACGAGCTGCTGCTGAAGCTGCTCCCGCGCGAGGACCCGCATCCGCGCCTCTTCGCCGGTTACGCTGACGCGCTGGCGACGCTCGCCGCCGGCGGCGAGCAGGCACCGCTGCTGCGCGGATTCGAGCTCGCGCTGCTGGAAGCGCTGGGTTACGCGCTCGATCTTGCGCACGAAGTCGACGGCCGGGCGCCCATCGATGCCACGGCACGTTACCATTTCGCGATCGAGCGTGGCGCGTTCCGCCTGCCGGCGCGCACCGACCTGCCGGGCATGATCGTGCATGGCTCGACGCTGGTTGCGCTCGCCACCGGGCGCTTCGCCGACGCCGCCACTGCAGGCGAGGCCAAGCGCCTGATGCGCGTGGTGCTCGACCATCATCTCGAGGCGCGGCGCCTTTTCAGCCGCCGCATCGTGCAGGACTTGCAGGCCCTGGAGGGCGAGGACGAATCATGATCGAGCTGGGTGTCAACATCGACCACGTGGCCACGCTGCGCGAGGCGCGCCGCACCTACGAGCCCGATCCCGTATGGGCGGCCGTCGAGGCGCACCTCGGCGGCGCCGACGGCATCACGGTGCACCTGCGGGAGGATCGCCGCCACATCCAGGACGAGGACGTGCGGCGGCTGCGCGACCTCGTGCACATCAAGCTCAACCTGGAGATGGCGGCGACGCCGGCGATGGTGGAGCTCGCCTGCGTGCTCAAGCCCGAGATGGCGATGCTGGTGCCCGAGGGACGCGAAGAGGTGACGACCGAAGGCGGCCTCGACGTCGCCGGCCAGGAGCGCACGCTCGCCGCCGCCGTGCAGAAGCTCGCCGGCGCGGGGATCAAGGTGAGCGTGTTCATCGATGCCGAGATCGCGCAGGTCGAGGCGGCGTCGCGCATCGGCGTCGCCGTCTGCGAGCTGCACACCGGCCCGTATGCGCACGCGTTCCACGCGCGCGGCCGCGACGCGGAGAGTCCGGCGGTGCTGGCCGAGCTCGAGCGGCTGCGCGTTGCCGGTGCGGCGATTCGCGCCGCCGGCATGCGATTCAACGCCGGGCATGCGCTGAACTATGTCAACGTGCAGCCGGTGGCGGCGCTGGCGGGCGTGCGCGAGCTCCACATCGGCCATGCAATCGTGTCGCGCGCGGTGTTCACGGGCCTGCGCGAAGCGGTGCGCGAGATGAAGGCGCTGATGCGCGAAGGCGCGAGCCGATGACGGTCGCGCTTTCGCGCGGGCCGCTTGTCGTCGACGTCGCGGGCGTGGCGCTCGATGCCGCGGAGCGCGAGCGGCTGATGCACCCCATGGTGGGTGGCGTGATCCTGTTCGCGCGCAATTACGTGTCGGCTGCCGCGCTCGCCGCGCTCACTGCGGAAATCCACGCGCTGCGCACGCCGCCGCTGCTGGTGGCGGTCGACCACGAGGGCGGCCGCGTGCAGCGCTTTCGCGACGGCTTCACGGCGATCCCGGCGATGCGCACGCTCGGCGCGCTGTGGGAGACCGACGTGGCCGGTGCGGCAGCGGCGGCGACGCGACTCGGCTGGACGCTCGCCAGCGAATTGCGCGCGCACGGCGTCGACTACAGCTTCACGCCGGTGCTCGACATCGACTACGGGCGCAGCGCCGTGATCGGCGATCGCGCGTTCTCCGACCGGCCGAATGCCGTGGCGGCGCTGGCGCGCGCGCTCATCGACGGCCTGCATGCTGGCGGCACCGCCTGCGTCGGCAAGCATTTTCCCGGGCATGGCTTCGTCGCTGCCGACTCGCACACCGAACTCCCGGTTGACCCGCGTCCGCTGGCCGCACTGCTCGCCGCCGACCTCGTGCCGTTCGCCGCGCTCGCCACGCGGGGGCTCGACGGCGTGATGCCGGCGCACGTCGTCTATTCGGCGATCGATCCCGGTCTCGCCGGATTCTCCGCGTACTGGCTGCGCGACATCCTGCGCGGGCGGCTGGCTTTCGACGGTCTCGTCTACAGCGACGACCTCTCGATGGCGGGCGCCGCAGCGGCCGGCGACATCGTCGCGCGGGCGGAGGCTGCAACGCGTGCGGGCTGCGACGCCGTGCTGGTGTGCAACGATGCCGCGGGCGCCGAGCACCTGCTCGAGCATTGGCGGCCGCCGGCGAACGACGCGCTCGCGGCGCGCTGGCAAGGCATGCAGCCACGCGCGACCGGGCGCCGTCCGGCGTAGCGGACGTCAGTACGGATGCGGCCAGCGCCCGCCGATCTGGCGGGTGATCTCTTCGGCCGTGGCGGCGACCAGCGGCCCCAGCTCCTTGATGCGCGGATCGGGCAGCCGTGACGACGGCCCGGCCACGGAGATCGCGCCGAGCATCTCGGCATGCTCGTCGTAGATCGGCGAGGCCACGCAGCGCGTGCCGAACGCGTGCTCCTCGTCGTCGAACGACCAGCCGCGCTGCCGGATCACGCGCACGCTCGCCCACATCGTTTCCGGCGACGTGATCGTGTTCTCGGTGATGCGCGGCAGCCCCTTCACCTTGAGGATCGCCACGATCTGGTCGTCGGGCAGCGCGGCAAAGATCGCCTTGCCGACGCCCGACGCGTGCAGCGGCGCGCGGCCGCCGAGCTTGACGATCGTGCGCATCATCTCGTGGCATTGCACCTGGTCGATGAACACGGCGTCGGTACCGTCGAGGATCGCCAGGTTCGCGGTCTCGCCGGAGCGCTCCATCAGGTGGCGCATGAAGCGGTGGCTCTGCGCGACCCATTCGCGGCTCGCGAGGAAGCTCGAGCCGACGGTGAACGCGGCGAGCCCGATGTACCAGAGGCCTTGCGCCCCGGCCTGGTAGACGTGGCCCCCGCGCTCGAGCGTGGCGAGCAGCCGGTGCACGGTGGACGGCGGCAGCTGCACGCGGTGCGCGATGTCGGTCAGCGTGAGGCCGTGCTCGCCGCGCGCGAGGCACTCGAGGATCGCGAGGCCGCGCGTCAGGCTCTGCACCTGCGTCCGTTCCGCGGCGGGATCGGCGGGCGTGCGGCCGCGGCGCGGCGTGGGGATGAAGCGTTGGTTCATGCGGGGATCGCGAATGGGCGCAGGTCGGAAGCTTACCGCAGGCGCGCGCCTGTCCGGCCGCGCCGCTAGGGCGTCGCGACGCGCGGCACCCGGCGCGCATCGACGTGCGCGCGGGCGGCCACGCACTGGCCGGCGACATCGATCTCCCAGTGCGCGTCCGCGAGCGTCGCGTCATCGAGCGCGTCGCCCCGGGCATAGACGAGCGCCACCGCGCAGCCGAAGCGGCCGCTGTAGCCGGCGGAAGACACTTCGCCCATGGCCACGCCATTCATCGACACGGGTTCGCCGCCCCACAAGTAGACGTCCGGGTCGCAAGCGCGCAATTGCACGAGGCGCTTGCGCACACCCTGTGCGCGCTGGCGGCGCAGCGCGTCGCGGCCGATGAAATCCGCGGCCTTGTCGAGCGCGACGGCGAAATCGAGTCCGGCGTCGAGGGGCGTGTCGTCGGGCGACAGCTCGGCGCCGAAGGCGCGACGCAGCGATTCGATGCGCAGCGCGTCGATCGTGTAATAACCGGCGTCGGCCAGGCCGAACCCGCGGCCGGCCTCGATCAGCGCATCGTAGAGCGTCACGCACTGGTCGGTGGGCACGTAGATCTCGTATCCCGGGCCGCCGACGTAGCTCATGCGTGCCGCACGCACGCGCGCGTGGCCGATGTCGACGAGCGCCGTGCTGGCGAAGGGCAGTGCGTCTCGCGAGAAATCGTCGGGGGAGAGCGCGCGCAGCAGCGCTTCGGCACTCGGCCCCATCAACGACAGCACCGAATAGGCGCTGGTGACGTCGACCAGCACCGCACGCGCGTCGGCGCCGATGTGACGCTCGATCCAGGCGAAATCGCGCGTCGCCTGCGCCGAGCCTGTCAGGATGAGGAACTCGTGGGCGGCGACGCACACGACCGTCAGGTCGCTCTCGAAGCCGCCGCGCGCATTGAGCATCGCCGTGTAGACGATGCGGCCGACGGCGACGTCCATCGCATTCGCGCACAGTCGCTCCAGCACGGCGAGCGCATCGCGTCCCTTCAGCACGAACTTGGCGAACGACGTCTGGTCGAAGAGCGCCACCGCTTCGCGGCACGCGCGCTGCTCGTCCAGCACCCAGGGCAGCCAGCCGGGCTTGCCGAACGTGGGCGGCGGCTCGCGCTGACCCGCCGGCAGGAAGTAGTTGGCGCGCTCCCAGGCGAGCTTGCTGCCGAACACGGCGCCGCGCGCGGCGAGCCGGTCGTACAGTGGCGAGCGGCGCAGCGGGCGCACGGTCTGCATCTCCTCGCGCGGCCATCGCATCGCGTAGTGCAGACCCAGCGATTCCACGGTGCGGTCGGCAAGGTGCCGGCGGTTGGCGTGCAGCGGCGCGAAGCGGCGGATGTCGACGTCCCACAGGTCGAGCGGCGCTTCGCCGTCGACGATCCAGTCGGCGACCAGCGCGCCCGCGCCGCCGGCATTGGCGATGCCGGCCGAGTTGAATCCCGCGCAGACGAAATAGCCGCGCACTTCCGGCGCCTCGCCGAGGATGAAATTGCCGTCCGGCGTGAAGCTTTCCGGCCCGTTCAGCAGCATCTTCACTTCGGCGGTGGCGAGGCAGGGCGTGCGGTGCAGGGCGTTCTGCATCAGGATCTCGAACTGGTCCCAGTCCTCGGGCAGGAGTTGGAACTCGAAGCCCGCGGGGATCGGCGAGACGTTCCACGGCTTCGCCACCGGCTCGAAGCCGCCCATCACGAGGCCGCCCACTTCCTCCTTGTAGTAGATGTAGCCGTCGGGGTCGCGGATCACCGGCAGGTCGGGCGTCACGCCCTCGATTGCCGCAGTGACGGCGTAGAAGTGCTCGGCCGAATAGAGCGGCACCGTCACGCCCGAGCGGGCACCGAGCTCGCGCGCCCATTGGCCGCCGCAGTTCACGACCGTGTCGCAGGCGACGAGGCCTTCCGCGCCGTCACGCTGCCAGCGCACGCCGCGGACCTGCCGCTCGACGACGTCGACCGCGAGGACGCGCACGCCCTCGACCAGCGTCGCGCCGCGCGTCCGCGCGCCCTTCGCCAGCGATTGCGTGAGATCGGTCGGGTTGACCTTGCCGTCGCCGGGAATCCACACCGCACCGGCGAGGTCGTCGGTAAAAAGGATCGGCGCGCGCTCGCGCGCCGCGTCGGGCGGGATGAACTCGTGCTCGATGCCGAAGCTGCCGGCGCGCGCCATTTGCCGGCGCATCAGCGTCAGGCGCTCGGGCGTGCGCGCGACGTTGAGCGAGCCGCATTGCTTCCAGCCGGTGGCGAGCCCGGTTTCCTGCTCGAGCGACGCGTAGAGCCCGATGCCGTAGCGGCTCATGCGCGTGGCATTGCGGGTCGATCGCGTCTGGCCGACGAGACCCGCCGCATGCCACGTCGTGCCGCAGGTCAGGCGACCCTGCTCGAGCAGCAGCACGTGCTCGACGCCGCGGCGTGCGAGATGGTAGGCGACCGATACGCCGGCGATGCCGCCGCCGATGACGACGACGCGTGCCGCTGAAGGAAGGGCGGCCATCCGCGGCGGGGGCTCAGAACTTGAGCGCGGTGACGCCCGCGACGACCGTGAGCGCGCCGAGCGCGCGCTTCCATCCGAATCCTTCCTTCAAGGCGAATGTGCCGATCAGCGACGCGAACACCACCGACACTTCGCGCAGCGATGCCACCACGGCGACCGGGGCACGGGTCATCGCCCACAGCACGATCGCGTAGGCGGCGAGGCTCGCCGCGCCGCCGACGATGCCGCGCCGCCACCGCAGCTGCCAGTAGCGCAGCGCGGGCGCGCCGCGGGTGGCGAGGATCCATGCCAGGAACGGCAGCCCTTCGAGGAACACGAGCCACGTCGTGTAGCCGATGGCATCCCCCGACGCCCGCGCGCCGGCGCCGTCGACCAGCGTGTACAGCGCGATGATCGCCGCGTTGCCGAGCGCGAAGCCTGCCGCCGCCCGCGTGTGCCCGCCGCCGGCGAACCATGCAATGGCGAGGATCCCGAGCGAGATGAGCGCGATGCCGGCGATCGCGCTCGGCGTCGGGTGCTCGTGGAGGAAGACGATGCCCAGCACGGCCACGAACAGCGGCGCGACGCCGCGCATCAGCGGATATGCGAACGACAGGTCGCCGCGCCGATAGGCGGCCGACAGCGTCAGGTAATAGCCGAAATGGATCGTCGACGACACCGCGATGTAGGGCCACGACGCGCGCGCCGGCACGCCGACGAAGGGCAGCAGAGCAAACCCGACCACCGAGGAGCCGGCGACGATCAGCGCGGTGCCGAGCAGCGGCTCGCCATCCGCAGACTTGAGCAATGCGTTCCACGACGCGTGCAGCAGCGCGGCACCCAGCACCGCCAGCGTGACGCCGAAGGAGAGTTCCGCGGCAGGCACGCTCACGCCCGCGCCGTGGCGCGATGCGCGAGGCGGCCGCGGCCGCAGAGCGCGAGAGGCATCGTGCGCGAACGCATCAGGCGGTGCGTGGATTGCGCTCGGCCCACGCTTTCGCATCGGCGGGCGCCGCGGCGGCGCTGGCGGCCATCGCCTCGTCGGTCTTGAGGCGCGTGCGCGCGAGCACGCCGGCGTCCTCCAGGATCGGGTAAGCGATCGAGCAGATGAGCGAATTGATGCGCTTCAGCTCGGAGATGAGATCGAGGTGCAGCGACGAGGTCTCGATGCTGGGCAGCGTGTTGCCGGCGAGACGCGACAGGTGCGAATCGGCATAGGCGCGCTCGAGGTCGCGGAACAGCACCTTCTGCGCGAGCAGCTCCTGCGCGCTCTTGAGATCGCCGTTGAGGAACACGCTCATGCCGAGCCGAAGGTTGGCAGTGAGCCGCGAATGCAGGTCGCAGATCTCCGTCATGCCGGCGTCGGAGAAGTTGCGGCCCTTGTCGATCTTCTTCTCCTCGATCTCGGCGACCACGCGGTCGATGATGTCGCCGACCTGCTCCATGTTGATGGTGAAGGAAACGATGTCGGTCCAGCGCCGGCCCTCCTTCTGGTCCAGCGCCGCGCGCGAGATCTGCGTCAGGTACAGCTTCACCGCGGTATAAAGCTCGTCGACGACGTCGTCCATCTTGCGCACGCGGCCCGCCAGTGCGCGGTCGTTGGTCTTGAGCACGGTGAGCAGGCCCTGCAGCATCTCGTCGATCACGTCGCTGATGCGCAGCGCCTCGCGCGCGGCGTTGCCGATGGCGAGCGCCGGCGTGGCCAGCGCCGACGGATCGAGGAAGCGCGGCTTGGCCGGGTCCTCGCTGGCCGGACGCATCGGCAGCAGCCGCTCCGCGACGCGCGCCACGGCCTGCGTCGCGGACAGGAACAGCAATGCGAGCGCGATGTTGAACGCGAGGTGGAACGCCACGACCTCGGTGCTCTCGGGGAGCGAGAGGCCGGCGATGGCGGGCCCCGCGAAGCGCAGCAGCGGCACCGCCAGCACGCAGCCGATCAGCTTGAAAAGGAAGTTGCCGAGCGTGACGCGGCGCGCTTCCGGCGCCGAGCGCAGCGTCGACAGCATGCCGAGCAGGCCGCTGCCGAGGTTGGCGCCGAGCACCAGCGGCATCGCCACGCCGAGCGCGATCACGTGCAGGCCGGCGAGCGTGGCCACCAGCAGCACGACGGCGAGGCTGGAATAGCAGAGGATCGTGACGAATGCGGCGACCAGCATGTCGAGCAGGATGTCGCCGGTGAGCGAGGCGAAGATCACGCGCATCCCCGCGGCCTCGGTCAACGGCTTGGCCGACACGCCGATCCACTGCAGCGCGAAGAGGATGAGGCCGAGCCCGATCAGGATGCGTCCGAAGCGGCCGACGTTCGTCTCCTCGCGCGCGAGGAACAGCACGACGCCGGTGAAGATCAGGAGCGGCGACAGCCACGACAGGTCGAACGACAGCACCAGCGTGACGATCGACGTGCCGACGTCGGCGCCGAGCATCACGGCCAGCGCGGGCGCGGTGGAAATGAGGCCCTGGCCGGCGAATGCGGCGACGATCAGCGCGGTCGCCGTGCTGCTCTGCAGCAGCGCAGTGACGCCGAGACCGGCGAAGAAGGCGCTCGCGCGACGCGACACCGCATGCCGCAGCAGCCGCCGCAGGTCGCCGCCGTAGAGGCTCAGGATGGCGACGCGCACGAGGTGCGTGCCCCAAACGAGCAGCGCCACGCCGGCCAGCAGGTTGAGCAGGACTTGCATTCAGCGATCGCGGCCCGGCGCTACCACGGCAGCGAATACGTCTTGATGTTGGTAAAGCTCTTCATGGCCTCCTGCACGCCTTCCTTGTAGCCGAGGCCGGAGTCCTTGATGCCACCGAACGGCGTCAGCTCCAGCCGGTACCCCGGCACCTCGCGGATGTTGACGGTGCCGACCTCGAGCTCGGACACGAAGCGGGTGATGTAGTCGAGCCGGTTGGTGCACACCGACGACGACAGCCCGTAGGCGGTGCCGTTGGAGATGCGGATGGCCTCGTCGATGTCGCGGAAGCGGATCACCGGCGATACCGGGCCGAACGTCTCGGTGCGCACGACGTCCATCGCCGGGTCGACATGGTCGAGCACCGTGGGCGAGTAGAGGGCGCCTTCGCGCACGTTGCCGACCAGCAGCTTGGCGCCGGCCGCCACCGCGGCGTTGACCTTCGCCTCGAAGCCGCTCGCCGCGGCCTCGTCGATCACCGTGCCCATGTCGAGCTTGGGATCCATCGGGTCGCCATAGGTCCAGGCCCGTGTGCGCGCGACGAGGCGCTCGACGAACGCGCCGGCGACCTTCTCGTGCACCAGCATGCGCTTGACTGCCGTGCAGCGCTGTCCCGAATTCTTGTACGACCCGGCAGCGGCGAGCGAGGCCGCCTCGTCGAGGTCGGCATCCTCCATGACGATGATCGGATCGTTGCCGCCGAGCTCCAGCACCTGGCGCTTGTAGACGGCCTTGGCCGCGATGTACTTGCCGATCGCGACGCCGCCGGTGAACGTGACCAACTCGACGTCGGCATTGGTCAGCATCTCGTCGGCGATCTCCCGCGGATCGCCGGTGATTACCGACAGCATCGGCGGAGGCAGTCCCGCTTCGTAGAGCACGTCGGCAAGCACGAGCGCCGACAGCGGCGTCTTCTCGGTGGGCTTGACCACCATCCGGTTGTTGGTGGCGACCGCCGGCGCGATCTTGTGCGCGACCTGGTTCAGCGGATGGTTGAACGGCGTGATCGCGCTGATCACGCCGCGCAGCGGCTCGCGCAGCGTGTACACCTTGCGCGACTTGCCGTGCGGCGTCAGGTCGCATGAAAACACCTGGCCGTCGTCGTTGAGCGCGGCGTTGCCGGCGAACACGAACACGTCGCAGGCGCGGCCGACCTCGTACAGCGAGTCCTTCTTGCAGATGCCGCATTCGGCCGTGATGAGATCGGACATCTCGTCGGTGCGCGCGCGCAGGATCTCGGCGGCACGGTAGAGGATGCGGTAGCGCTCGTAGCGCGTCAGCTTCGGGCGATAGGCGCGCGCCGTGGCGAACGCGCGGCGCACGTCGTCGACGCCGGCTTTCGGCACGGTGCCGACGCGGCCGCCGGTGAAGGGATTCATCACGTCGAGCGTGCGGTTGCCCTGCACGCGCTCGCCGGCGATGCGCATCGGCTCGTGGCGGGTATCGGTGGCGTTCATGGTTTCGATTCTAGGGCGGCGCGGCGGCGGCGGGCGGTACGCGCGGTCAAGTCGCGCGCGGGGCGCCGCGCAGTCAGCCGCAGTGGTTGAGGGCGAGGTCGATGATGTCGAAGTTGCGCAGGCGGCGCCCCGGCGCGATCCCGGCGAGCGGCGCATTGAAGATCAGCGGCACCTTCTGCTCCGACAGGCCGCCGTGGCTGCGCAGCGGCACGTCGAGCGCGGACAGGTCGTGACGCGAGGCCGTCGTGCCGAGCACCGTGAGCTTTTCGGAGAGCACGACGAGGTCGCCCAGGCGGTCGCCGGGCAGCTCGAAGCGCGCGGCGGCCTCGGCGCGCGACAGCACGGCCTCGATGCCGGGCGTACGCCCGAGCGCCGCCACGAGCGGCGCGGGGTCGACGTCGGCGGGCAGGTAGACGGTGGCAAACGATCCCAGCGCGCCGTGATGCACGACATAGGGGTCGGTGATCGGCAGGATCACGCGCGCACGCGCGGCACCGAGCGCGGCGTCGAAGAAGTCCTGCAGGTAGACGATCTGGGGCGCCCCCGCGGCATCGGTCTTCGCGCTCATGCCGTGGTCGGCGGTGAGCGCCACGAGCGCGCCGAGGCGGTCGAGCTCGGCCAGGTAGCCGCTCATCATCGCGTAGAACGCGTTGGCCTCGGGCGTGCCCGGTGCGTGCTTGTGCTGCACGTAGTCGGTGGTCGACAGGTACATGAGGTCGGGTCGCTCGCGGCGCATCAGCGCGACGCCGGCGGCGAACACGAATTCGGACAGGTCGGCGCTGTAGACCGACGGTAGCGGCTTGCCGACGAGCTCCAGCACGTGCTCGACGCCGTTGCCGGCGAGCGTCGCCTGGTCGGCCTTCTCGGCCGAAAAGCAGATGCCGGTCAGGCCGCTGCCGAGGAGCGCGCGCAGCTTGTCCTTGGCCGTGACCACCGCGACCTTGGCGCCGGCGCCGGCAAATGCCGCGAGGATCGTTCCCGCGCGCAGGTAGCGCGCGTCGTTCATCATGACTTCCTCGTTGCGTTCGCGGTCGTAGAAGTAGTTGCCGCAGATGCCATGCACCGCCGGCGGCGCACCGGTGACGATCGACAGGTTGTTGGGATTGGTGAAGCTCGGCACGACGCAGTCGCCGAGGCGCGACGCGCCACGCTCGCACATCTCGCGCAGGTAGGGGGCGACGCCGGCCTCGATCGCCTGCGTGATGTAGTCGGGCTCGCAGCCGTCGACGCAGACGACGACCACCGGCCGCGTCATCCAGCGGTAGTCGCGGCCGTTGACGGTCATCGGCTTGTGCGAGCGATCGTGCATGGACTTGATCCTTGGCGATGCGGGTTCAGGATGCGGCGCGGCGCCGCTTCGCCGCGGGCGGCCGCGCGTCGGCGTCGGCATCGCGCGCGCAGGCCTCGTGCATGCGCGCGCGGCTCGCCATCACGTGGTCGCGCATCGCGCGTCCCGCGGCGGCGGCGTCGCCGCCGGCGACGTGCTCGAGGATCTCGTGGTGCTCGCGCGTGGACACCGGCAGCGTGCCGCCGCGCGCGAGCGTCGTGCGGCGAAAAACATTGAGCTCGTTGACGAGGCGGCGATAGACGACCAGCAGCTTGGCGTTGCCCGCGAGCGCGACGAGGCGATCGTGGAACTCGATATTGGCGCCGACATAGGCGTCGACGTCGTCGCGCGCGGCGGCGGCGTCCATCGCCGCCACGATCTTGCGCAATTTGCGCACTTGCGCCGGTGTCGCGCTTCGCGCGAGGCGCTGGCCGACGAACTCGTCGAGCACGGCACGCAGCTCGTAGATCTCGTCGGCCTCGCCGATGCCGATCTGCCGCACGTACACGCCGCGGTTCTTCTCCAGGTGGACGAGGCCCGACTCCTCGAGCGCGCGGAACGCCTCGCGCACCGGACCGCGCGATACGCCGAGCATGGCCGCCACCTCGACCTCGCGCAGCTGCTCGCCGGCCGCGAGGTCGCCGGCGAGGATCATCCGCTCGAGTTCTCGCTGCACCAGCGTCGGCAGCGAATTGGCCTGGATCAGGGCGATGGGGTGGTTCGCATCGACCGCGCGCGCGGCCATCGCCGGGCGCGCGGGGCTGGCGGTACGCGTGGTCATCCTGCGGATTTTAGCCGGGCGTGTTGTCAATTGTCAACAATCTGCAATTGCCGGGGCGGCCATGCAGGGCGCCGCCGCTCAGCGCGACGCCGCCTTGGTCGAGATGCGGGCGAGGGCCACGAGCACGACGAGGGTGGTGAACGCGAGCACCATGGTGAGCGCCGCCGCGTCGAAGATCGCGCCGCGGTCGGACAGCGTGAAGATGCCTACTGGCAGCGTCACCCATCCCGGCGGGTACACCATCACCGTGGCGCCGAGCTCGCCCATCGACAGCGCGATCGACAGGCTGAACGCGGCGATCAGGTAGGGTGCGACGAGCGGCAGCGTGACGCGCCGCAGGCGATAGAACGGCCGCGCACCGAGACTCTCCGCGACCTGCTCGAAATCCGGCGGGATGCGTGCGAGACCCGCGGCCACGTTGCCGTAACTGAATGCCGACACCAGCACGAAGTGCGCGATGAGCACGATCAGCGTCGTGCCATTGAGGAGCAACGGCGGCTTGCTGAAGGCGACCAGGAGTCCCAGCCCGACCGACACCGACGGCACCGCGCTGGGAATGAAGAAGATCGCGTCGAGCACGCGCCGCGGCAGCGGCCGGAAGCTGCGCAAGGCGATCGCCGCCCACGTGCCGCAGACAAGCGCCGCCGCACTGGCGAGAAAGCCGGTGGCGACGCTGACACGCAGCAGGTCGAAGGAATCGCCGTGCAACGCGTTGGTGTAATGCGCGAAGGTGAGCTGGCTAGGCCACACGCCATTCCATTGTCCGGCGACGCTCGCCAGCGCGATGACGCCGATCGGCAACCCGTACAGCACCGCGAACAGGCCGAGCGTCAGTGCGAACGTGAGCGCGCGGCCGAGGCTAGACCAGACCAGCACGGCGGCTCCCGAAATAGGCGATCACGAAGCGGTACAGCGTGTAGAGGCCGAGCGACAGCGCGACGTTGACCACCGCGATCGCGCAGGCGCTGGTGTAGTCGAACTGCTGGATCGCCTTGTCGTAGATCAGGAGCGGCAGCGTGATCACGTCCTTGGCGCCGATGAACAGCACGATGCCGAACTCGTTGACGGTCAGCAGCAGGCAGAGGCTGCCGCCGGCCACCAGCGCCGGCAGCGCCGCCGGCAGGATGATCCGCGACACGATGCGCCACGGCCGCGCGCCGAGGCTCGACGCCACCTCGATCTGCGCCGGCTCGATCAGCGAGAATGCCGCCAGCAGTGGGCGCATCACGAACGGCGTGTACACGGTGATCTCGGACAGGATGACGCCCCATTGCGAATACAGGAAGTCGACCGGCGGCCGCTCGACGTGCATCGCCTGCATCAGCGACTCGTTGACGATGCCGGCGGAGCCGTAGATGAAGGTGAACGACAGCGCGACGAGAAACGTCGGCAGCGCGATGAAGGTGTCGATCAGCCGCGCCAGGAAGCGGCCGCCCGGAAACGGCGTGAACGCGAGCAGCACCGACAGCGTGAAGCCCAGCACCAGG
>DATBOK010000242.1:0-12816 GCA_036553845.1 Casimicrobiaceae bacterium
GCCGCACTTCCCGCGCACGGTCTCTCACGGCGCCGCTTCCTGTGGCATTCGGGCGCGCTGACCACGAGCCTCGCCGCCGCCAAAGCCGGCGCGCAGGCGCCGCTGGCCGCGCCGTCTGCCACGCCGCCTGCCACGCCGCCCGGCGTCGCTGCCGGCCAGGCGATGGCGGTCACCCTCGACGTCAACGGCCATGCCTACCCGCTGATGCTCGAGTCGCGCGTGACGCTGCTCGACGCGTTGCGCGAATACATCGGCCTCACCGGCACCAAGAAAGGCTGCGATCGCGGCCAGTGCGGCGCCTGCACGGTGCTGGCCGACGGCCGCCGCATCAACGCCTGCCTCACGCTCGCCGCGTCGCAAGCCGGGGCACGCATTGTCACCGTCGAGGGCCTTGCGCAGGGTGCCACGCTGCATCCGATGCAGCAGGCATTCATCGCGCACGACGGCTTCCAGTGCGGCTATTGCACGTCGGGGCAGGTGTGTTCCGCGGTGGCGCTCGTCGACGAGGCGCGCGCCGGCGCGCCGAGCGCGGTGACCGCCGACCTCACGGCGTTCGGACCCGTGGTGCTCTCCGACGACGAGATCCGCGAGCGGATGAGCGGAAACCTCTGTCGCTGCGGTGCCTATGCCGGCATCGTCGAGGCGGTGCGCGCCGTGGCCAATCCGCCCAAGGTGGCGTGATGCGCGCGTTCGACTACGTCGCCGTGACGCGCGTCGACGTTGCGGGGGCGGCGCTGGGGCAGGGCACGCGCTGCCTCGCCGGCGGCACCAATCTCGTCGACCTGATGAAGGGCGGCGTCGAGGTGCCGGTGCGCATCGTCGACATCAATCGCCTGCCGCTGGCGGCGGTCAGCGATACCGCCGACGGCGGTCTCGCGATCGGCGCGCTGGTGCGCAACAGCGATCTCGCCAACCACCCGCGCGTGCGGCGCGATTATCCGCTGCTGGCGCAGGCGCTGCTCGCCGGGGCGACGCCCCAGCTGCGCAACATGGCGAGCGTGGGCGGCAACCTGCTGCAGCGCACCCGCTGCTACTACTTCGCCGACACCGCTTTTCCCGCCTGCAACAAGCGCAATCCGGGTTCGGGCTGCGGCGCGCGGCAGGGGCACCAGCGCATCCACGCGATCCTCGGCGCGAGCGAAGCCTGCATCGCCGTGCATCCGTCGGACATGTGCGTGGCGCTGGCCGCGCTCGACGCCACGGTTGTCATGCGCAGCCGGCGCGGCGAGCGCCGCATCGAGATGACGCGGTTCCATCGCCTTCCGGGCGACACGCCTTGGCGCGACACCGAGCTCGCCGACGACGAGCTCATCACCGCCGTGCTGCTGCCGCCGCCGCGATTCCGCCGCCATGCCTACTACCTCAAGCTGCGCGACCGCGCGAGCTACGCGTTCGCGCTGGTGTCGGCCGCCGTGGCGCTCGACGTCGACGATGGCACCGTGCGCGCCGCACGCATCGCGATGGGCGGCGTTGCGCACAAGCCGTGGCGCGCGGCCGACGCCGAATCCCGGCTCGTTGGGCAGCGTGCCGACGATGCCGCATTTACCGCCGCGGCGCGCGTTGCGCTGTCCGGCGCCGTGCCGCTGCCGGGCAATGCGTTCAAGGTCGACCTCGGCGAGCGCGCGGTGGCGCGGGCGCTGGCGCTGGCGATGGCGCGCGCATGAAACCCGTCATCGGCGCGCCCCTCGACCGCACCGACGGCGTGCAGAAGGTCACCGGCGGCGCGCGCTACGCCGCGGAATTCGCGCTGCCGGGCCTCTGCCACGCCTGCATCGTGCAAAGCACGATCGCGCGGGGGCGCATCGCCGCGCTCGACGTCACGCGCGCCGAGCATGCGCCGGGCGTGCTGGTGGTGATGACGCACGAGAACGCGCCGCGCTTGCCGCAGGCCGGCCGCGGAGCCGTCAATCCGCCGGCGGGACGCGTGCTCTCGCTGTTGCAGGACGCCGACGTCCACTACAACGGCGAGCCGGTCGCCGTGGTCGTCGCCGGCACGTTCGAACAGGCGGTTGCCGCCGCCGACCTCGTGCGCGTCATGTACGCGACGGACGTCGCGACGCTCGACTTCAACCAGGCGCGCGCGCGGGCCTACGCGCCCGCCAAGCTCAACCAGGGACCGGTGGACTCGAAGCGCGGCGATGCCGCTGCCGCCTATGCCGCCGCCGAGGTTCGCGTCGAGGCGACGTACACGACGCCGATGCAGCACCACAATCCGATGGAGCCGCACGCGACCATCGCGCACTGGCAGGACGGCAAGCTGACGCTGCACGACTCCACGCAGTACGTGTCCGGCGTGCGCGACACGATGGCCAAGGTGCTCGGCATCGATGCCGCGAACGTGCGCGTGATCTCGCCGTTCGTCGGCGGCGGCTTCGGCTGCAAGGGCTCGATGTGGACCCACGTCGCGCTCGCGGCGATGTGCGCGCGCGAGGTGAAGCGCCCGGTCAAGCTGGCGCTCGCGCGCTGGCAGATGTTCGGGCCGGTAGGGGGCCGTCCGCGCACCGAGCAGCGCATCGCGCTCGGCGCGACCCGCGACGGCAGGCTCACGTCGATCCGCCATGCGGTGATCTCGCACACCTCGGCGATCGAGGACTTCGTCGAGCCCGCGTCGCTGCCGACGCGCATCCTGTATGCGTGCCCCAACGTCGACACCTCGCAGCGCCTCGTCAAGCTCGATGTCGGCACGCCGACGTTCCAGCGCGCGCCGGGCGAGTCCACCGGCACGTTCGCGATCGAGGTCGCGCTCGACGAGCTCGCCTACGCGCTGGCGATGGATCCCATGGAGCTGCGCCTGCGCAATCATGCCGATGTCGAGCCGCAGTCGGGCAAGCCCTGGTCGAGCAAGCACCTGCGCGAATGCTATGCCGAGGCGGCCAAGCGCTTCGGCTGGTCGCGGCGCGATCCGCGTCCAGGCTCGATGCGCGACCGTGACGCCTGGATCGGCTATGGCATGGCGACGGCGACCTACCCGGCCAACCGCCAGGCGGCACAGGCGAGCGCACGTCTCTGGACCGACGGCACGTTCGTCGTCGCCTCCGGCTCCCAGGAGCTCGGCACCGGCACGTATACGGTGATGACGCAGGTCGCCGCGCAGTCGCTCGGGGTGTCGCCGAATGCGGTGCGCTTCCTGCTCGGCGATACGGCACTGCCGCGGGCGCCGGTGTCGGGCGGCTCGACGAGCGCGGCGAGCGTCGGCCCGGCAGTCAAGGCCGCGTGCGACCTGTTGCGCGAGCGCATCCTTGCCGCCGTCGCGCGCGATCCGCAGTCCGCGCATTACGGCGTCGACCCCGCCACGCTCGCGATCGACGATGGCGTCATCGTGGCTGCCGGAGGGCGTGGCGAGCCGCTGGCCGTATTCGCCGGTCGCCGCGGCGTGCCGCTCGACGCCGCCGCCGAGGCCAGGCCCGGCGACGAAAAGGCGACATACGCGTCGCATTCGTTCGGTGCCGTCTTCGCCGAAGTTCGCATCGACCCGTGGATCGGCCGCCTGCGCATCCCGCGCATTGTCGCGACCTACGACGTCGGCACGCGCCTCAACGCCAAGACCGCGCTGTCGCAGCTGCGCGGTGGCCTCGTGTGGGGCGTCGGCTTCGCGGTGACGGAGGAGTCGCTGCTCGACGTCGCCACCGGGCATTTCGCCAATGCGAGCCTCGCCGAATACCACGTGCCGGTGAATGCCGACATCGGCGAGCTCGACGTCACGTTCGTCGACGTTGCGGACACCCGCTTCAACCCGCTCGGCATCCGCGGCATCGGCGAGATCGGCATCACCGGCGTTGCCGCCGCGATCGACAACGCCTTGTTCCACGCGTGCGGCGTGCGCGTGCGCGACCTGCCGATCACCGTCGACAAGTTCCTCGCACAAGCGAGCGCCGGTGCCCGCTCCGCGCGGGCGTGAGCCTCTTTCCACCCAGCAGGAGACAACGATGATCCGCAAGCTGCCGGGCGGCGGGTACCGCCTCTATTCGCGCAAGGCCGATCCGAAGACCGGCAAGCGCCGCAACCTGGGCACGTTCAAGTCGCGCGCAAAGGCCGAGGCGCACGAGCGCGCCGTGCAGTATTTCAAGCACCACTGACGCGGCTGGCGCTTCAGCGCTCGCCAAGCGTGACGCGGCGCACGCCGGGGAATCCGGCGATGCGCTTGGTCAGCGTGACGAGCTCGGATTGCGGAATGCGGGTCACGAGCACCTGCATTTCCTGCTCGTCCTCGTGCTGGCCCGGCAGCAGCGCCAATGTCTGCACGGTCAACGGCATCTCGCGCAGCGCCGCTTCGATCGCCTCGATCGACGCCGTGTCGCGGTGCAGCAACACGGTCACCACGTGCGCCTGGCGCGAGCCGCTCCAGAAGCGCCGCTCCAGTGGCTTGATGCCGGCGAGGATGAGGAAGATCAGTACGGTGGCGCCGAACGCGGCGATGTACATGCCGCCGCCGACCGCGAGGCCAATGCCGGCGACCGTCCACAGGCTTGCGGCGGTGGTGAGGCCGCGAATGGTGTCCTGGCGCAGCAGGATGGTGCCTGCGCCAAGGAAGCCGATCCCGCTCACCACCTGCGCGGCGATCCGCGAGGGATCGAGCACCACGTGATTCTGTCCGAGCACGTCGTCGAATCCGAATGCCGACACGATCATCATCAGCGCGGAGCCGACGCACACCAGCATGTGGGTGCGCAGCCCGGCGACCCACGCGAGGCGCTCGCGCTCGATGCCGATCACGCTGCCGAGCGCCGCGGCGATCACGAGGCGCAACAGCACGTCGGTGTGGGAGATCATCGCGCGTCCCGGCGCCGCGCGCGGCACCGGCATGCCACGACGGGACTTGCCTTGTTCATTGCGGACATCATGAAAATCGTAGCACGCGCTGCACGCGCCGGCTTGACGCAGCGCGTCAATCGGCGTTTGATGAATGCCCATCGAGGGCGTCACCGGAGGAGCGAACATGGCCACTCGCAAGAGCCCCGCATCCCGCACGACCGCGCGCCGCGCAAGCACGCGCGGCTCGACAGCCAGGACTTCCAAGACCGCCAAGACCGCCAAGACCGCGGCCAAGTCGCGGCGGCGCACCCGGGCGCATGAGGCGCCGCGGGCCGGTGCGCGCGCGGCCGGCACGGTCCCCGATTTCGCGGCTCTGGCGAAAGGCGCGCGCCTGATGTCCCCCGAGCAGGCGATCGCGCTCTACAAGTCCAATGCGAGGATGGCGCTCGACGTGATCAACGCCGCGCTCGAATCGTCGGCGCGCATGCGCAAGCTGCAGCTCGCAGGCGTGGAGGAGATCCGCCAGTTCGGCGAGCGACAGGCGCGCAACGTTGCCGGCGCCAAGTCGCCGGACGCGCTGATGGCGGCCGGGCAGGGCGCAGCCCGCGACGCGATCGAGCACGCGATGGGCTACTGGAGCCAGATGTTCGATCTCATCGTCGAAATCCAGAAGCGGCTGTTCACGCTGATCGAGGCGCAGATGGGCGACGTGCCCGGCGTCAAGGAGGCGCGCGCGGCGATGGCGATGATGCCCGACATGTCGCAGGCGCAGAACGTGATCCGCGCGCTGCAGGGCGTGGTGAGCTCGTCGAGCGGCGCCGTCGAGCAGATGCAGAAGGTGATCGCCGACCTGGCGCGGATGGGCGGGTTGCGGCGGAACTGAACGAGCGCGGGCGTTTGCGCAGCAGCGGGCGCCACGCGGTGTCGCCAGCATGGCGATACGGTTGGTGCCCAGGGCCGGATTCGAACCGGCACGATCTTGCGATCTCGGGATTTTAAGTCCCGTGTGTCTACCAGTTTCACCACCCGGGCGCCGGCTTCGATTCTAACAACCGCCGGACATCGCCACCGAATCTGTGGCGTAGCGTCGTTCCGGGCCGGCGCGCCACGAAGTTTGCCGCGACGCGGCGCGGCCGCGGTACGATAGCCGCCCCGCAAGCCAACGCCTGGCCACGACATGGAACCCCCGCCATCCCGCGCGTTCGGCCTCTATCGCCTGCTCGCGAGCTTTCCGCCGTTCGCGGGCTACAAGGCGAAGTTCACCGCGGTGATCGTCGTCGCCTTCGCGATCCCGCTGCTCGCGGCATGGCTCGTCATCGTCTATGGCGCCGGGCGCCTGTCGGTGCTCGCGCTCATCGTCGTGTTCACCCTGGCGGTGGTCGCCGGCTGTGCGGCGGCGCTGGTCGGCGTTGCGCGCCTCCTCGCGCCGCTCGACGCGGCGCTGGACGTGATCGAGGCGTACGTCGACGGCCAGCCGCTGCCGAAGCTCGACGTGCCGGGCGGCGACGCCGTCGCGCAGATCGTGCGCGGCATCACCTCGCTCGCCAGCCGCGCGCGCACGCACGACGAGGAGCGGCGTCGCGAAGGCGAGCGCGATGCGTTGACCGGCCTGTGGAACCGCATGGGCGGCCGCAAGGAGGCGAGGACGTACATGGACGACGCGTTCAAGCGCGGGCGCGCGGTGCGCATCCTCGTCGCCGACATCGACCGCTTCGCCGAGCTGAATGCCGAGCAGGGCCTCATCGCCTGCGATCTCGTGCTGAAAACGTACGGCACGCGCCTCGCCAAAGGGGCCGGCGAGGACAGCGTGGCAATCCGCTGGGACGGCGACCGGTTCGTCGTCGTGCAGTCGGCGATCGACGCCGAGTTCGTCGACGTCGACCAGGTGGTCGCGCGCGCGATCGTCGTCAAGGGGCAGGGCACGCCGGTGATGTTGTCGATCGGCACGGCGCAGTCGAGCGACAGCGTGTCGTTCGACGTGCTCCTCGGCCGTGCCGAGGCGGCGCTGCGCGCGGAGCGCGACGCCGCCTGATCGCCCCCGGATCGAGCCGCGCCGCGCGCGCCGGCTTCGCGCCTGCGCCCGGGGTGCCCGGTGCGCTGCGGACGGCGAGCAATGGGGACGCGGTTGGCCGCCAGAGGGGATGGCTGCACAATCGCGCCATGTCATCGCCTTCCGACGCTTCGCCGCTGCACGTTGCCGTGCTGTGCGCGGCCTGGTGCCGCTCGTGTACCGAATTCCGCCCGCTCTTCGATGCGCTGGCCGCGGCGCGACCATCCGTACGCTTCGCGTGGATCGATATCGAGGACGAGGCGGCGATCTGCGACGACCTCGACATCGACGACTTTCCCACGCTCGCGGTCGTGCGCGATGGCGTGCCGCTCTTCTTCGGGCCTTCGCTGCCGCTGGCGGAAGTCATGGCGCGCCTCATCGACGAGCTCGCCAACCGCGAGGCCGGCGACCCGTCGGCATGGCCGGCCGAAGTGCGCGCGCTCGCGGCATCGGTGACCGCGCGAGGCCGTGGCTGAACCGTTGATTACGGCTGCGGCGCGGCGCGCCGGCGCTCACGGGAACGCGCGCCTCACCCGCCGCATCGAATGGCTGACGAGGCTTCGATGACCAGCACCCCCGACTCCCGCGCCGAACGCAGCGCCGCCGATGCCGAGATCGACGCGTTCGAGGCGCTGATGCGCCGCCACAACCGGCTGCTCTACCGCACGGCGCGCAGCATCCTGCGCAATGATGGCGACGCCGAAGACTGCGTGCAGGAGGCGTTCCTGCGCGCGTGGCGCCATCGCGGCCAGTTCCGTGGCGAGGCGGCGCCATCGACATGGCTCACGCGCATCGTGATCAACGAGGCCCTGATGAAGCTGCGACGTGGCAAGGCCACGGCGGGAACGGTCGCGATCGACAACGTCGTCGACCTCGAGTCCCACGTCGACGGCACGCTGAGCGACGCGCAGCGCATGCCCGGGCCGGATGCCGGGACGCTGAGCCGCGAGCTGTGCGCGCTGCTCGAGCGCAAGATCGATGCCCTGCCGCAGTCGTTTCGCACGGTGTTCATGCTGCGCGCGATCGAGGAGATGAGCGCCGAGGAAACGGCCACCTGTCTCGGCATTCCGCAAGCCACGGTGCGCACGCGGCTGTTCCGCGCGCGCAGCCTGCTGCGCGAATCGATCGCCAGCGACGTCGACTTGGCGCTCGACAGCGCGTTCGAGTTCATGGGCGAGCGCTGCGACCGCATCGTTGCCGGCGTGCTCGGCGCCATTCACCGGGACGCCCCGGGAGCGTGAGATTTCTGTAGAAAGAAAATGACCGAATGATTGCTGCAGAAAGACATGCAGTCGCGGCCAGTCTCGCCTCGACGGCGAAGTTTTCCGATCGCGCTACCCCCGCTCCAGGCATCGTGGGCGACGCGCGCCATGCACCGGGCGATCCTGCGCAACGCGCTCGGCGACGTTCCGGTGCCGGCGGCGTTCGTCGGTCAGTCTGCGCGCGGCTGCGCTAGGCGAGACGCCCGACTAGCGCCACGAAGCGGTCCATGTAGTCGGCCAGGAACTGGCGGCGCGAGTCGTCGATGAAATGACCGTCGTGGTCGACGGGCTCGGGCTTGAACGTGATGTAGGCTTCGCCGCCCATCACGGTCATGCCGAGGATGCCGAGGATCTGGCGCAGGTGCTGCTGTCCGACGGCGGTGCCGATCGCGCCCAACGACGTGCCGGTGATCGCCGCAGGCTTGCCGCGCCAGACGTTGTTCTCGGTGGGCTTCGAGCCCCAGTCGATCGCGTTCTTGAGCAGCGCCGTGATCGAGCGGTTGTGCTCGGGTGATACGAAGAGCACCGCTGTCACGGCGCGGACCTCGTCGGTGAAGCGATCGACGACGGCCGGACGATTGCCCTCGAGATCACCGTTGTACATCGGCAGGTCGTCGATGCCGATCCAGTGCACGTCGCACCGGTCTTCGAGGAGTCGCGCCAGCGCCTTGGCGAGGCGCCGGTTGATCGATTCGCGCCGGTTGCTGCCGACGATGATGCCGATAGTGTGCCGCATCATGCGTGATCCTCGGGGTTGAGCGCAGGGTGCGCCGCCGGCCCGGCGGCGATGCCCAGATAGGCGCGGCGCAATTGCGGATTATCGAACACCTCGGCGGGCGGGCCTTCCGCGGCGATGCGACCTTCGTCGATCAGATACGCGTAATCGGCGAGGGCGAGTGCCTCGGTGACATTCTGCTCGACGAGCAGCACGGCGGTGCCCGCCGCATGCACCCCGCGGATGGCGCCGAACATGATGTCCACCATCGCCGGCGACAGGCCGAGCGACGGCTCGTCCAGCAGCAGCAGCCGCGGCGCGGCCATCAGCGCGCGGCCGATCGCCACCATCTGCTGCTGGCCGCCCGACAGCGTGCCGGCGCGCGCGTCGAGCTTGTCCCTGACGGCGGGAAACAATGCGCAGACGCGCTCGATCGCCTGCGCGCGACCGGCGCGCGCACCGCGCCGGTAGCTGCCCACCTCGAGGTTCTCGCGCACGCTCATGCGCGCGAACAGCCGCCGCCCTTCCGGCACCACGGCGATGCCGGCGTCGCAGAAGCGATGCGCGGGCACTGTCGTCATCTCCCGCCCATCCATCGCGATGCGTCCGCCGCGAACGGCCAGGAGGCCGGCGAGGGCATTGATCAGCGTCGTCTTGCCGGCACCGTTGGGACCGACGACGCAGGCGAGCTGCCCCGCGCGCAGCGTCAGCGACACATCGCGCAAGGCGGGCGCGGCGCCATAGTCGACGTCGAGGCCGCGAACCTCAAGCACGTGCCACCCCGAGATACGCGAGCGCGACGTCGTCGCGCGCCATGACTTGCGCGGCAGGGCCCTGCGCGAGCACGCGGCCCTGGTCGAGCACGACGACGCGATCCGACAATTCGGTGACGACGCGCACCACGTGCTCGACGAGGATGATCGTCGTGCCGCCGGCGCGGATGCGGCGGATGAGGTCCACGGCCTCGTCGATCTCGCCGGGCGTGAGCCCCGACAGCACCTCGTCGAGCATCAGCAGGCGTGGCGCCGCGGCGAGCGCACGCGCGAGCTCGAGGAATTTCGTCTCGTGGAGATTGAGCGCGCCGGGCAGGCCGCGCGCGCGCCGCCCGAGACCGGCGAACGCGAGCCACGTCGCGGCGGCCGCATCGGCGCCGCGGCGATCGAGCGCGGCAGCGCCGAACATCGCCGTCAGCGCGACGTTGTCGTGCACGTCCATCTGTGCGAACGGCCGCGGCACCTGGTAGGTGCGCGCGATGCCGGCGCGCGCGATGCGGTGTGCCGGCATCGCCGCGATGTCGAGGCCGCGAAATTTGAGGCTGCCGGCGTCGGCGCGGAAATGGCCGCTGACGACGTTGATCAGCGTGGACTTTCCCGAGCCGTTGGGGCCGATCACGCCGACGATCTCGCCCTCGTGGATGTCGAGGTCGACGCCGTCGAGGGCGCGCACGCCCTTGAATGCCTTGCGCAGGCCGCGGATCGCCAGCATCGGCTCAGCGCGCGCCGCGCCGCGGGACGTGGCGAAGGCGAGCCCGCCCTCGTCGACGCCGCGCGCCACGGCATCGGCAGCGCGATACGATGCCGGCACGTGCGCCGTGTCGCGTGCAGCCGCCTTCATGGCGATGTCGTGCCGCGCTGGCATGGCGGGTGCCGCGCGCGCCTGTGAATCCGCTGCGACCCCCAGGGGCCGCATGCGCCGACGCCCGAGAATGCCGGCGGGCATGAACAGCACCGCGGCGACGAGGATCGCGCCGGTGACGGCCTTGCCGACGACCGCCTGGTCGGCCGCCGTCGACGCATAGAGCAGGATCGTGATCGCCGTCGCGCCGATCAGGGGACCCGCCCAATGACGCGTGCCGCCCAGCACGCACATCAGCACGACCGTCAGCGGCACCGTGATGTTGAACGTGCCGTTGGCCGTCACGTACGACACGAACACCGCGTGGATGCCGCCGGCGGCACCGGCCAGCGCGCAGGACAGCGCGAACGCGACGAGCTTGAAGCGGAAGGTCGGCACACCCATCACCTCGGCCACGTCCTCGTCGTCGTGTATCGCGAAGAGCCCGAGGCCGAGGCGCGCTCGCGTGATGCCGCGCGCGATCGCCACGCTGGCGATCGCCAGCACGAGGGCGAGCATGTAGAACGTGCCGGACGCCGTCGGCGCGAGTGCCGGCACCGACACCGCGGACAGGTAGACACCCGGGCCGCCATCGATGGGCGTGTTCTGCACGACCGTCGCCAGCACGAAGGTCACGGCAAGCGTGAGCAGCGCGAAGAGCTCGCCCCGCACGCGCTTGACGCGAAACGCCACCGCGCCCAGCGCCACGCCGAGCAGCGCGGCGACGCACGCCGCGGCCGGCAACGTCCACAGGAACGGCACGTTGTAGGTGCCGGCCAGCACCGCGGTGGCGTACACACCGGCGCCGAAGAACGCGCCGTGGCCGAACGAGACGTAGCCCGCGTAGCCGGAGAGCAGGTTCCACGACGTCGCCAGCACGATCCAGTGCAGCACGAGGTAGAGAAACGATTCGTAGAACGCGGGCAGGTGCAGGAAGGGAACCGAGAACAGCGCGGCTCCGGCCACGCCGATGGCGATCCACGTGCGGTCGAGCATTACGCGCGACCCGGGCGCAGCAGCAGCAGCGCGATCAGCAGCGTGAACGACACGATGGGCGCCCAAGACGGCGACAGGACCGACATCGTCAGCGCCTCGCTGACGCCGATCACGAGGCCCGCCGCCAGCGGTCCGAGCGGCGAGCCCGGTCCGCCCAGCATGACCGTGGCGAACACCACGCCCACCCACGCGTAGATCTGCGAGGGCGTGAGCGTGAACGACAGCGCGAGGCAGACGCCGGCGATGCCGGCGAGCGCCCCGCACAGCCCTGACAGCAGCAGCGCGTGGCCGCGGGCGTCGACGCCGAACGCCGCCGCCACGGGCGCATCCTCCGCCAGCGCGCGCAGCGCACGGCCGAGGTTCGTGTAGCGCATCGCCGCGAAGATGCCGAACGACAGCGCCAGCGCGATGCCCAGCGTCAGCAGCTCGGGCACCGGCACGTACAGCGCGCCGATGCGAAAATGCATGCCGGCATAGGCCGACTCGAGCTTGCGGAAGTCCGCGGTCCATGCCGCCTGGATGCCGGCCTCGACGATCGCCGTGAGGCCGAAGGTTGCGAGCAGCGAGTGGAGCGGCGAAACCCTGAACCGCGACAACAGCCATTGCACGGCGATGCCGAGCGCGAAGAACAGCGGCACGATCAGCAGCAGCGTGGCGAGCGGATCCATGCCGCCGACGCTCGCCAGCTGGTAGCACAGGTAGGCGGCGAGGAACGCGAACGCGAAGTGCGTCAGGTTGATGACGTGCAGCAATCCCCACGACAGGCCGAGGCCCAGCCCGAGGAGGCCGTACAGGCTGCCGATGAAGACGCCGGACAGCGCGGATTGCGCGACCAGCGCCGGGCTCGGCAGCGTCATGGGCGACGCGTCACGCCGCGAGGGCGGCGGTGCCGGCGGCGCGGCGCGCCGTCATTGAACCTGCAGCGTGGCGCCGGGCGCCGCGAACTCCTTCGGATACACGGTGACCCAGCGGCCGTTCTGCACCTGCTTCACGCGCATCAGGTCGTCGCCGTAGTTGTGCGGTCCGTCGAAATGCAGCCGGCCCTGGATGGTGTCCACCGGGTGCGTGCGCAGCCATGCGCCGATCGCCTTGTCGTCGAGGCTGCCGGCGCCGCGCACGCCGGCCTCGAGAATCTGCCACGCCGTGTACGACGCGGCGGCCTGCACCTCCACCGAGGTGTCCGGGATGCCGGCCTTGGCGGCGCGCTCGTGGTAGAGCGCGATGAATTCCTTGGCGCCCGGCGCATTGGTGAACGGCGGATGCTCCTCGAACACCGTCATCGACATCGCATTGCGCGCGAGCGGCGACTTCGACATCGGCCCTGGCGCCGGGTACATGTAGAAATGCTCCTTCGGCGTGTAGCCGATCTTGTTCATCGCCTCGAGCAGCTGGTTGCCCTCGAGGCCGATCGCGCCCACCCACAGGAA
>DATBOK010000010.1:0-11976 GCA_036553845.1 Casimicrobiaceae bacterium
GAACTTCGCTCGCCTCCCCCGGAGGGGGCAGCGCCTTGGGGCGGCCCGGCGGCGGTCATGGCTCCTCCCGTAGCGAGCTTCGCTCGCTTCCCCCCAGAGGGGGGCAGCGCCTTGGGCCGGCCCGGCGGCAAATACGATCCCCCCGTAGCGAGCTGCGCTCGCTTCCCCCCAGAGGAGGGCAGCGCCTTGGAGCGGCCCGGCGGCAAATACGATCCCCCCGCAGCGAGCTGCGCTCGCTTCCCCCCAGAGGGGGGCAGCGCCTTGGGCCGGCCCGGCGGCGCTCATGACCGCAACGCCGCCAGCAGCGCGTCGACGTCCGCCGGCGCATGCGCCGCCGACAGCGAGATCCGCAGCCGCGCGGTGCCCGTGGGCACCGTCGGCGGCCGCACGGCAGGCACCCAGATGCCCGCGGCTGCGAGCTCGGCCGACAGCGCGAGCGCGTCGACGGCAGCGCCGACGATGAGCGGCTGGATCGCCGTGCGCGACGCCGGCAGCTTCCAGCGCAGTCCGCGCACGCCGTCGCGGAATTGCGCGATGCGCGCTGCCAGCGCGGCACGGCGCGGCGCTTCGTCGCGGATGATCGCAAGGCTCGCGAGCACCGCCGCCGCGAGCGCCGCCGGCGCCGCCGTGGAGTAGATGTAGGGCCGCGCGGTCTGCAGGATCGTCTCGATCACCAGCGGGTGCGCGCAGGCGAACGCGCCCGCCACGCCGGCCGCCTTGCCGAGCGTGGCCATGTACACGATGCGTTCCGACGCGATGCCGGCGTCGGCGAGGCTGCCGCGACCATCCCCCAGCACGCCGAAGCCGTGCGCATCGTCGACCACCAGCCACGCGTCGTGCGCTTCGGCCAGCGCCAGCAGATCCGCCAGCGGCGCGACATCGCCGTCCATGCTGAACACCGCGTCGGTGACGATGACGCGGTTCGCCGCGTGCGACGCGCGCAACCGTGCGCGCAGGCCGGTGAGGTCGGCGTGGCGGTAGCGCGCCAGCGTCGCGCGCGAGAGCAGCGCGCCATCGTTGAGGCATGCGTGGTTGAGGCGGTCGGCGAAGATGTCGCTGCCGCGATCGGCGAGCGCGGTGAGGATCGCGAGGTTGGCGAGATAGCCCGACGACAGCGTCAGCGCGCGCGCCTCCGCGCACGGCTGCACGAACTGCGCGAGCGCGACCTCGAGTGCTTCATGAGGCGCCTGGTGGCCGCAGACGAGGTGCGATGCGCCCGCCCCGGCGCCGAACGCCCGCGCGCCCTCGGCCATCGCGGCGACGACGCGCGGGTCGGCAGCAAGCCCGAGGTAGTCGTTGCTGGCGAAGGACAGCAGCGTGCGGCCGTCGACGTCCACGCGCGACCGCTGCGGCGATTCGAGCGTGCGGCGCGTGCGCGCGAGACCCGCGCGCACGCGAAGTTCGAGCCTCGTCGCGAGACGCTCGAGGCCGTGGGTCACGCCGGCGCGAGCCCGAGCCTCGCCAACAGCGCGCGGTCGGCATCGACGTCCGGATTGCCGGTGGTGAGGAGCCTGTCGCCGTAGAAGATCGAGTTGGCGCCGGCCATGAAGCACAGCGCCTGCACCGCGTCGCCCATTTCGCGGCGTCCGGCCGAAAGCCGCACCATCGCCTTCGGCATCGTGATCCGCGCCACCGCCACCGTGCGCACGAACTCGAACGGGTCGAGCGCGGCCTCGCCGTGGAGGCGCGCGTGCAGCGGCGTGCCTTCGACCTGCACGAGTTGGTTGATCGGCACCGACTGCGGATACGGATCCATGTTCGCCAGCGTGGCGACGAGCCCCGCGCGCTCGTGCCGCGTCTCGCCCATGCCGACGATCCCGCCGCAGCACACGGCGAGGCCGGCGCCGCGCACGCGGGCCAGCGTGGCGAGGCGGTCCGCGTAGTCGCGCGTGCCGACGATCTCGCCGTAGAATTCCGGCGAGGTGTCGAGGTTGTGGTTGTAGAAGTCGAGGCCCGCCGCCTTGAGCTTTTCGGCCTGCCCGTCCTTCAGCATGCCGAGCGTGCAGCAGGCCTCGAGGCCCAGCGCCTTGACTTGGCGAACGAGGTCGAGCACGGGCTCGAGGTCGCGGTCCTTCACGCTGCGCCACGCCGCGCCCATGCAGAAGCGCGTGGCACCCGCGTCCTTCGCCGCGCGCGCGGCGGCACCGACCGCGGCGACGTCGAGCATCGGCTCGTTGGCGACGCCCGTCGCGTAACGCGCCGATTGCGGGCAATATGCGCAATCCTCCGGGCAGCCACCCGTCTTGATCGACAAGAGCGTCGACAGCTGCACGCTGTGCGGCGAATGGTGCGCGCGGTGCACTTCCTGCGCGCGAAACACGAGATCGACGAACGGGAGGTTGAACAGCGCCTCGACGTCGGCGAGGGGCCAGCGCGGCGTCGCGCACGGCGCCGCTGCACGGTGTTCGAGGGTGATCGTGGCGGCCGTGCTCATCCGTTGGGGGAAGCGCGCGCGGCATGCGCGCGCGGGCATGATGACCGCCCGAGTGTCGTGGCCGGCGTCGCAACTTGTCAAATTTTTTCGCGAAAAAACTTTACAGCGGACTGCGCCTGTTGCTCCCGCCGCACTGCCTGCTGTGCGGCGCCGCCAGCGGCGACGCCACCGCCTGCGCCGCGTGCCGGCGCGAGCTGCCCGCGCTCGGCGATGCCTGCCCGCGCTGCGCGCTGCCTTCGCTCGCGGCGGCGGTATGCGGGGATTGCTTCGTGCGCCCGCCACCGCTCGACTTCACGGTGGCCGCGTTTCGCTATGCCTTTCCCGTCGACCGCATGATCCAGGCGCTCAAGTATCGTGGCACGCTGGCGATGGCGGATGCGCTCGCCGACGCACTGTCGAGCGCGGTGCGGCGCGCCGGCATCGCCCGCGTCGACGCGCTGGTCGCGTTGCCGCTGGCCGCCGCGCGTCAGCGCGAGCGCGGCTTCAACCAGGCCGGCGAGATCGCGCGGCCGCTTGCGGCGACGCTGGCAGTCCGTCTCGACGACGGCCTTGTGCGCGTACGCGCCACGCCACCGCAGGCCTCGCTTGCCTGGCGCGAGCGCGCGCAAAACGTGCGCGGCGCGTTCGCCGCAGGGCACGCCTTCAGCGGGGCGCGCGTGGCGATCGTCGACGACGTGATGACCACCGGCGCCACGCTGCACGCAGCGGCGCGCGCGCTGCGCGCCGCGGGGGCACGCGAAGTCGGCGCCTTCGTCGTCGCACGCGCGCTGCGCTGAGGGAATCAGAGGTCAGAGTTCAGGGATCAGTTCGTCGCGAGTCTGCCACCGGCGCATCGAGCGCCGTTCAACGTGTGACATCCTTGCAACCGGGCCACTGCTGATCCCTGATCCCCGATGCCGATGTTCGCGATCGTCCTCGTCCATCCCGAGATTCCGCCCAATACCGGCAATGTGATCCGCCTCGCGGCGAATACCGGATGCGAGCTGCACCTCGTCGAGCCGCTCGGCTTTCGCATGGACGATCGCGAGCTCCGGCGCGCCGGCCTCGACTACCACGAATATGCGCGCGTCGCGGTGCACGCTGACTACGGTGCCTGCCGCGCGGCCCTCGACGCCGCACGGCCGCGCCGGCATCTGGCGTTCACCACGCAGGCGGCGACTCCGCTCGCCGATGTCCGCTTCGAGCCCGGCGACGCGCTGGTGTTCGGCCGCGAGACGCGCGGCCTCGACGACGACGTGCTCGCACGCTTCGAACCCGCCCTGCGCGTGCGCATCGCGATGCGCGACGGCAATCGCAGCCTCAACCTGTCCAATGCCGTGGCGGTCGCCGTCTACGAGGCGTGGCGCCAGCACGGCTACGCCGGCGGCCGCTGACGCCGGCGCCACAGCTGTCGAATTTTCCGTTGCGGTGCCCGCGTGGCCCGCGCAAATTGCAGGTGTGCCGCGCATGATGATTCGTTCGATGTCGCGGTCAATGACGATCCCGGAACCCGGCAGCCGATGCGGCGCGGGACCGTGACACGAAGAAAGGATGGGATCATGAACCGCACACTGCGTTTTCCGCTCATCGCCCTCTTGACCAGCATCGTCGTGGCGACGATGTTCGTGCCGCCCGCGCATGCCGCCAACTGCGCGAATCCCCAAGGCGCCGGTGAAGCACGTGCTTGCGAAAAAGCCGCGCAGGGCGCCACCGAGCTGCGGCGCTTCGTCGACCGCACCCGGAACATCTATCAGCTTTCCGTCTGGGACTTCCACGCGGCGCCGCAGCCAGTCGCCTACGACCCGCGCAGCAATGTCCGCGGCGCGCCGGTCACCGTCGCGCTCGGCGACAAGTAGCGGGCCCGCGACCCGCGTTGCGCGCGACGCCGAGGCGTGCGTGGCGCGGGCCGCGCACCACCGTGCCACATCACCCTAAGGCGCGTCCTCGCGCCGCGGCTCGCGGCGCAACAGGCCCTCCACGGCGGTGCGCACGCCGACACCGCCATACAGCACGTCGCACACCGCTTCGGTGACCGGCATGTCGACGCCGTGATGGCGCGCGAGGTCGCGCGTCGCGCGCGCGGCGGCCACGCCTTCGGCGACATGCCCAAGGCGCGCGAGCACGGCGTCGAGCACCTCGCCGCGCGCGAGCGCCAAGCCTACACGGCGATTGCGCGACAGGTCGCCCGTGGCCGTCAGCACGAGGTCGCCCACGCCGGCCAATCCCATCAGCGTCTCGCGCCGGCCGCCGAGGGCCACGGCGAGGCGCGCGATCTCGGCCAGCCCGCGCGTGACCAGCGCGGCGCGCGCGTTGTGGCCGAAGCCCAGCCCGTCGCTCGCGCCGGCGGCGATCGCCAGCACGTTCTTCGCCGCGCCGCCGACCTCGACGCCGATGACGTCGTCGGTCTCGTAGGCGCGCAGCGTGTCGGCGCGCAGCAGCGCCGCGATGTCGTGTGCGAGCGAAGGCGTCGCCGCCGCGACGGCGAGCGCGGTGGGCAGCGCGCGCGCCACCTCCTCCGCGAACGACGGTCCCGACACCACTCCGGTCGCAAACGCGTGGGTGCGCGCGACCGCCAGGTGCGCCGGCAGCGCGCCGCCGGGCATGCCGGGCGCGGCGACGAAGCCCTTGCAGCACAGCGCGAGCGGGCCGCGTGCGCCGGCGGCGGCAAGGGCGGCCACGGCGGCTTCGAGGCCGGCCACCGGCGTCGCGACGAACACGAGGTCGGCATCGCGCGCGGACGCGAGCCCGGCGTCGAGCGCAAGCCGCGGTGGCAGCGTGACGCCGGGGAGATAGCGCGCGTTCTCGCGCGCGCTCGCCGCGGCCGCGGCGGCGCCGCGATCGCGGAAACACAGGGTGACGCGAGGGGCGGCATGGGCACGCGCCGCAAGATGAACGCCGAGCGCCGTGCCCCAGGCGCCGGCGCCGACGATCGCGACGCGGGAACTCATCGCCCGCGCCTCGCCGGCATGCAAGCGGCGCGCGCGGCGTTCACGACGCGATCAGAACCCGAAGACCTGGGAAATGCGCACGTAGCCGACCTGGCCGTCGCGGTGCCGCACCTTGACCCAGCCCGGCGAGGCGGTGGTCGCCGCCGACGTCGCCGTTTCCGCGGGCTCGAGCAGCACGTTCTGCGCGGCGCCGAACACCACCGGCGCCGAATCCTCGGGCGCCGCGCGCACTTCGGCGGTGGGCGTGCGCACGATCAGCTCGCGGCGGTCGGCGAGCGAGGCGTTGGCGATCCAGCCGATCGTGCCGTCGACGTCGCGCACCTTGGTCCAGCCTTCGACGGCGACGATCACCTCGACCGGCACGTCCTTGCCGTACAGGAACAGCGGGCGCGCCTTGGCCGAGGGCGCGTCGTAGACGATCGTCGGCGCGTCGTTGGTGACCTCGTAATCCGCGGCACGCGCGCCGAATGTCGCGGCGCCGAGCAGCGCCGCAACCAGCGCGATGCCACGTGCCCGCCGTGCACGCATGGCGTCGCGCTCAGGTCGCAGCGACGGCCGCGGTCGCGGGAGCCTGCTGCTGCTGCGCGTACAGCGCCTCGAAATTGATCGGCTGCAGGTGGATCGGCGGGAAGCCCATCCGCGTCGTCGCGTCGGCGATGGTCTCGCGCACGTAGGGAAAGAGCACGCCGGGACACTGCGTCGACAGCACGAGTCCGAGCTGCTGCTCGTCGACGCCGCGGATCGTGAAGATGCCGGCCTGCGAAGCCTCGACCAGGAACACCGTCTTGCCGCCGGAGCGCGCGGTGACGGTCATCGTCAGCACCGTCTCGTAGACGTTCGGCTCGAGCGCCTCCGACGAGGTGCGCAGTCCCACCTCGATCTGCGGCGACTCGGTCATGCGGAACGATTGCGGCGCGCCGGGATTCTCGATCGACAGATCCTTCACGTAGATCTTCTCGATGGTCATCTGTGGAGCGTTGGGTGCCTGCGCGGGCGGGTTGGTGTCGGCCATGATGGTGCGGTTCCTTGCGGGATGGGGCGGCATGCGGTCCGGCCGGGCCAGCAGCGGGCCGGGCGGGCACATGCGGGGTTGGCTCAAATCCGGCGCTCGCGCCGGACGCGGCTTGCATTCGCGACGAGGGCGCGATTCTACCCGATCGCGACCGCCTGCCGCCGCACTCAGCTGCCGGCGAGGAGCGGCGCCAGCTTGCCGGCGCGGTCGAGCGCGACCAGGTCGTCATAGCCGCCGACGTGAGTCTCGCCGATCCAGATCTGCGGCACCGTGCGCCGCCCGCTCTTTTCCATCATCTCGGCGCGGCGCGCGGGATCGAGGTCGACGCGGATCTTGTCGATGCCGTCGACGCCCTTCGCCGCGAGCAGGCGCTCGGCCTGGATGCAGTACGGGCACACGCCCGTCGAGTACATCGTGACCGGCGGCTTGCGGGTGGCGTCGCTCATGGCGGCATTCCCTGGCGTCAGGCGCGCACCACCGGCAATCCGGCGTCCTTCCACGCGCGGATGCCGCCCGCGAGGTTGTAGATCTCGCTGAAGCCGAGCTTCGACAGCGTCGCCATCGCGCCGCGGCTGCGTTGCCCGCGCTCGCAGTAGGCGACCAGCGGGCGCCCCGTGAGCTTGCCGAGCTCGCCGGCACGGTCCTTGAGCTGCGACAGCGGGATGTGCAGCGCATTGGGCAGGCTGCCACCCTCGAACTCGCTGGTCTCGCGCAGGTCGAGCAGCACCGGGTTGCCGCTGTTGATGAGGCGCGTGACCCCGAGCGTGCTGATCGGCCTCATCTTCGACAGGCGGCCACCGACCAGCGGCCATGCGAGCATCGCGCCGGACGCGACGAACACGACGATCAGCAGCAGGTTGTTCTGGATGAAGCTCATGGCGATGCGTTCGCGTTGTCCCAAGTAGAATTCTAGCGCAACCCTCTCTCGCGTCCCCGGCCCGATCCGATGCCCGCAACCACCGCCAGCACCAAGGGCGCGCCCCGTCCCCTCGTGCTCCTGATTCTCGACGGCTTCGGCGTGCGCAAGGCGGCGCCCGACAATGCGATCTCGGTGGCGCGCATGCCGCGCTGGCGCGAGCTGCTGGCAACGTCGCCGCATACCACGCTCGACGCCTCCGAGCGCGCCGTCGGGCTGCCGCAGGGACAGATGGGCAATTCCGAAGTCGGCCACCTCAACATCGGGGCGGGACGCGTGGTTTACCAGGATTTCACGCGCATCGACGTGGCGATCGCCGACGGCTCGTTCGCCCGCAATCCCGTGCTGGACGAGACGGTCGCCACCGCGGCGCGCAACGGCTCGACGCTGCACGTGCTGGGACTCCTGTCGCCGGGCGGCGTGCACAGCCACGAGCGGCAGATCGCGGCCATGGTCGAGCTGGCGGGCGCGCCGCCCGGCGGACGGCCCGCGCCGCGCATCCGCGTGCACGCGTTCCTCGACGGTCGCGACACGCCGCCGAAAAGCGCGGCGGCCTCGCTCGACTTCATGGCCGGCGTCTGCTCGCGCACGCCGGGGGCGCGCATCGCCTCCATCTGCGGCCGCTATTACGCGATGGACCGCGACCAGCGCTGGGAGCGGGTCGCCGCCGCCTATTCGCTGCTGGTCGACGGCGAGGCGGCGTTCGCCGCCGACGACCCGCAGGCGGCGCTGGCCGCCGCCTACACGCGCGGCGAAACGGACGAGTTCGTCAAGCCCACCGCGGTGCTCGATGAAGGCGTGCCCTCGCGGATGGAGGATGGCGACGTGGTCGTGTTCATGAACTTCCGCGCCGATCGGGCACGGCAGATGACCCGCGCGCTGACCGACCCGGCGTTCGACGGCTTTGCGCGCAAGCGCGTGCCGAAGCTCGCGCGCTTCGCCTGCCTCACGAGCTACGGCGACGAGTTCGCGGCGCTGCCGGTGGCGTTTGCGCCGCAGAAGATCACCCACTCCTTCGGCGAGGTGATCGCGGCGCGCGGCCTCGGGCAGCTGCGCATCGCCGAGACCGAGAAGTACGCGCACGTCACCTACTTCTTCAACGGCGGCAGCGAGGCCGCATACCCGGGCGAGGACCGCATCCTGGTGCCGTCGCCCAAAGTCGCGACGTACGACCTGAAGCCGGAAATGAGCGCGCCGGAGGTCACCGACAAGCTGGTCGCCGCGATCACCAGCGGCCGCTACGACGCGATCATCTGCAATTACGCGAACGGCGACATGGTCGGCCACACCGGCAAGCTCGACGCGTCGGTGCGCGCGGTGGAAACCCTCGACGCCTGCATCGGCCGCGTGGTCGACGCCGCGCGCGCCGCTGGCGGCGAGGTCCTGATCACCGCCGACCATGGCAACGTCGAGATGCTCGACGACCCGGCCACCGGCCAGCCGCACACCGCGCACACGCTCAATCACGTGCCGTTCGTCTACGTCGGCCGGCCGGCCACGCTCGCCGCCAGCGGGGCGCTGCAGGACATCGCGCCGACGATGCTCGCGCTGATGGGCATTCCCGCGCCGCCGGAGATGACCGGGCACTCGCTGGCGACGCTTCTGTAACGAGGCATTGCCGCCCGGCGCCGCGCCGCCGGCGGTCGGAATGCTTCGCCGCCTGCGTGCGGATCGGCTCAGGGTGTAAGCGCATACTAGCTTTCCTCCGGGCAGGTCGGGCCGCGAAGCCGTGTCACGGAACTTGCTTCGCAGTCGCCGGCCCAAGGCAAACCGACGCGGTGCGCGCCCGATGCAACCGGCCCCGCGGCGAGCGCTCCGGCATGCCCGGCGGCGTACAATGGCTTGCATCACGCGCGGCACCCCGGTGCAAGCGAACACGAATGGGACGTCACATGCGCAATGGCTGGAAGAAGGCGGGCCTGGTGGGGCTCGGCACGGTGCTCGGGGTGCTGCTGAGCCTCAATTTCTCGGTGTTCGCGCAACGCGACGCCAAGCTGCCGATCCCTTACGAGGACCTGCAGCTCCTGTCCGCGGTGTTCGGGCGCATCAAGTCCGATTACGTCGAGCCGGTCTCCGACGACAAGCTCATCCATGGCGCGATCAACGGCATGGTGCACGACCTCGACCCGCACTCGGACTTCCTCGACGCCGACGCGTTCAAGGAGCTGCAGGTCGCGACGCAAGGCAAGTTCGGCGGCCTCGGCATCGAGGTGGGCATCGAGGACGGCCTCGTGCGCGTGGTATCGCCGATCGAGGACACGCCCGCGTTCCGCGCCGGCATCAAGACCGGCGACCTGATCGTCAAGATCGACGACACCGCGACGCGCGGCATCTCGCTGTCCGAAGCCGTCGAGAAGATGCGCGGCAAGCCCGGCACGCCGATCACGCTGCTGGTGGTGCGCAAGGACGTCGACCAGCCGATCACGTTCAACCTCACGCGCGAGGAAATCAACGTCAAGAGCGTGCGCGCGACGATGCTCGAGCCGGGCTACGGATACGTGCGCGTGCGCAGCTTCCAGGAGCGCACCGGCGACGACCTCGCGCGCGCAATCAAGGACTTCTACAAGCAGGGCGACTTGAAGGGCCTGGTGCTCGACGTGCGCAGCGATCCCGGCGGCCTGCTCAACCAGGCAGTGGCCGTGTCCGCGGCATTCCTGCCGAAGGACGCGCTCGTCGTCTATACCGACGGCCGCACGCCGGACGCCAAGATGCGCCTGACCGCCACCCGCGAGAACTACCAGCGCCGCGGCGACGACATGTTCCGCGACCTGCCCGCCGCGGTGAAGAAGGTGCCGATGGTGGTGCTGGTCGACGGCGGCACCGCATCGGCCTCGGAAATCGTCGCCGGCGCGTTGCAAGACCACAAGCGCGCGATCGTCATGGGCACGCAGACGTTCGGCAAGGGTTCGGTGCAGACGATCCTGCCGCTGTCGAACAACACCGGGCTCAAGCTGACCACCGCACGCTATTACACGCCGGCGGGCCGCTCGATCCAGGCGAAGGGCATCGAGCCCGACGTGCGTGTCGACGACGGCCGCGATTCGCCGAACCGCATCCGCGAAGCCAATCTCGAGCATCACCTCGAGACGCCCGCTGCGGGCGCTGCCGGCGACAACGTCGTCGCCAAGACCACGGTCGACACCGCGCCGCAGGCGAAGCCCAAGATCGATGCCGCGTCGCTCGCCCCGCGCTTCGAATTCGGCAAGCTGCCGGAGGACTTCCAGCTCGAGCAGGCGATGAACCAGCTGAAGGGCCTGCCGGTGTCGGGCGCGGTGAAGTCGATGCGCGCCGAAGCCAAGTCCTGACGCAACCGCACCACCTTCGCGAACACGCCCGGTGATGCCGGGCGTTTTCGTTTGCGGGCCGCGCGCGGCACCGGATGCGCCATGGGCGGCCGCGAGGTTCGCGCGTTGCGCGACAATGGGCGGCAACCACGCCCGCACACGGCCATGGACGACCTGCAACTTCTCCGCTACAGCCGCCACATCCTGCTCGACGAGCTCGGTCCCGACGCGCAGGAGCGCTTCGCGGCGGCGCACGCGCTGATCGTCGGCGTCGGCGGCCTCGGCGCGCCGGCGGCGCAGTTCCTCGCCGCCGCGGGCATCGGCCGCATCACGCTGTGCGATGCCGACCACGTCGACCTGACCAACCTGCAACGGCAGATCCTGTTCGCCACGCCCGATGTCGGCGCACGCAAGGTCGACGCGGCGGCGACGCGCCTGCACGCGATCAATCCGGAGGTGGCGATCGAGCGCATCGATGCGCGCGTCGGTGACGCCGAGCTCGCGCCGCTCGTCGCCGCCGCCAGCGTGGTGCTCGACTGCTCCGACAATTTCGCCACGCGCCACGCCGTCAACCGCGCGTGCGTCGCAGCGCGCGTGCCGCTGGTATCGGGCGCGGCGCTGCGCTTCGACGGCCAGCTCGCGGTGTTCGACGCGCGCGACCCTGCCTCGCCCTGCTACCACTGCCTGTTCGGCGAAGGCGAGGACCTCGAGGAGACGCGCTGCGCGACGATGGGCGTCTTCGCGCCGCTCGTCGGCATCATCGGCGCCGGCGAAGCGGCCGAGGCGCTGAAGCTCGTCGCTGGCGTCGGCGAAACGCTGGCCGGGCGCCTGCTGATGCTGGACGCGCTGACGATGCACTGGCGCGAGGTGCGGGTGCCGCGCGATCCGCAGTGCCCGGTGTGCGGGAGCGCCTCCGGTTCGTAGTCGCCGGATGCCACCGCGCATGCTCGTGGCGTTACTTCCCCGCGTGCCCCTGCGAAGCGCGAAGGGCCCATCCGCCTACGCTTGGTACCCCATGCGCTCCGGCGGACGGGCCCTTCACGCTTCCTCACGCGCATCGCCGATGCGCAGCGTTACCCACGAGCGCGCCGCGCGCCGACAATTGCCTTTGGTCGCGTGCGACACCGTTTGCACCGTCAAAGCAACGCCACGGGGACGCCCGCCGAGGCGTTTGGCGAGCACCGGCGTTGTAGGCTGGGGCGAGAGGTCGAGTCGAGTTGAGCGGCGGCATGTCGAGGGGAAGTAGGTCTTCGCATTTCAGGCAATTGCGAATTTTCCAGGCTTACACCGGAGCGGGACAACGCCGGTGCTGGCCAAACGCCTCGGCGCGCGTCCCCGTAGCTTGGTTTGACCGCGGCTCGTCGCGAACATGCAGCGAAGCCGCGCCGTCGACGCAGCGCGGG
>DATBOK010000021.1:0-2516 GCA_036553845.1 Casimicrobiaceae bacterium
CAGCTCCGCACGCGCCTCTTCGAGCGCGGCGACCCGGCACCGGCGGCGCTCGCGGCAACGCTCGACCTGCTCGCGCGTACCGACTTGCGCGGCGAGCTTCCGGCGATCGCGGCGCCGGCGACGCTGATCGCCGGCACGCGCGATACGCTCGTCCCGGTCGGCGCGATGCGCGCGCTCGCGAACGCGCTGCGCCAGGCGACGCTGCACGAGATCGCGGATGCGGCGCACGCGCCCTTCCTGTCGCATCGCGATGCTTTCTTCGAGGCGCTCGACGGCGTCGTGGTGCCAGGCGGCGCGGCAGCAGCGGCGGGCGGCGCCGATGGCTGACCGGCACGAGGCCGATCCGCAGGCCGATCCGCAGGCGGTCGATCCGCGCGCGGTGCGCGCCGGCTTCGCGCGCGCGGCCGCGAGCTACGACCGTGCTGCGGCGCTGCAGCGCGAGATCGGGTCGCGGATGATGCAGCGGCTCGATGTCGTCAGGATCGCGCCGCGCGCGATCCTCGATGCGGGCTGCGGCACCGGCGAAGCGCTCGCCGAGCTCGCCGCGCGCTATCCGCACGCGCGTCTGCTCGGCATCGACTGCGCGTATCCGATGGTCGCATCGGCGCGGCGACGCAGCGACGCCGGCGCGTCGCTGCTGCGCCGGCTGCTGCGGCCGGTCGCGGGTGGCCTCGGTGGCGGGGCACCTTGGCTCGTCTGCGCGGACCTGCTGGCGCTTCCGCTGGCGCCGCGCTCGATCGATCTCGTGTGGAGCAATCTCGCGCTGCAATGGGTGAATGACCTGCCGGCCGCGTTCGAGGGATTTCGCCGCGTGCTCCGCGTCGGCGGCCTGCTCTCGTTCACCACCTTCGGGCCCGACACGCTGCGCGAGGTGCGCGAGGCGTTCGCCGGGCTCGGGCCGGGCACGCACACGAGCCGCTTCATCGACATGCACGACATCGGCGACATGCTGGTGCACGGCGGCTTTGCCGATCCGGTGATGGACATGGAGAAGCTCACGCTGACCTACGCGACGCCGCAGGCGATGCTGGGCGAGCTGAAGGCGATCGGCGCGACCAACCGGACGCTCGGCAGGCCGCGCGGCCTCACCGGCAGGAAGACCTGGGCCGCGATGCTCGCGCGTCTCGAAGTACTGGCGAAGGACGGGCGCATTCCGGCGACCTTCGAGGTGGTCTACGGGCATGCCTGGAAGGCCGAGCCGACGCGGACTCCCGAGGGCCACGCGATCGTCACGCTGATGCGCCCGGGCGCCGCACGATGAGCGCCGGCAGCGAGGGTGGCCGCGCGATGGCGCGGGGCGTGTTCGTCACCGGCACCGACACCGGCATCGGCAAGACCCGGGTCGCTGTCGCGCTCGTCGCTGCGCTCGCTGCGGCGGGGCTTCGCGCCGTCGGCATGAAGCCCGTGGCCGCGGGGATCGACGCCGGCGCCGAGGTCAACGAGGACGTCGCGGCACTGGCTGCCGCCGGCAACGTCGATGTACCGCTCGCCCTGCGCAACCCCTACGCGTTCGGCGCGGCGATCGCGCCGCACCTCGCCGCCCGCGACGACGGTGTGCGCATCGACATCGACGTCATCGCGCGTGCGTTCGTGACACTTTGCGGCTGCGCCGACGCCGTCGTCGTCGAGGGCGCGGGCGGCGCGCTGGTCCCGCTCGGTACGGGCAGCGACATGCTCGACGTCGCGCGGGTGCTGCGGCTGCCGGTGCTGCTCGTCGTCGGCATGCGTCTCGGCTGTCTCAACCACGCGCTCCTCTCGGTGCTCGCGATCCGCGCGCGCGGCCTCGAGCTCGCCGGGTGGGTGGCGAACGAGCTGCCACCCGGCATGCCTCGATGCGCGGACAACGTGGCGACCCTCCGCGCTGCGCTCGGTGTTGCGCCGATCGCAACGATTGCGCCGGATGCGCCGTTCCGGTTCGATTCCGCGGCGCTCGCGGCACTGAAGTGGCGCTGATCCGTGCTAGTATCGGCAGGGTTTGCGCTGCGCGCTCGCGCGGCGCCGGCCGTATTTCCAGGACAGAATTCCGGGACAGAAACGACATGCGCCGGGCAGGAATGGACCAGGGCGGCACCGGCTTAGCCGCAAGCGGGGAGAACATGGTGGGGACAGTAAGGGGCGGCGCGCGCCGTCGTTGGGTCGCGACGCTCGCCGCCGCATTGCTCGTGTTCCCGGGCATCGCTTTCGCGGACTGGGCATGGAACTTCCAGCCACCCGCCTCGCCGATCGCCGACCAGATCGAGCACCTTCACGAGCTGATCTTCTGGATCTGCGTCGTGATCTTCGTCGGCGTGTTCGGGACGATGTTCTACATCCTGATCAAGCACCGCAAGTCGGTCGGGCACCAGGCGGCGCAGTTCCACGAGAACACCACGATCGAGATCGCGTGGACAGTGGTCCCGTTCCTGATTCTCGTGTTCATGGCGTGGCCCGCCACCAAGGTCGTGCTCGCGATGCACGACACCTCCGCGCCCGACATGACGATCAAGGTCACCGGGTATCAGTGGAAATGGAACTAC
>DATBOK010000023.1:0-1616 GCA_036553845.1 Casimicrobiaceae bacterium
ACGTCAGCTCCGACTCGTGCCGCGCCTGCCACCCGAGCGAGTACGCGTCGTGGCATCGCAGCTTCCACCGCACCATGACGCAGCCGGCGCGCGGCGCAGCGGTGCGCGCGCCCTTCGCCGGCGAGACGCTGCGCTCCGACGACGACGGCCGCACCTATCGCCTGCGGCGCGACGGCGACACGCTGTGGGCCGACATCTCCGGCGTCGGCGCGCGCCGCGTGCCGATGATGACCGGCTCGCACCACATGGAGGCCTTCTGGCTCGCCGGCGCGCGCGGCAACCAGCTCGTCGAGTTCCCCTTCACCTGGCTCTTCGACGACGCGCGTTGGGTGCCGCGCCGCGACGTCTTCCTCGTCGGCACCGAATACTCGAAGCAGCCGTCGACGTGGAACCGCATCTGCGTCGAGTGCCACGTCACCGGCGGCGTCCCCGGCTTCGACGCCAAGCTCACCGTGCCTCAGAGTCGCGTCGCCGAGCTCGGCATCGCCTGCGAGGCGTGCCACGGGCCGGCGGCCGCCCACGTCGTTGCCAACCGCGATCCGTTCCGCCGCTGGTCGCTGCACAATAGCGGCGCCGCCGACGCGACCATCGTGAACCCGGCGCGCCTTCCGCCGCCGCGCAGCGCCGAGGTCTGCGGCCAGTGCCACGGCATCGCCTGCCCGCCCGACGGCTGGCTCCAGCACGGCCTCGGCTTCCGCCCCGGCGACGCGCTCGCCGACGGCAAGCCGATCCTGCGCCTCGCCAGCCTCGGCGCGAGCGACTGCCGCGCGCAGATCGCCGCCGACGCCTCGTTCGCGCCGAGCCGCTATTGGAAGGACGGCATGGTGCGGGTGTCGGGGCGCGAGTACAACGGCCTCGTCGAGTCGCGCTGCTTCTCTGGCGGCGCGCTCGCCTGCGTATCGTGCCACTCGATGCACGACAGCGATCCCAATTGGCAGCTCACGCGTGGCAAGGACGGCGACAGCGCCTGCACGCAGTGTCACGCCACCATCGGCAAGAACGTCGCCGCGCACACGCACCACGCGCCCGGCTCGACGGGATCGACGTGCTACAACTGCCACATGCCGGAGACGACCTGGGGCCTTCTGCGCGCGATGCGCAGCCACCAGATCACCATTCCGCGCGTGCAGGACGACGTCGACGCCGGGCGGCCGAATGCGTGCAACCTCTGCCATCTCGATCGCACGCTCGCCTGGACGGCCGACGCGCTCGCGCGCTTGTGGGGCACGCCAACGCCGACGCTCGACGCCGACGAGCGCGGCACCGCTGCCGGCGCGCTCTACATCGCGCGCGGCGAGGCAGGCGTGCGCGCCATCGCCGCCTACGCGGCGGCCGGCCACGCCGCGATGGCGCCGTTCCTCGTCGAGCTCCTCGACGACGACTACTCCGCCATCCGCTACACGGCAATCCGCTCGCTGCGCACCATCCCCGGCTTCGCCGATCTGGCGTACGACTACGTCGGCAGCGAGGAGTCGCGCTGGGCGGCGCAGCGCGAGGCGCGCGCACGGCTGGCCCGGCAGCCGGATGACGGAATCCAGATGTCGTATTCGCGCGGGGAGTTCGAGCGGCTGGCGGCACAGCGCGACGAAACCGATCAGATGTTCCTGGCCGAATGA
>DATBOK010000052.1:0-6419 GCA_036553845.1 Casimicrobiaceae bacterium
CGCCGAAGATCTCGTCCTCGCGCGGCACGCGCTCGGGAATCACGCGCGCGACCCGCGTGATGTTGAGGTAGTGGCGGTAGTTGAGGTTGTCCGAAAAGCTGTTGCGCCCCCAGGTGCCGCAGCCCATCGACAGCGAGAACGGGAGGCCGTTGTCGAAGTTGCCGCCGGTGGCGAAGCAGTGCGCCTGGTTGACGATCACGCGCGCGACGGGCAGCGCGAGGCCGAGCGCGAGCGCCTGGCGCTCGTCCGTCGTATGGATGCCCACGGAGTGGCCGGCACCCTGGTACGCGTAGATGCGCGTCACGAGCGCCTGCGCCGCCGCGAAGTCCGGCACGCGATAGAACGCCAGCACCGGCGACAGCTTCTCGCCGGAAAACGGATGCGCCGGCCCGACGCCGTCCTCGTCGACGATGAAGAATCGCGCGGCGGCGAGCGCGGGTCGCGCGAGCCCCGCCACGGCGGCGATGCGCGGCGCGCTCTGCGCCAGGATGGCTTGCGCGAGCCGTCCGTCCTGCCACATCACGCGCTGCAGCGCCGTCTTCTCCGCGGCATCGAGCACGACGCCGCCCTGAGCCTGGAGCGCCGCACGCAGCGGCGCGGCGATCGCGGCGAGCGCGATCACGCTGTTCTCCGACGAGCAGCTGGTGGCGTGGTCGAAGGTCTTCGACGCGGCGATCAGCGCGGCCGCGCTCGCGAGATCGGCGCTGGCGTCGACGATCACCGCCACGTTGCCCGCGCCCACGCCGAGCGCCGGAGTGCCGCTGCGGTAGGCCGCGCGCACGTTCGCCTGCGAGCCGGTGGCGACGACGAGGTCGGCGGCCGCCATCAGCGCCGCCGTGGCCGCGCGCGTCACCGGCGCCGGCAGGATTTGCACCAGGTCGGCGGGCGCGTCCACCTTGGCGAGCTCGGCATGGATGAAATCGACGAGGCGCGCACCGGTGCCTACGCCCTTCGGCGACGGCGCGAGGATGATCGCGTTGCCGCCTTTGAGCGCGCACAGCACGTTGTTGGCCGGCGTCGCCGCCGGATTGGTGGACGGCGTGATCGCGGCCACCACGCCCACCGGCCGCGCGATCTCGGTGATGCCGCGCGCGGCGTCCTCGGCGATCACGCCGACCGAGCGCGCGCCCTTGAGATCGCGCAGCAGGCCGAGCGTCTTGCGATGGTTCTTGCGCACCTTGTCGTCGACGTCGCCGAGGCCCGTGTCGCGCACGGCGAGTTCGGCGAGCATGCGATTGCGCGCGGGTTCCATGATCGCCCAGCCTGCGGCGAGCACCACGGCATCGACATGCGCCTGGTCCCAATGCGCATACGCCGCCTGGGCGACGCGCGCGCGGGCCACGATCGCGTCGACTTGCGGATCGTGCGGCGTCGCGACGGCGGCGCTCACGACGGCACCGCCGGCGCCGCGCGCCGGCGGCGAATGTGAGTGTACAGCGGGAACAGCAGCGCCAACGCCGCGGCGGCGAGCACCGACGCGCTCACCGGCCGCGTGAAGAACACCGTCCAGTCGTTCTGGTAGCTGATCATCGACGTCATGAACGCATTCTCGGCCACGGGTCCCAGGATCGCGCCCAGCACCATCGGCGCGATCGGAAAGCGGAAGCGCTCGAACAGGTAGCCGACGACGCCGAACACGACGATCATCCACAGGTCCGTGACGTTATTGTGCTCCGAGTAGGCGCCGATCAGGCAGAACATGATGACGAACACCGAGACCACGGCCTCGGGCAGGTAGAGCACCTTGATCAGCGGGCGGATCGCGAAGTAGCCGAGCGCAACCATGCCGAACACGCCGACGAACACCGAGGCGAAGATCGAGTAGACGAGCGCGGCCTGCGTGTCGAAGATCTGCGGGCCCGGCTGCACGCCGTGCAGCAGGAACGCGCCCAGGATCACCGCGGTGGCACCGCTGCCGGGAATGCCGAGCGTCAGCAGCGGCACCATGTGCCCGCCCACCGATGCGGTGGACGCCACCTGCGGCGCGACGATGCCCTCGGCGATGCCGCTGCCTAGTAGTGCGCGGCGTGCGCCGTACTGCCCCTCGACGCCATAGGCGATGAACGAGGCGATCGTCGCGCCGGCGCCGGGAATGATGCCGCAGATCACGCCGATGAGCGACGAGCGCGCGAACGTGCCGCGGATCTGCCAGGCCTCGGCGAGCCGCGGGATGCGCGTGCGCACCTTGACGTCGCCCGCCATCGGCGTCGACGCGAATCCCTGCTCGAGGCGCACCAGCACCTCGCCGAGACCATAGGCGCCGACCATCACCGGCAGGTATCCGATGCCATCGCGCAACATGTCGCTGCCGAAGGTGAAGCGGTCGACGCCGAAGATCTCGTCGACGCCTACGCTCGCGATCAGCATGCCGAAGAACAGGCTGATGAACGCGTTCGCCAGCGAGCCGCCGCCCAGCGTCACCACGCTAGTGAAGCCGAACAGCACGATCGAGAAGTATTCCGGCGAGTCGAAGGTCAGCGCCACCTTGGCGAACGGCACCGCCATCGTCACCATGATCGTGGCGGTGATGATGCCGCCGGTGAACGCCGCGAACAGCGTCCAGCCGAGAGCGCGCGCGGGCTCGCCGGCACGCGCCATCGACCAGCCGTCCCACAGCAGGGGCACGTCCATCGGCTCGCCCGGAATGCGGAACAGGATCGACGTGATCGCGCCGCCGTACGTGCCCGAGATGTACATCGCCGTCAGCAGGATGATCGAGGCGGTGACCGGCATGCCGTAGGTGAACGGCAGCGCCAGCACGACGCCCATCACCAGCGTCAGCCCGGGCAGCACGGCCACCAGCATGCCCACCACCAGCCCGACGGCAAGTGACAGGATGTTGGCGAACTGAAGCAGGCTCGCGAAGCCGCCGGCGAGCTGATGGAGGACGTCGAGCACGCGGCGCCGGCTAGTGGATGTGCATCAGCTTCATCAGCGCCAGCGACACCGCGTCGAACGGCGCGACGCCGATGGGCAGCGACAGGTAGACGATCTTCATGAACACGAACATGAACGCCAGGCTGCCAAGCGCAGCGATCACGACCACGTTCGCGTAGCGGCGGTAGCGTCCGACGATCATCATCGCAACGAGGTACAGGAACGTCCCGATCGCGAAGCCCAGCACGCCGAGCAACGCCACGTACGCAATCGTGAAGGCGACGCCGAGCACCAGCAAAAGCGGCTGGCGCGGCGGCGGCACCTCGGCGGGCGCATCGGCCGCATGCACCTCCTGCGTGACCTGGGCGAGCAATCCGCCGCCGGCATACGCGCGCGAGGCGTCACGCAGGATCGACGCGATGCGCCCGAGGCAGACGATGATCATCAGCGTCAGGATCGCCTCGGGCCACAGGTCGGGGCCGAGGCGCCCGGCGCGCCGCGTGTACTGGAAGCGTGTCGCGAGATGAAACAGGTAGGCGGACAGCGCGAGCACCACCAGGTATGGCGCAATCGCGCGCAGGCGCTGGATCAACGTCGGACTCCTCGCGCATTGCCGGGCAGTCCCGGCGCCGCGCGTCGCGATGCGGCTATTTCTTGGAAATCGAGGCCATCAATGCACGCGCCTCGCCGAGCCATTTGTCCATGTACGCGGTCGCCTTGTCGGCCGGCACGAAGCTGTCCGGGTCGGCGTACTGGTCCTTGAGATACGCCTTGAAATCCCCGGTCTGCGCCGCCTTGGCGATGGCGTCGGCCAAGAGCTTCACCTTCGCCGGATCGGTGCCCGCCTTCACCAGCACGATGCGGAACTGCGGCAGCGTGACCTTGTCGCCGAGCGAGGTGGAGGTCGGAATGCTGGTGAAGGACTCGACTTTCGACCCGTAGAAATAAAGCACGGGACGAATCTGCTTGCTGTCGACCAACGAGCGCACGTCGCCGGTCTGTTCATACAGCAGGTCGGCATGGTTGCCGATGATCGAGGTGTAGCGTTCGCCGGGCTTGGCGTACGGCACCGGTTGCAGCTTCAGGCCCTTCGCCACGTAGTAGCTGACCGTCAGGTCGTCGGGACTGTTGTAGCCGGTGATCGCGACCTTGAGCGGCTTCGCGCGTGCCGCCGCCTCGACGTCGGCCCATGTTTTGTACGGCGAGTTCTCGGCGACGAAGAAGCCCGAGGCCTGCTGGATCATCACGCCGAGCGGGATGAAGTCGGCGAGCTTGAGCGTGGAATTGGGCTCGGCGGCTGCGGCAAACGTATCGCCGGTCATCACTTCGAGCGTGTAGCCGTCGGCGTTCGCCGACAGCAGCTTCGCGTGCCCGGTCAGCCCCGTCGCGCCCGGCACGTTGATCACCGGCAGCGACACCTTGAGATCGGGCTCGAGGAGCTGCCCGAGCTTGCGCGCCAGCTGGTCGGCCCCGCCGCCCGGTCCCCAAGGCACGATGAATTCGATGGGGCGCGACGGGTATTTGTCCTGGGCATGCACGCCGCTGGCCAGGATCGTCATCGCGACGACCGCGGTTGCCGTCGACACCAGCATTTCACGAACGGGTGAGCGCATGAACGTTCTCCTCCTGCGAATGACGACATGGTACCGGCTGCATCGCGGCAGTCTCGGACGGAGCTTCGGCAGTATCCGCAGCGAGGTGAGCCTCAGCGGATCGCGGCGAACTCATCTAAGTCATCTGTATGAGTTCGAATCCACTATAGAGGGCGACCGCGGCATCGTCAACACGCGCCACGCCTGCCGGCTTCAATCGTGTACATGAATGCGGCGACGCACATCGTGGCCCAGCCGGCGCGGCGCTTGCACCTTGCCTGCCGCCACCGGAAGCGCGTGGAGGCGAGCGGTCTGCGCACGCATGACCGACCGCCAAGGCCGCGCACGCCTGCAGACGATACACGCTCCTTCGCGTGGACCGCTTGCGCCCCAACAGCGTGCGCGGGCTTCGTCCGACCGCACTGGGTTGGTGCGGGCGCGCGGTTGAATCGGCCGGCTTGTTCGCCAGGCTTTTGATCCCATTGGCTTTTTACAAATGGCATGCGGCGTGCTGACGTGTTTGTCGAAATCCACCCGCTCATCTCATTCCCAAGGGGTATCACGCGTGGACCGAAGCACCCGTATTTCACGATCGCTGGTTGCCCTCGCGCTCGCCGCGATCGGCGCGGGCGGCGCATGGGGACAGACCGCCGCGCCGGCGGCCACGCCCGCGCCAGCGGCGGCGCCCGAACCCGCACCGGATTGGACGCTGACCGCCAATGCCGGCCTGTTCAGCGAGTACATCTACCGCGGCATCGCGCAAACCGCCGGCAAGCCTGCCGTGCAGGGTGGATTCGACCTCGGCCATTCGAGCGGCTTCTACGCCGGCACCTGGGCGTCGAACATCAGCTGGCTGGAGGACTTCGGCGCCTACAACCGCTCGAGCCTGGAGTGGGACTTCTATGGCGGCTTCAAGCACAACATCGGCGATTCGGACTGGTTCTACGACGTCGGCGGCTACTACTACTACTACCCGGGCAGCCGCAACCCGGGCGTGACCAACGCCGATACGTTCGAGCTGTATGGCGCGATCGGCTGGAAGTGGGTGAGCGCGAAGGTCTCGTATTCGACGACCAATTACTTCGGCGCGAAGCCGGCCGGCCAGAACACCGACGGCACGTATTACGTCGACGTGTCCGCCGCCTATCCGGTCGCGGACTCCGGCGTGTCGCTGATCGGGCACTACGGCTACCTCGACGTTCATCACGACGGCAGCGGCGACAGCAAGGCCGGCTATTCCGACTGGAAGCTCGGCGTGTCGTACGTGTTCCCCGAAGGCGTCGTCAAGGGTCTCGAGATCGGCGCGTACTACACCGGCAACGACGCCAAGCAGCCGTTCTACACGGACCTCACCGGTTACGACACATCGAAGGATCGCGGGTCATCTACGTGAAGAAGACGTTCTAGGTTCCATCCAAAGAGCGCAGCCGATCAGGACGCGCGCACATCCGGGGACACCATGAAACTTGTCACTGCCATCATCAAGCCGTTCAAGCTCGACGAGGTCCGCGAGGCCCTGTCGGCGATCGGCGTCCAGGGCATCACCGTCACCGAGGTCAAGGGCTTCGGCCGCCAGAAAGGCCACACCGAGCTGTACCGCGGCGCCGAGTATGTCGTCGATTTCCTGCCGAAAGTGAAGGTCGAGGCCGCGATCAAGGACGACCTGGTCGACCGCGTCATCGAGGCGATCGAAAAATCCGCCAACACCGGCAAGATCGGTGACGGCAAGGTGTTCGTTTTCGACCTGTTGCAGGTCGTGCGCATCCGCACCGGCGAAACCGGCGCGGACGCGCTTTGAGGGGAGAGCTTCGATGAAGCAATTGTTCGCATGGCTCGCGATCGCCGTCACGCTGTGCGTGGCGGCACCCGCGTTCGCACAGGACAAGGCGGCAGCGCCTGACGCCGCACCGGCGGCCGCGGCGCCGGCCGCCGCCGCACCTGCAACTCCCG
>DATBOK010000062.1:0-3787 GCA_036553845.1 Casimicrobiaceae bacterium
TGGCGGCCGACGCGAGATGCCCGTCGTTCGCGTTAACCAACGAGGAGGCCGCGGCGCAGCCGGCGCCACGAGGGCGCGCGATTGCGCCTAGGCTTTCAGGATAGGCAGCGGCGCGAACGCTCCGCCCAGGGGCGTCGCCGACGGCACGTTCCACCAGCGCTCGAGCGCGGTCGCATAGACGCTGCGAAAGTCGATGGCAAATCCGGTGTTGCCGTCACCGGAAAGCCGCTCCAGCGAAGGCTGTTCGCCGTAGAGGCCGCCGGCGACCCGTCCGCCCAGTGCGAAATGCACGCTGGCTGTGCCGTGATCGGTGCCGCTGGACAGGTTCTCCTTCGGCCGGCGGCCGAATTCGGCATAGGTCAGCACCAGCGTATCGTTCCATTTTTCGAGCTCGTCGAGCGCGCTCTTGAGCGCGACCACCCCGCCGGCCAGCTCGCCGAGCAGGCGTGCCTGCGTCGCCGGCTGTCCGCTGTGCGTGTCGTAGCCGTTCTGCGTCACGCGGACGACCGCGACGCCCGGGCGATTGGCCACGACCTGGCACGCGGTCCGGATCGCGGCGCCGAAGCCGCCCGGCGGGAAAGTCGTCTTGAACTCATGGTCGGCCTTGAGATGGGCGGCGGCCCGCACGATGTCGGCCTCGACTTTGAGGATGTGCTGCAACGCCTTGTTGCGCGCCGTCCCTTCGGTCGTCGCGTACCTCGCCTGCCGTAGGAACTGCTCGGTGCTGACCAGCGCGATCGCGCGCGTGCCGCCGCCGGAGAGCGGCCCCAGATCGGCAGATCCGACGATGACCCCGTCGGCGGCGAAATTCGACGGTGTGGGCGCCAGCGCGAAGGTGCGCGTGAGCCACCCGTCCTGCAGGTACTGATCGCTCCCGGACGCCGTGTCCCAGATTTCGATCGAGCGGAAATGGGAGAGGTTGGGCGCCGGATAACCGACGCCCAGCAGCACCGCGAGCTGGTTGCGCTGCCACAGCGGCAGCAGCGGTTCGAGGGCGGGGTGCAGGCCCGCGGCATCCGAGAGCTTGATCACCTGGTCGCGCGGGATCGCGAGCTTCGGCCGCAGCGCGTAGTACGCCGGGCTCGCGTACGGCACCAGAGTGTTCAGCCCGTCGTTGCCGCCCTTGAGCTCGATCAGCACCAGCAGCCGGCGGTAATCGGCGCTCGCCGGAGCGGCCGCGAAGGCGACGTTCGTCGCGAGCCCCGGCAGCAGGACGGCGATCGGCGCCGCGCCGGCAAGGGTGAGGAAATGGCGGCGATCCATGGTCATCGCTCCTTCGATCGCAGGCTCACTTGAGCTCGTAGGCCGCGTCGAGCACGAGCTCGTGCACCAGCGCCAGCGGCTCGGTATCCGGCGGCGGCGCCGATTGCGGCGCGACGGCGAAGAGCAGCCTGACGGCGTCCTCGGTGCGCGCATGCGCATCGGCGGGCGCTTTCCATTGGGCGTACCAGGCCGCGCTGTCGAACTGCACGCTGCGGATGCTGCGGTCGACGGCGCGCAGGAAGCGAGTCGCCCGTGCCCTTTCCGGATCCCTGGCGGCATCGGTCGCCGGTGTCGATGCCGCGGCGCTCATCGCGTCCTCGCCGGCGATCGATGGCTCGTTCGACGCGGTCGCGTCGGCGCGGAACAGGCGGTCGAGAAACTGCTTCCGCGCGAGCAAGGTGCTGGTGTTGATCCAGGTCTCCTGGCCGGGCCAACCCTTGACGTTCGGTGGCGCGAACAGGTTCTGGCCCATGCCGGCCGCGGCGACGGCAAAGGGCATCGTGTCGGCCGGCTGCAGCCCGAATTGCCTGAGCGTGCCGACGACGATATCGACCGGAGACTTGACGAGCGTGCCCCGGTTTGCGCGCGCATAGAATGCGTCCGAGGTCAGCAATGCGTACAGCGCGGCCTTGATGTCGTAGCCGGAATCGCGAAAGCGCGCGGCGATGCGCCCGACTTCCGCGGGGTCGGGTTCGGGCGAGACGAACTCGCGCCACAGCTTGCGGGCGATGAATTCGGCGGTTGCCGGCTGCGCCAGCAGGATGTCGATCACGTCGTCGCCATCGAAGTCGCCGGTTCTGCCCAGGACCGTCTTGCTGCCGGAATCGTGCAGCAAGCGGCGGAACCTGAACTCGCCGCTGTCCCGGTCGAGGCTCCAGCCGGTGAACGCGCGCGCGACTTCCTTGATGTCGCGCTCGCCGTAGTTGCCCTCGCCCAGCGTGAAGAGCTCCATCAGCTCGCGGGCGAAATTCTCGTTCGGCGCGCCCCGGCGATTCTGCGCGCTGTCGAGATAGACGATCATCGCCGGATCGCGGGCGACCGCGTGCAGCATCGCACCGAAGTTGCCCAGCGCCTGCGCGCGCAGCGTGCGGTTCTGGCGATACATGAGCAGGGCGAGCTTCACCTTCTGCTGGCTGGAAACAAAGTGGTTGTGCCAGAGCAGCGTCATCCTCTCGGTCAGCGGCGAGGGCGTGGCGATCATTTCTCCGATCCACCAGCCGCGCAGTTGCAGCCCTTCGCGGACCTGCTGCTGCCGGAACATCTTGCGCTCGAGGTCGGTCGCGCCGGCGTCGCGCCGCGGGTAACGAAGCGTCCCGGTCTCGCCGGTCCATGCCGGCGGCGGCGTCGCCGCCACCGCGCGCCCGCTGCCGAGCAGGCCTTTGACGGCCTGCTCCCGCGACATCCCGGCATAGCGCTCGATCTCGGCCTCATTCGCGCCGAAGGCGGTGCGGTTCAGCAGATGCCTCGCATCGTCGTAGCCGAGCGCGTCGCCGGTCGCGGCAGCGCCAGGCGGCACGGCGCACAGCAGGGCGGCGGCGATGGCGGCGAGGAATGGCGCGGCGCGCATGCGTTGTCGGAGCGACATACAATCGGCAAGCAACGGCCCAGTGTAGCGAGCTGTTGACCGCGATGTACGTCGCGGTTGTAACAGCCTGTTGCGGCGAGGTGCGCTGTCAGAGGCTTATCGTGCCCCGTCCGAGCTCGATCACCCGTCCGGCAACGAAAATGCGCCCGCTCGCGTCGACCTCGAGGCCCAGGCGGCAGCGCCTTCCGACGGCGGCGCCCTGGGCGATCGCGAGAGCCAGTGGCCGCGCGGCACCGGTCGCGACCAGCCATCCGCCCAGATTCGCGCATGCCGAGCCGGTGCCCGGATCTTCGATGACGGCACCGTGCTTGGAGAAGAAAAAGCGCGCGAGGACCGAGCCGTCACCGGCGCGCGCCCAGACGTACGCCACCGCGCGCGCGCTCCGCACGACGCCGGGAGATCCGGGCAGATCGATGCTGGCATGGCGCAGGAGCAACGCGGGATCCGGCGCGCACCGGGCCACCGCGTCGACGCTCGCCAGTGGAATGACCAGCTGCTCGCTGCCGGTATCGACCCACAGCGGCGTCGTGCCGAGATCGGCGGTGGCCAGGCCCAGCATGGCAGCGAGCGCGTCGCGCGGCGCCGCGACCTCGCGGGTGCGCGGCGCCTTCGCCTCCAGCGTCCAGCGATCGCCGTAGGCGGTGACAGGCACGGTGCCGGCGCGCATCTCCAAGGTCAGCGCATCGCCGCATTGCGTGCGATCGCGAACCACGTGCGCGGTGCCGAGCGTCGGATGGCCGGCGAACGGCATCTCGAATGTCGGCGTGAATATGCGCACGCGCGCGGTGGCCGAGGTCGACGCCAGGACGAACGTCGTTTCGGAGAGGTTGAACTGCAACGCCAGCGCCTGCATCGTCGCGTCGTCGAGCCCGCGCCCATCCTCGAACACCGCCAGCGGATTGCCGCTCAAGGCGCCGTCCTCGGCAAACACGTTGACGA
>DATBOK010000075.1:0-1574 GCA_036553845.1 Casimicrobiaceae bacterium
AGAAAATAGTCGAGCTCGATCCGCGTCGGCATCGCCGGAGCGCAGCCATGCCGCGAGACGACCAGCGCGCCGCAGGCATTGGCGTAGCGGCAGCACGCGTCGTAGTCCTCGCCGCGGACCCAGCCGGAAAGAAATCCCGCCGAGAACGCGTCGCCGGCGCCCAGCACGTTCAACACCTCGACATCGACGCCGCGGCCGTTGAACGCATCGTCGAGCGAGCACGGTATCGCACCGTCGATGACCGCGCAGCCGAGCGGCCCGCGCTTGACCAGCAGCACGGCGGGCGTGATCCGTCGCACCGCGGCGAGCGACTCGATGATGTCGGTGCTGCCGCCGGCGATGTTGAACTCCTCGATCGTGCCGACGACCAGATCGATCTTCGGCAGGATCGCCTGCAGGTGCGCGGTCACCGTGTCGGAGCGCACGTAGCGCGTCTCGCCGTCGCCGCGCGCGGTCAGTCCCCACAGCACCGGACGATAGTCGATGTCGAGGATGGTGCGCACGTCGTTGTTACGGGCGCGGTCGAGCGCCAGATGGCTGATGCGGTTGACATGCGCGGTCGAGAAGTGCGTGCCGGTGATCAGCAGCGCCTTGCTCTGCGCGATGAACGACTCGTCGACGTCGCTCTCGGCGATCGCCATGTCGGCGCAGTTCTCGCGCAGGAAGATCAGCGGGAACGTGTCCTTGTCCTCGATGCCGAGGACGACCGCGCCGGTGAGGCGCGACGGATCGATGCCGACGTGGCTCACGTCGCAGCCTTCGCGGGCAATCGTCTCGATCAGGAAACGGCCCAGGCCGTCGTCGCCGACGCGCGAGATCAGCGCAACGTCGAGCCCGAGGCGGGCGCAACCGAACGCGGTGTTCGCCGACGAGCCGCCGAGGTACTTGGCGAAGCTCGTCACGTCCTCGAGCCGGGCGCCGATCTGCTGGGCGTAGAAGTCGACGGCGAAGCGGCCGAGGCAGATGACGTCGAAGCGGCGGCGGGCGGCAAAGGAAGTGGCATTTCGCATCGGGAACGCTGGAGCGCGGGACGCGGGGAAGCGGAGCGCGATTGTCGCGTATCCGCCTGGGCAATTCAACTTCCACCCATCCGGGAATCTGGAATACTGTCTGCATCGGCGCCGGTGCGCGGTGCAGAACGAAGTGTTGCCGGCCGGGGTCGAAAGCAAAGAGGCGCAATCAATCGCCGCCGCGGATCGCCGCCGGGCCGAGACCGAAGGACTCAGGACATGCCGTTGACTGCCCGCTATGCCGCCGCACAGCAGGTCGCGCTCAAGGCGGGCGAGCTCGCGCGCGATCTTTTCGCCAAGCGCGAGTCGCTGATCGTCGAGAGCAAGGGCGCGCAGAATTTCGTCACGCGCGCCGACCGGGCGATCGAGGACCTGATCGCCAGCAAGCTTGCCGCAGCGTTTCCCGGCGACGCCTTCCTCGGCGAGGAATCGTCGGCATCGTTCCACGGCGCGCCCGATCGGATCTGGGTCGTCGATCCGATCGACGGCACGCACAATTTCCTGCGCGGCCTGCGCTATTACTGCGTGTCGATCGCCTACGTGGAGTTGGGCAAGACCGAGCTT
>DATBOK010000125.1:0-6559 GCA_036553845.1 Casimicrobiaceae bacterium
ACCACCGCGTTCTTCGCATGGGGGGTGTTCGTCGGCATGGCCGCTGCCACGCGGCGCAACGACCATTTCTACCTGACCGAGATCACCAAGCGCATGACCGGCGCGCCGCGCACGGTGATCGAGGTGATCAACCGCCTCGTCGTGCTCGTGGTCTCCGTCATCCTCGTGTGGTGCGGCACCCAGAACGCCCTGCTCGACCTCGGCAGCTACCGGATGCCCTCGCTCGTGCCGCTGACCGTGTACACGGCGATCGTGCCGATAGCCGGCGTGCTGGTGTTCCTGTTCACGATCGAGCAGCTCGTCAACGGCTGGCGGCACGGATTCGAGGGACCCGAGGACCGCGACGACACGCGCGAGGCCCTGCTGTGAGCGCGAGCGGCGTCCTGTTGCTGATGACGGTTTTGTTTCTCGTGCTCGGGTACATGGGCGTGCCGGTGGTCTTCGCGCTGGTCGCCGGCGTGCTGGCGGCCACCGCGTTCACCCAGATCAGCATGCAGTCGATGATCGGGCAGCTCTTCCACGGCATCGATTCGGAGACGCTGCTCGCCGTGCCGTTCTTCCTGCTCGTCGGCGAGCTGATGGCCGCCTCCGACGTCGCGCACCGGATGATCCACCTGTCGCAGACGCTGGTCGGGCACCTGCGCAGCGGCCTCGCCCAGGTGGTGTCGCTGTTCAGCATGTTCTTCGCCGGCATCTCCGGGTCGTCCACCGCCGACGTCGCGGTGCTGAGCCGGACGATCGCGCACGACATGGCGCGCGAAGGCTACGACCGCGCGTTCACCGCCGCGCTCATCGCGTCGGCGTCGACGATGGCCAACCTGATACCGCCGAGCATCATGGCAGTGGTCTACGGCGCGACGGGCAACGTCTCGATCGGCGGCCTGTTCCTGGCCGGGGTCGTGCCCGGCGTGCTGATCGGCATCGGCCTCATGATCTACAGCTACTTCTGGGGGCCGGTGGGCGTGATGAAGAAGCGCGCGTCGCTGACCGAAGTCGTCGTCGCGGCGCGCGGCGCGGCGCTGCCGCTGGTCATTCCCGTGATCATCATGGGCGGCATCCTTACCGGCTGGTTCACGCCGACCGAAGCCGGGATGGTGGCGGCGGTCTACATCATCGTCGTGCTGATACCGGTGCTCAACCGCGGGCATTTCCGCGAGCTGCCGCGCGATTTCATGTATGCGGGCCTCCTCTATTCGCTGCCGCTCGCCGCGGTGGCCGGCGCATCGGCGTTCGGCTGGCTGGTCGCCTACCTGCGCGGGCCGGACATCGTTGCCGCGCACATCACCGCCTTCGCCGGTACTAACGGGCGCACGATCATGTTCCTGCTGGTGGCGATGTTCGTGATCGTCGGCGACTTCATCGACGCCGTGCCGGCGATCATCATCTTCATGCCCATCATCAACAAGCTGGGCGAGGTCGGCGGCATCAATCCGCTGCATCTCGGCGTGGTGATCATCACCACCCTGGTGTTCGGCCTGATCACGCCGCCCTACGGACTGTCGCTGCTGGTGGCGTCGAAATACGTGGGCGTGGGATTCGGCAAGGCGGTGGCGCGCTCGCTGCCGCTGTATATCGTGTTCTTCGCGACGATTGCATTCACCGTGATGTTCCCCGACATCGTGCTGTGGCTGCCCAAGCAGTTGCTGCCGGAATCGGTCGGGTGCTTTCGCAGCCCATCGGGAACGGGCTACATCTGCCCGTGAGGCAAATGGAATGGTGCCGTCTGCCGTGACTGCCGCCGCAAAAGAGAACTGGCCCTTCGCCGTGCGGCCGCTGACGCCGAACCTCGGCGCCGAAATATCGGGTGTGGCGCTCGGCGGGGACGTCGAGACCCACGTATTCCGCGCGCTCTACCGCGCGTTCCTGCGCTATCAGGTGCTGGTGTTCCCGCCACAGGACCTGCCGACCGGACGACAGGTCGCGTTCGCGCGGCACTTCGGCAAAGTGCAGGTGCACGTGATGAACCAGTACCATGCGGACGGCTATCCGGAGCTCTACCGGCTGTCGAACCTCGACGCCGAAGGCAGGCCGAATGGACGGCACCCGGACCGCGGCACGCTGGCATGGCACACCGACGGTTCGTGGCAAAAGGTCACCGGCCACGCCACGATCATCTACGGCGAAGTGATGCCGGCGTCCGGCGGCGAGACGCATTTCTGCGACATGTACGGCGCGTACGAGCGCCTCGACGCGGCGTGGAAGGCGCGCATCGCGCCGTTGCGCGCCGTGCACAGCCTCGACTTCTCGCGCACGCGCCGCCACGGCGAGGAGCCGATGACCGAGGCACAGCGACAAGCGACGCCGCCGGTCGATCATCCCCTCGTGCGCACGCATCCGGAGACCGGGCGCAAGTGCATCTACCTCGGCGACCACGCCGAGTCCATCGTCGGCATGCCGTACGCCGAAGGACGCGCGCTGATCGAGGAGCTCAACGGGCTCGCCGTGCATCCCGACCTCACCTACGAGCATCGCTGGAGAGTGCGCGAGATGATCGTCTGGGACAATCGCTGCCTGATGCATCGCGCCACACCTTACGACGCAGCCACGCAGGGGCGCGTGATCCGCCGCTGCACGGTGCTGGGAGAAGTGCCGGCGTAGATCCCGGATTATCATGCGGGGGTCGACCGCACCGCCATCCGGATCCTTGCCATGCTGCGAACCCTCGTCACCGTCCTCGTCACCGGCGCGCTCGCGTCGGCCGCGATTGCCGCCGGCGACGACTTTCCGTCGCGTCCGATCAAGATCATCGTGCCGTTTTCGGCGGGCGGCGCCGTCGACGGGCCGACGCGCGTAATCGCCGACGCACTGGCCAGGCGCCTCGGCCAGCCGGTGTACATCGAGAACAAGCCCGGCGCCGGCGCCACCATCGGCAGCGAGCTGGTGGCGAGGGCCGCGCCCGACGGCTACACGCTGCTGCTCGCGTCCCAGACCAACGCGATCAGCGCGACGATGTACGCCAAGCTCGCGTACGACCCCATCGAGGACTTCGCGCCGATCTCGCTGATCGGCCGCGAGCAGGGCGTGCTCGCGGTCAATCCGGCGATGCCGGTTGCGAGCGTGCAGGAATTCGTCGCCTACGTGAAGGCGCGCCCCGGGCAGGTCGACTTCGCATCGTCCGGCAATGGCAGCGGACAGCACCTGTTCGTCGCGATGCTGGCGTCGATGGCCGGCCTGCGCATGAACCACGTGCCCTATCGCGGCAGCGCGCCGGCGATCAGCGACGTCGTCGGCGGGCGCGTGCCGGTGATCATGCCGGGGCTCGCCAGCGTCACCGGCCTCATCCGCTCGGGCAAGCTGCGTGCGCTGGCGGTGACGGGCACGAGCCGCTCGCCGCAGATGCCCGACGTGCCGACGCTCGCCGAGTCCGGCTTCCCGGGCTACGCCGCCTACGTCTGGATGGGATTGCTGGCGCCCAAAGGCACGCCGCCGGCGACGCTCGACACGCTCTATCGCGCGGTGTCCGCCGCGCTGCAGGAGCCGCAGGTCAGGGAATACATGGCGCACGCGTCGATCGAGGTCGTCGGCAGCACGCCGGCCGAATTCGACCGCTATTTCCACGAGGAGAGGGCACGCTGGGCAACGGTGATCCGCGACACGGGCGCGCACATCGATTGAACCGCGGCAACTCCGCAGTCGACAGGAATCACGCATGAATGCACGCGACGATGCAGCCGGGGCCACGGTCACCGGCACCGAGCACTGGACCCGCAAGGGCGACGTGCGCCTCTTCCTGTGGCGCAAGTTCGTCGGCGCACCCGACGGCAAGCCGGCCGTGCTGTTCGTGCACGGCTCGTCGATGGCGTCGCAGCCGACCTTCGACCTGCATGTGCCCGGCCGTCCCGACTCGTCGGTGATGGACTGGTTCGCGCGCCGCGGCTTCGACTGCTGGTGCGTCGACATGGAAGGCTTTGGCCGGTCGGACAAGTCGCGCGACATCACCTGCGACATCGCCAACGGCGTGGACGACCTCGAGAGCGCGACCGACTACATGCTGAGCCTGCGCGGCGGGGGCGCCTTCCTCACCTACGGCATCTCGTCGGGTGCGCTGCGCGCGGCGCTGTTCGCGCAGCGCCATCCTGCGCGCGTGGCGCGTCTCGCGCTGGATGCGTTCGTATGGACCGGCGACGGCTCACCGACCCTCGAGCAGCGGCGACGCAAGCTGCCGGAATTCCTGAAGTCGCGGCGGCGCCCCATCGACCGCGCGTTCGTGCAATCGATCTTCCAGCGCGACCATCCCGACACCGTCGAGCCGCGCGTCGTCGAGGCGTTTGCCGACGCGATCCTTGCGCTCGACGACTCGATGCCCAACGGCACCTACATCGACATGTGCTCGCGGCTGCCGGCGGTCGATCCGGCCAGGATCACGGTGCCGACGATCGTCATGCGCGGCCAGTTCGACGGCATCGCGGCGATGGAGGACCTCATCGCGTTCTTCGCGCGCCTGCCCAACCCGGACAAGCATTTCGCGGTGATGCCCGGCATTTCGCACGCGAGCTTCCAGCAGAAGAACTACCTTCTGGTGTATCACATCCTGCACGCCTATTTCACCCAGCCTGCGCCGGCCTACACCGCGGCGTCGCATTGAACCGCGGCCGCGCGCACGGCGCGGGCCGAACGAGGAGACGATCGATGAAGCTGCAACTTGCAAGCTCGAACATGGTGCGGCGTGTGGCGATCGGCGTCGCGGCGCTGGCGCTCGTGTTCGCCGCGACCGCCTACGCCGACGACTATCCCAGCCGGCCGGTGAAGATCGTCGTGCCGTTCGCCGCCGGCGGACCGGCGGACATCTATGCGCGCTTCCTCGCGCAACGGCTGCAGCAGTCGCTGAAGCAGCCGTTCGTCATCGAGGACCAGCCGGGGGCAGGCTCGATCATCGGCACCGAGGCCGTCGCCAAGAGCGCGCCGGACGGCTACACGCTGCTGCTGATGTCGAACACCCACACGGTGAACGAATCGCTGTTCAGCAGGAAGCCCTTCGCGCTGATGCGCGACTTCACCCCCATCGCGCCGATCAACTACTCGGACCTGGTGCTGGTGGTGAAGCCGTCGCTGCCGGTGAAGAGCGTCGCCGACCTGATCAAGCTCGCCAAGGCGAAGCCCGGCACGCTCAACTACGCGTCGTCGGGACCCGGCACGCCCTATCACATGGCGGGCGAGCTCTTCAAGGCGATGGCCGGCGTCGACATCCAGCACATTCCCTACAAGGGCAGCTCGGGCGCGCGCAACGACCTCCTCGGGGGACAGGTCGACATGATGTTTGACGCGGTGCCGACGATGGCGGGATTCGCCGAGGCCGGCAAGGTTCGGGCGCTCGCCACCACCGGCCAGAAGCGCTCGGACGTGCTGCCCAACGTGCCGACGATGGCCGAAGCTGGCGTGCCGGGCTACGACGCGGTGATCTGGCTGGGCCTGATGGCGCCGCGCGGCACGCCGGCGGCGATCACCGGCAAGCTCAATGCCGAAATCGCGGCAATCGTCGCCGATCCGGCGGTGCGCCAGGCGTGGGCGAAGCAGGGCGCCGCGCCGATGACGATGTCCATTGCCGAATTCAACCAGTACCTCGAGGACGACATCGCCAAGTGGGCGAAGGTGGTCAAGATCTCCGGCGCGAAAGTGGACGAGTGACGCCGCCGGCCGCAGTGCTGCACGTATTGAGCGGCGGCGCGGCGAAGGCGGCGGTCGGCGCGCTGGAACACGCCATCTTCGAAGCCACCGGCGCCACGATCGACGGCACGTTCGGCGCGGTCGGTGCGATGCGCGAGCGCCTCGTCGCCGGTGAGGCCTGCGACGTGGCCATCCTCACCGAGGCGCTGGTCGCCGACTTGAGCGCGTCGGGGCAGCTCGTCGCCGGCTCGAGCGCGCCGCTCGGGCGTGTGCGTACCGGCATCGCGGTGCGCAGTGGCGAACCGCTGCCGGCCATCGCCGATCGCTCGTCGCTCGCGGCGACGCTGCGCGCCGCGAAGTGCATTCACTTTCCCGATCCGCAGCGGGCGACGGCGGGCATCCATTTCGACCAGGTCCTGCACGCGCTTGGCATCCACGACGCGGTGGCGCCGTACATCAGGACGTGGCCGAACGGTGCCACCGCCATGCAGCACCTCGCGCAATCCCGCGAGCCACATGCGGTCGGTTGCACGCAGATCACCGAGATCGTCGACACCGACGGCGTGTCGCTGGTTGGCGCGCTGCCGCCGCCCTTCGAGCTCGCGACCGTCTACGCGGCCGCGGTGTCGGCCAGTGCCGCCGATCCCGAGCGCGCGCGGCGGCTCGTGACGTTGCTGACCGCGCGCGCCACGGCGCCGACGCGCGTCGCCGCCGGATTCGAGATCTGAGCGCGTGCCGGCGCGTCGCAACTGCGCGGTGATGCGGGCGCATGCGCGTCGCGCCGCAGCGTCGACGCGAAGTACTGCTTCGGCGTCACGCCCGCGATCCGCTTGAAGTGGCGGGTGAGATGGCTCTGGTCGGCGAATCCCGCGCGTTGCGCCGCCTCGGCGATCGTCGCGCCGTCGTCGAGGCAGCGTTGCGCGTGGCCGACGCGAATCGCGAGCACCAGCCGGTA
>DATBOK010000137.1:0-41330 GCA_036553845.1 Casimicrobiaceae bacterium
TCGCCCGCAGCGAGCCCGACCCCCAGATCCAGGACCTGATCCGCGCGAGTGCCGGACGCAATCTCGGACTCGACTACCTGCCGGGCGCCACCACGTTCGATCCCGTCGTCGATAACCTCGATGCCGCGCTCGCCTCGTCGATCGTGTGGTTCGATGCCCTCGTCAGCAACGTCGATCGTACGGCGCGCAACACCAACATGCTGATCTGGCATCGCCGCCCATGGCTGATCGACCACGGCGCGGCGTTCTACTTCCACCATGCCGGGGAGGATTTCACGGCGCGCGCCCGCGAGCCGTTCGCGCGCATACGCGAGCATGTCCTGCTGCCGCAGGCCTCGGCGCTGGCGGAAGTCGACGGCATGCTGGCGGCGAAGCTGGCGGACGCTATCATCGCGCCCATCGTCGCCGCGGTCCCGGCGTCATGGCTCGATCCGCACGACGCCGCGGCGGCGGAGGCGGCGCGCAGTGGCTATCGCCGTTATCTTCGTGCCCGGCTCGAAGCGCCGCGCGCCTTTGTCGAGGAAGCGATCCGTGCCCGCACCGAGCACTTATGACTATGCGGTGATCCGCGTCGTGCCGCGCGTCGAGCGCGAGGAGTTCGTCAACGTCGGCGTCGTCGTGTCATGCGCCGCGCAGCGCTTCCTCGAGGCCGCCGTCGAGGTCGATCCCGCACGCATCGCCTGCCTCGATCCCGCACTCGACCTCGAGGTCCTGCATCGCCATCTCGACAGCATCGTGCGCATCTGCCGCGGCGGCCCGGACGCGGGTCCGATCGGCGCACTGGCGCCCCAGGAGCGCTTTCGCTGGCTGACGGCGCCGCGCAGCACGATCATCCAGCTGTCGCCGGCGCACACCGGCCGCGCCCACGATCCGCGCGCGCTCATCGAGCGGCTGCTGGCGCGCATGGTGCGTGCGCCGGGCGCGCCTGCCGCCGACGAAAAAACGGCCGGACCGAATGATGGTCCGGCCGAAAGTCGCGCCAACCGCAAATAAGGGAGAAATTCCGCGGCGGCGCGCCCCGCTTGGTGGTGCTAGGACTTGCCGTAGTGCATCTTGGCGGCCTTGACGCATTCGTCCTTGGCATTGCCGGCCATCGAATCGCAACGCTCGACCGCGACCTTGTAGTCGGCATCGCGCTTGTCTTCGGCGGCATCCTTGCGCGCGTCGGCGGTCTTCGTCATCGCCGTGGTGTTCGCCTCGGTCGCGACCTTGTCGACCTTGGCGTCGGCCTTGCCCTTCACTTCGGCGGCCTTGGCCTGCTTCACGCACACGTCCTTGGCGTTGCCCGAAAGATCGTCGCACTTCTCCTTGGCGACCTTGTATTGCGATTCCACGCGTGCCACGCGCGCGTCATAGCGTGCAGAAGGCGTGCCCTTGTAGGCCGCTTCGGCATCAGCGAGCGCGACGTCGCGCTTGCCCTTCGCCTCTTCCTCGCACACGTCCTTGGAGTTGCCGGACATGCTCTTGCACGCGGCCTTGTCCGAGTCGTACGTCGCCTTGATGGAAGACTTCTGCGCGCTGTAGCTTTCCTTCGACATCGTCGACGTCGACGACGCCGCATAACCCGCCCCGGCGAACGCGAGGCCGCATCCCGCCAGCAGGCTTATCAGCAATTTACTCATGGTGACCCTCCTTGATGGAACTGACAGTGAACGGCCTGCGCGCACAGCCGCGCCTGCCTCGTGTGTTGAGCGTCGCAACCGCCGTGCCAGTCATAAACGCTTGAAGAATCAGTCGATTAGACGACCCTGGCGAGGCGCGGCCGGCAGATCGGGGATGCCTGCCGCGCACATCCTGCAGCGGCGTCGGCAGCGTTCCTACGATCGCCTCTGCCGATGGATGACGGCGAGGCGGCTACGTCGCGTCACGTTGTGGGCGCGGGCTGGGACGCGGCTCATCGTCACTGAGGAATTCGCTGAGCGCCGACAGCGTGGTGACACGGCTCGCGATGGTGCGCACGATGGCGATCAGTGGCGCACCGACGAGGAGACCCCACCCGCCCCACAGCCAGCCGAAGAAGAGCACCGAGACGAACACCGCCACCGGGTTCATTCGCGACGCGCGCCCCTGCAGCCAGTTCTGCAGGAACAGGCCCAGGCACACGGACACGGCGGACGTCGCGAGCAACAGCGCGACCACGACACCGGCCGATGCGAACTGCAGCACGCCGACGGCGGCGACCAGCACCAGCGCGAACACGATACCCACGTACGGGATCGCGTGCAGCAACGCGACGCAGGAGGCGAGCAGCGCGGCACGCTCCACGCCGAACGCGGCGAACACCCCCCACATCACAAAGCCGAGCGCGACATTGGTGAGCAGCATCACCAGCAGATAGCGCTGCACCTGCACGTCGATCTCGTCGAGGATCTCGACCGTGATGCGGCGCTCCTTCAGCGTATTGCCGCCAACACGCAGGAGCTTGCGTCGAAACGAGTTGCCCGCCGCGAGCAGGAACATCGTGATGGCCAGCGCCACGCCGAGCGTGGTTAGGACTCCGAGCGCATTGACGCCGTCAGCGGCCAGGCGATCGGTGATGCCGGGGCCCGACGAGGGCGGGGGAGCCGGTTCGCCGGACACTTCGCTGGCAGCCTTCTTCAACTCGTCGGCGGCCGCCTTGACGTGCGCCAGCGGCGTCGGATCCGGGCCGCTCGCAAGCGCATGCAGCTTCAGCCGCACCGAGTGCGCCGCGTGCGGCAGGTCGGCGAGCGCGCTCGTGGCCTGGTCACGCAGCGCGTAGGCGCCGCCGGCGAGCGCGCTCACCAGCACGGCCATGACGATGGCAGCCGCCAGCGGCTCGGGAATCTTCCAGCTCGAGAGCTTGGAGACGATGGGTCGGAGCGCGTACGCGCCGAGAATCCCGACCACCACCGGCACGAAGAACTCGTGCGCGATCTTGAGCGCACCGACGCCGGCAACGAGTGCCAGCACGACCAGCGCCACTTCGGCACGGCGTGCGCGCCGCGTTTGCTCGTTGGATGTTTCCATGGATCGAGGCCGCCGCGCCAATCATCGCGCGCCGGCCCCGATGATGGAAGAAGCTTCGCTTCGAAGGTCAGGTCAAGGCTCGCTCTTTTCCGCGGCCTTCGAGATGGCGTGGCCACTGGCGGATACGTCTTTGCCGGCGCCTTCCACCGTGTTGCAGGCGGCGAGCAGGCTGGCCAGCGCGGCCGCGAGAATGATAGCGATGAGGCGGATCATGGAAGTCTCCTTGAGCGTGGGAAATAACCGATCGTGGACGGGAGTCACGCCCTGTCCTTCGCAGGCGCCGTGCCAGCAGCGCATGTCCGTCTATTCAACGCGTTAGGATCGCCAGTGGCGACGGCGCGAGCGGCTTTGCAAAGCACCGTTGTAGCGCTTACATCGGCTGTCAGCGAGCGCCCGCCAACTCCTCGAGCACATTGCGGACGCGGTCATACTCGCGCGACTTGTCGAAGAAGTAATCGGCGCCCAGCGCGAGACTGCGGTCGCGATACTGCGGAATCGCGTAGTTCGTGAGCACGATCACTTTAGCGCCTGCCGGACGCACGGGGCCGAGGGCCTTCAGCACGCCGAGTCCCGTGCCTTGCTTCAGTTGGAGGTCGAGGATCACCGCGTCCCAGCCGCCGGCGGCGAGCGCCGCCACCGCCGCGCGCTCGCTGTCCGCCTGGCCGACGACCTTGATGCGGCCGGTCGCTGTAAGCGACTCGATGAGGCGCTCGCGGATGATCGGCGAGTCCTCGATCAGCACGACGCGCAGCTGTTCTCCCGCTACCATGCGCGCGTCGCGCATCGCGCGCCTCCACGGAGCGCGCGGGCGCGTCCGCCGCCAATCGCCTGTCGTCCTCGCACGCTCGTCACTCGATCAGGTGATTCTTGATGGCGTAATAGGTGAGATCGGCGTTGGTCTTCATCGCCATCTTCTCCAGCACTCGCGACCGGTACGTGCTGACCGTCTTCACGGACAGGTGCAACTCCTCGGCGATCTTCGACACCGGCGTGCCGCCCGCGAGCTTGGTGAAGATCTGGAACTCGCGCTGCGAAAGCCGCGCATGCAGCGGCGCGTCGGTGTCGCCGGACACGCCATCGGCGAGCACCTGCGCGAGATTGGGGCTCACGTACTTGCGCCCGCGCATCGCCGTGCGGATCGCGCCGACCAGCTGCGTCGACGCGGTTTCCTTGTTGATATAGCCCGAGGCGCCGGCGCGCAGCAGGTTCACCGCGTACTGCTCCTCGGCGAATCCCGACAGCATCAGCACCGGCAAGTCGGGTTTGGCGTGCTTGATGGCCTTCAGCGTATCGATGCCGTTCTTGTCGGGCATCGAGATGTCGAGCAGCACCACGTCGAACTCGCCGGCGCGCACCAGTGAGATGCACTCGTTGCCGGTGGCGGCCTCGCCCGCGACTTCCATGTCGATCTGGTCGGCGATGAACTGCTTCAACCCGGCGCGCACGATGGCGTGATCGTCGGCAATCAGGAGTCGGATCATGGCGGGGGTTTCCGGAAGGCGCGGCCGCGCGGCGTGCGCCTACTGCGCGGTGCTCGTGGAATCCGCGGCGTGATACGCCGCGAGGCGGTTGTACAGCGTCTTCAGGCTGACGCCCAGCATCTCGGCGCACTGGCGCTTGTTGCCACGACAATGGTCGAGCGTGGCGAAGATCGCCTGGCGCTCCATGTCGGCAAGCTGCGTGCCGACCGCGAATTCGAGCTTGCGGCCGCGGGCTTCCGGGCATGCCAGGCGGCCGAGGTTCAACTCGACCGTGTCGTCGGCCATGATGAAGGCGCGATGCACGGCGTTGCGCAGCTCGCGCACGTTGCCCGGCCACGTGTGGCGGCGAATGGCCTCGACCGAGGTGCGCGAAAGTCGCTTCTGTGTATGCGCCGTGGCATTGAGCGCCTGCAGGAAATGCTCGGCAAGGAGCTCGGGGTCGTCCTCGCGATCGCGCAACGGCGGCAGGTGCAGGGGAAACACCGCGAGCCGGTACATCAGGTCCTCGCGCAGCGAGTTGTCGCGCACGGCTGCACCCGGCTCGCGATTGGTCGCCGCCAGCACGCGCACGTCGGCGGTCAGGTCGCGGTCGCCGCCGATGCGCGCGAAGCGCCCGGTTTCGAGCACGCGCAACAGGCGCGCCTGCATCTCCGGCGGCATCTCGGTGATCTCGTCGAGGAACAGCGTGCCGCCACGCGCGCGCTCGAAGCAACCAGCGTGCTGGCGGCTGGCCCCGGTGAACGCGCCCTTTTCATAACCGAACAGCTCGGCCTCGATCAGGTTTTGCGGAATCGCGCCGCAGTTGATCGCGATGAACGGATCGCCGCGGCGCGGTGACAGGTCGTGGATCGAGTGCGCGACGAGCTCCTTGCCGCAGCCCGACTCGCCGGTGATGAGCACCGTCGCCTCGGTGGGCGCCACCTTGGCGATCATGGCGAACACATCCTGCATCACCGCGGAGTTGCCGTAGAGGCGGCCGAAGCGCGCCGGTGCCGGTCGCGACGCGGCGCGCGCGGCGGCGAGAAACGGCAGGCTGACGATGTTGTCGCTGGCGTGAAGTTCCATGTTTGCGGGGTATCGTTATCGTTGTACGCATCCTAAGGAAGCGCTACCGCCCCCCCCATCGGTGCGCGGCCCAATCGCCTGTAGGTGCGCTCCTACATGCACCGCCCCCGAAATTACAGGTCCGGCGATGTCCTGCGCGCCGTTGCATGCGCATACAGCGCGTCGCGCGCGACGCCGGTCATGCGCGCGACGACGTGCGCCGCGCGAGCGGGGGGCAGCTCGGCGGCAAGGGCGTCCATCCAGCGCAACGCCGAGGCCAGCGAGGCATCGTCGACGGGCCCCCGTGCGTCCGGCGGCGCGTCGACCACGAGCACGAACTCTCCGCGGCGGCGATGCGGGTCCTGCGCCAGCCACGCCGCCGCGTCGGCGAGCGGCATCGAAGTGATCGTCTCGAAGGTCTTGGTGAGCTCGCGCGCAACGACCAGCGTGCGCGCGCCGTCGAGGACCGCGGCGAGCGCGTCGACGGTGCGCGCGACACGATGCGGCGCTTCGTAGAACACGAGTGCCGCCGGCAAGTCGGCAAGCGTCGCCAGGAGCGCGTCGCGTTCGCCGGCCTTGGCCGGCAGAAAGCCCGCGAAGAAGAAGTGCGTCGCGCCGATGCCGGCCGCCGACAGCGCGGCGACCAGTGCCGACGGTCCGGGAATCGGCACCACGGCATGGCCGGCGTCGCGCACCGCGCGCACCACGCGTGCGCCAGGGTCGCTGATCGCCGGCGTGCCGGCATCGGTGATCAGCGCGACGCTCCGGCCTTGCGCCAGCGCCGTCACCACGTCGGCGGCGCGCGCGGCTTCGTTGTGCGCGTGCAGCGCGCGGGGCCGCGTGGCGATGCCGTAGCGGGTGAGCAATGTCGCCGACACGCGCGTGTCTTCGGCGTAGATCGCCGTCACAGAGGCCAGCACGTCGAGCGCGCGCAGCGTGATGTCGCGCAGGTGTCCGAGCGGCGTGGCAACCACATATAATGACGGCGCCAGCGCGACCTCGCGTCCGGCCATCGTTGCCGCGCTTCCCGTCTCGCGCTCGTCCAATGCGCCCTCTTCACGCCCGCCGCGTCCCGCCGATCCGCTTCGCGCGGATCCTCGCGACGTTGGCGATCGGCGTGGCGGCCGCATTCTGCGCCGCCACCGCGGCTGCGGCAAGCGATGACGCGCCCGCCCTGCCGCTCGTCGTGCAAGATGCACCGGACGCCACCGCGCCGACAGCGGCGCCCGCTCCGCCGCCGCCGGCGCTCGACGCGGGCGCCGCCGCGCAGCCCGCCCCGGGCGCACCACAGGCCGACATCGCGCTGGTGCTGCCGCTCGACTCGGTGGCCTACGCGCGGGCCGCCGAAGCGGTACGCGACGGCTTTCTCGACGCCGCCGACGCCGCAGGTGCGCGCGGGCGCGTCAACGTCGTCGCCCACGGCGGCGACGATGTCGTCGCGGCGTTCACGCGCGCCCGCGATGCCGGCGCGCGCGTGATCGTCGGGCCGCTCGTTCGTGACCACCTGAAGGCGCTGGCAATGGCCGACGTGTCGCTGCCGCCGACGATCGCCCTCAACCAGCTCGACGACGGCACCACGCTGCCGCCGCTCATCTACACGCTCGCGCTCGCAGTCGAGAGCGACGCGCGCGTGATCGCGCGTCGCGCGCGCGAGGATGGCGCGATGAACGCATCGGTGATCGAGTCCGACTCCCCATTGATGAGGCGCTTTGCCGGCGCGTTCACCGGCGAATGGCTGCTCGCCGGCGGCAATCCCCCGCGGCGCTTCACGTTCTCGCCGACGCCGGACGGCCTCTCGACGCTGCGCCGCGACCTCGCCGCCACGCCGGCCGACATCGTCGTCATCGCGGTGGAAGGCAGCGACGCGGCGCTGGTGAAGTCCTTCGCCCCGCGCGTCACCACGTATGCCAGCGCGCAGATCAACCAGCGCGCGTCGATCGGCACGCAGCGCGACCTCGACGACACCCGCGTGGTCGACCTGCCGTGGCTCGTCACGCCCAATGCCCCGGCCCTCTCGCGGCTGCCGCACAAGCGCTACTCGAGCGTGGCGCTCGACCGCCTGTATGCGCTCGGCATCGACGCCTTCCGCGTCGCCGATGCCTTCCGCGGCGGCGTGCCGGCGCGCTTCGAGCTCGACGGCGCCACCGGGCACCTGGTGCTCGACCAGGGTCGCCAGATCGCGCGCGAGGGCACGCTCGCCGTGTTCCACGAAGGCACGCTGGTTCCGCTCGACGCGACGCCATGAACCGCGCACCGGGTGCCGTCGGCGCCGACGCCGAGGCGCTCGCCGCGGAGTACCTCGCGGCGCGCGGCCTGACCATCGTCGAGCGCAACGTCAGGACCCGCTTCGGCGAGATCGACCTCGTCGCGCGCGACGGCGCGACGCTCGTGTTCGTCGAAGTGCGGCTGCGCCGCGGCGGCGAGTTCGGTGGCGCCGCGGCCTCCATCACGCCTGCCAAGCAGGCGCGTCTCGTCGCCGCCGCGCGGATCTACCTCGCGCGCCTGCGCGTCGAGCCGCCCTGCCGGTTCGACGCCGTGCTGTTCGACGCGCTCGACCCCGCGCGCGCAATCTGGCAGCGCGATGTCATCGACACCTCCGAGTGAGCCGCGGTGGCCTCTCTATAATCCACCGATGGAAGCCATCAAGCGCGTGAAGGGGCACTTCAGCGACAGCGCGGCGCTGCACCAGGAGGCCGCCGAGTCGCTGGCACCCCTGATCGCGCGCGCCGCCAACGTGATGACCGAATGCCTGTTCGGCGACGGCAAGATCCTCGCCTGCGGCAACGGCGGCTCGGCCGCCGACGCGCAGCATTTCGCCGCCGAGCTGGTCGGGCGCTTCGAGCGCGAGCGGCCCGAGCTGCCAGCGATCTCGCTGGCCACCGACACTTCGCTGCTCACCGCGGTGGCCAACGACTACGCGTTCGAGCAGGTGTTCGCGCGCCAGGTGCGCGCGCTCGGCGCCAAGGGCGACGTGCTGCTGGCGATCACGACCTCGGGCGGCTCGCCGAATGTCCTCGCGGCGGTGCACGCCGCGCGCGAGCGCGACATGCGCGTCGTTGCACTGACGGGCAAGGGCGGCGGGCGCATGGCCGAACTCCTCGTCGAGGGCGATGTCCATGTGTGCGTCCCGCACGCGCGCACGGCGCGCATCCAGGAGATCCACCTGCTGGCCATCCATTGCATGTGCGACATCATCGATCACACGCTGCTCGGCGACGACGACTGACTCCGCCGTGACGCCCGCGCCCTTCCCTCTCTCCACCCCCGACCGCGCCCGCAAGGAGAACATCGCATGACATCCCTTCGACTCACCGTGGCATCGCTCGCCCTCGCGCTCGGCGCGGGCTCCGTGCTCTCCGGCTGCGCGCCGATCGTCGTCGCCGGCGCTGCCGCCGGCACTGCGCTGGTCGTCGCCGACCGCCGCTCAGCCGGCGCGCAACTCGACGACGAGACGATCGAGACCAAGGCGGCGGCCGACGCCAATGCCCAATGGGGCGATCGCATCCACCTCAACGTCACGAGCTTCAACGGCATCGTGCTGCTCACCGGCGAGGCGCCCGACCGCGCGACCTACGACGCCATCGCCACGTTGATCAAGAGCATCCCCCGCGTGCGCACCGTGCAGGACGAGATGGTGATCGCGCCCAACACGCCGATGTCGTCGCGCACCAACGACACCTACATCACGTCCAAGGTGAAGACGCGCTTCATCGAGGAGAATCGCTTCCCGGCGAATCGCGTCAAGGTCGTCACCGAGCGCCAGGTGGTCTACCTGATGGGCATGGTCACCCACAAGGAGGGCGACGACGCGGCGCAGATCGCGGCGGCCACGTCGGACGTCGTGCGCGTGGTCAAGGTTTTCGAGTACATCGGCTGATGCTGCCGCGCGCGGCCGACAAGATCGCCATCGAGGGCGACGCCCTTGCGCGCATCGCGGCGTTGCCAAGGCCGCTGGTGTTCACCAACGGCGTGTTCGACATCCTGCACCGCGGACATGTCGCCTACCTCGAGGATGCGCGCAACCTCGGCGCGGCGCTGGTCGTGGCAGTCAACACCGACGATTCGGTGCGACGCCTCGGCAAGGGCGACGGGCGCCCGCACAATCCGCTCGCCGACCGCATGGCCGTGCTCGCCGCGCTCGCGAGCGTGGACCTCGTCGTGCCTTTTGCCGCCGACACGCCGCGCGATCTGCTCGTCGCCGCCTGCCCTGACATCCTCGTCAAGGGCGGCGACTACACCGCGGACACGACCGCCGGCGCGGCCGAGGTGATCGCCGCCGGCGGCCGGTTCGTGGCGATCGCGTTCGCGCACCCGCGCTCGACCACCGCGCTTATCGAGCGCATCCGCGCGCGCCGGCGCGATGCCTAGCGCGCCGAATGCACGTCGCTTGATATAATCCGACGATGTCCTCGACCCAGGCTGCCGACCGCGAAGTCGACGCGCGCGGGCTCAACTGCCCGCTGCCGATCCTGCGCACGAAGAAGGCGCTGAACGACATGCAGAGCGGAGAGTTGATCCGCATCGTCGCCACCGATCCCGCCAGCGTGCGCGATTTCGAAGCGTTCGCGCGGCAGACCGGCAACGCGCTCCTCGAGCACGGCGAATCCGACGGCACGTTCTGGTTCCTGATGCGGCGACGCTGACCGCGCGCCGCCGCGACCGGTCGCGCATGACACCGTCTCTGCGCGCCGCGGGCCGCAATTGAGCGTCGCGGTCCTCCTGTTTCCGGATTTCCTGCTGATCGCGGCCGGCGCCGCGCTGCGTCGCTGGCCGGCGCTCGCGCCGGCGTTCTGGAGCGGGCTCGAGCGCCTCATCTATTTCGTGCTGTTTCCCGCGCTGCTTTTCCGCTCGCTGGCGGCAGCGCCGCTCGGCGCGTCCGGTGCCTGGACGCTGGCCGGCGTCGCGCTCGCCGCCACGCTTGCCGGCATCGCGCTCGCCGCCGCCGCGATACCGCTGTTCCGCCTGCCGCAGCCGACGTTCGCGGCGAGCTTCCAGTGCGCGTTCCGCTTCAACACGTACGTTGTGCTCGCCGTGGCCTCGCGCATGGGCGGCAGCGAAGCGCTCGGCCTCGCCGCGCTGCTCGTCGGCGTGCTCGTGCCGGTGGTCAACGTCGCCGCCGTGGCGGCACTCGCGCACGGGCGCGCGACCCATGTCGGCCGCGAGCTCGTGCGCAATCCCCTGCTCCTGGCCTGCGTCGCGGGCCTTGCCGCCAATGCGATCGGCTTGCGCGCGCCGGAATGGATCGACAGCGTGATCGAAGCGCTGGGCCACGCGGCATTGCCGCTCGGGCTCATCGCCGTCGGCGCGGCACTGCGCCTCGCGCGCGGCAACCTGCCGTATCCGGCGCTCGCCTGGTTCCACGCGATCAAGCTGCTGGCGATGCCGGCGCTGGCGTGGGCGCTCGCGCGCTACGCGGCGCTGTCGCCGCAGCAGACCGCTGTGGCGGTGCTGATGACCGCGGTGCCGACGGCGCCGTCGGCCTACATCCTCGCGTCGCAGATGCACGGCGACGGACGCGCCGCGGCGTGGCTCATTTCCAGCGGCACGCTGCTCGCGGCGGTGACGCTGCCGCTGTGGCTCGCGCTGGTGCTCTGATCAACGCCGGTAGCGGTTGAGGAAGTCCGCGACGATGCCCTTCTGCGAGCGGTCGATCGCCTCGTCGAGGTCGCGATCGGAGGGATCGTATTGCTTGGCCTTGCGGAAGGCTGCGATCGCGTCCTGGTGGTAGCCCTGCGCCTGCCAGGCCTGGCCGAGGCAGCGGTACGCGTCGGCGCTGGTGAGGTCGAGGTCGGTCCACGTGCGGCAAAGCTCCGCCGCGCGCCGCCAGTTGCCGGCGCGCAGCATCCGCGGGCCTTCGACTTTGAGCACGGCGATCTTGGCGCGGCGCTCGGCGAACTGCGCGGCGAGCTCCGGATCCACCGGATCGCCCGAGGCGGGCGCGGCCGCCGGCGTGCCCGTCGACGGCGTGCCCGGCGCGTTCGGCAGCGGCGACGGCATGTTCGCGCGTGCGACGTTCGGCCCGGCGTCGGCGCTCTTCTGCGGCGCCAGCCCGCCGATGAGCCCCCCGCCGCCGGCGAAGCTGGCGAGCGTCTCCGGCGACGGCAGCGCGTCGGTGATCGTCGCGCGCGCCCACACGATCGAGTCGGCCATCGGCTGGTGCCACGCCACGCCATACAGCCACAGCATGGCGGCGAGCCCGCAAACGCCGGTCAGCGCATTGATGACACCGGGTGGCCCATGCGTGACGAGACAGTCCTGCGCGAAATCCCAGTCGGTCTCCTGGCTTTGCGCGACCTTCTCGTAGGCGACGGCGATGAGGATCGGCGCCAGCAGCGCGAAACCGCATGCGACGCCTTCCCACCACACGCGGAACGCGCGCTTGAGCCCGCGCTCGAAATGCGCGCGAGCGTCGCGCCGTGCGTACGCGTCGGAGATCGAGAATTGCAGGTAGACGCCGAACAGCCATTTGCCCGGCGTGGTGCCGAGCGACGCGATGAGCAGTCCCTCGATCGGCACCCAGGTGAGCGTGATCAGCACCGGCGCGATGAGCGGATGGCCGAGCCACCATGCGACGTTCTCGGGCATGAGGTCGGCACCGCGAAGCTCCGACAGCAACAGCGCCAGCACGAGGCCCCACAGCGCATAGTCGAACAGGCGTGCCGCCAGGCGATGCCAGGGCCGCGGCTCGCTGGTGCGCCCCGATTTCGCGCGCTCGAGCTCGGCCATGCGCAGCTGGAAGATCCAGCTCGCATCCTCCTGCGGATGATCGGTGCCGAGGAACACGCTGCGTTCACGCCGCCAGTTGAGGATCGCGAGGTCGGTCTGCGGCGTCAACGACACCGGGGGCGGTGCGCTGCGCCTTCGCAGGAACGCGATGCCGTGCACGATGCCGTACACCACCGTCAGCAGGATCAACGCCAACGTCAGCCACACCAGCACTTGCTTCGCCACCAGCACGGTGTCGGCCGGCGTCACCGATACGATCGCGGCCGCGATGAACGCGGCGAACAGCATGCACAGCAACACGGTGACGAGCGGCGAGCGGCCGAACGACGCCACGCGTTCGGTGAGGCCCGGATGATGCAGGTTGATCTCGGGCTTGGGGTCTTCGGCGTCGAGGCCGGTCTCGAGCGGATCGGCGAGTGCCTCCGCGAGCTTGTCGATCGCCTCGGTGCCGACGTCGGTCTGCTCGCCTTCGACGGCCACGGCGTTGGACACGACGTGCGCGATCTTCTGCTCGGTGGTGCCGGCCGACACCGCGAGCTCGTTGTCGTAGCGCGCGCGGCGGTCGGAGTCGGACAGGATCCGGCTCGCGTGGTTGATGAAGCGCAGGGCCTCCTCGACGTTGCCCTGGCCGTCGCGAGTCTTGGCGTAGTACTTGCGAATCAGCCGGCGCAGCGAGGCGCGGACCTCCTCGTCCGAGGCGGCCTGCGGAATGCCTAGCGCTTCGTACAGCGTCGCTTTCATCGTTCTTCGAAAAATCCGTCCCGGCTGACTGCAGATTATGCCAATGGAATGACGGAGCCAAAAGCGGCGCGCATCGAGCGGGCGCGCATCAGATACGTTTGTTGCAAATATCGTGCCCCGGGAGACGCGCGGATTGCGCGCGCGGCGGCCGCAGGAGGACCCGCTCGCGCCCAACCCCCGGGGCGTCGAACCACGCTGCGCGTGCCATAGGCCGCGAGCAGGCGCCCACGCCGACGCGCGCGCGGTCCTGGCCGGCCCAAGAAAAAGCGGCCCGCAGGCCGCTTTCCCGATGATGCCGATGGTACGGGGTGTGGCTATTCCGCCTTGCCCGAATCCTTGGCGGCGAGCTTTTCGCGAATGCGCGCCGACTTTCCCGAGCGCCCGCGCAGGTAATAGAGCTTGGCGCGGCGCACGTCGCCCTTGCGCTTCACCTCCACCGACGCGATCAGCGGGGAGTAAGTCTGGAACGTGCGCTCGACACCTTCGCCGCTCGAGATCTTGCGCACCGTGAACGACGAGTTGAGGCCGCGGTTGCGCTTGGCGATGACCACGCCCTCGTAAGCCTGCACGCGCTTGCGCTCGCCCTCGACGACGTTGACGTTGACGACGACGGTGTCGCCGGGCGCGAATTCGGGCAGCGTCTTCGCCAGCCGCGCCATTTCCTCGCGCTCGAGTGTTTCGATGATGTTCATGCTTCTTCCTTTCTCTCGCTTGTACGGGGAAGAGAGGTCGGCCGCGCCGACGTCGTTCCCGCCTTGTCATCGGCCTCGTCGCGCGAACGCGGCGTGCCGTCTGCGGCGACGCGCCTGATACGCGCCGCCTCGTGTTCCCGGTATTCTGCCAGTAGCCGGCGATCCTCCGCCGACAGCGTCATTCGCGCGATCAGGTCCGGCCGCCGCGCCGCAGTCCTGCCCAGCGCCTGCATTCGCCGCCAGCGCGCGATCGCCGCGTGATCACCGGACAGCAGCACCTCGGGCACCCGCTCGCCCGCATACACCTCGGGCCGCGTGAAGTGCGGCGTGTCGAGCAGGCCGTCGACGAACGAGTCCTGCGCCACCGAGGCGCTGTCGTTCATCGCGCCGGGCAATTGCCGCACCACCGCATCCATCAGCATCAGCGCCGGCAGCTCGCCGCCCGACACCACGAAATCGCCGATCGACATTTCCTCGTCGACCTCGCGGGAGACGAGCCGCTCGTCGATGCCTTCGTAGCGACCCGCCAGCAGCACGTACCCCGTCCCGCCCGCCGCCGCCAGTTCCACCACGCGCGCATGCGTGAGCGGCGTACCCGCCGGCGTGAAGTGGATCACGCGCGTGCGGACGCACCCCGCCACGCGCTGCGCGTCGCGCGCGGCGCCGATCGCCTGCGCCAGCGGCGACGCCATCATCACCATTCCCGGGCCGCCGCCGTAAGGCCGGTCGTCCACCGTGCGGTGCGCGTCGTGCGCATAGTCGCGCGGGTTCACCGTGTCGAGCGACCACAGTCCGCGCGCGAGCGCACGTCCGAGGATGCCGAACCGGCTCGCCGCCAGCACGAGCTCGGGAAACAACGTCACGGCGGTGAATCGCATCGCAGTCCGCCCGGCGCCCGCTGGCGCCCACTGTTCAGTAATCCGCGCCCCAGTCCACTTCGATCGTCGCGGCGTCGCGATCGACGGCGCGGACCACGGCATCCACGTACGGAATGAGCCGCAGCCTGCCGTCCTGCGCCGTCACGTACAGCAGCGGATGCGCACCGCTATCCCGCACTTCGGTCACCCGCCCCAGCGCCTCGCCCTGGCGGTTGACCACCGCGAGTCCGACGAGATCGGCGACATAGATCTCGTCGTCGGCCGGCGCGGGCAGCGCCTCGCGCGGCAACGCCACTTCGTATCCACGCAACGACTGCGCGGCTTCGCGGCTGTCGATGCCCGCGATGCTCGCCACCCAGGTGTCGCCATGCGCGCGCACGTCGGTGACCCGGCGCTCGATCCATTCGCCGCCGGCGGGCCCCCGCATGAACCAGGATCGATGGGCCGCGAGCGTCGCCGGGTCTTCCGACAACGGCGCGATCTTCAGCGATCCGCGCACGCCGAACGACGCCACCACACGACCCATCACGACGTAGCGCCGCGCGTCCCGCGGCGGTCGGCCGTCGCTGCTCAGCTTGCGCTCGGCGCGGCCGCCGGCGGATTCCTGTGCACGAGCCCCTCCACGGTGTCCGAAAGCTTGGCACCGCGCTCGCGCCAGAAATTGATGCGATCGTGCGCGAGCCGCAACCCTTCCTCACCGGCGCCGGCGATCGGGTTGTAGAAACCGACGCGCTCGATGAAGCGGCCATCGCGGCGTGCACGCGAATCGGCGACGACGACGTTGTAGAAGGGGCGCTTTTTCGCGCCGCCGCGTGCAAGGCGGATGACAACCATGATTAAATGTTTTCCGGCTGATCGAGGAAAGACATTGATTCTACAACGAAAAATGCCTCCGTTGCAAGGGGCCGGATCGCGCCCGGCTGGCGCCGTCCACGGTAAAATTCTCGTCCGATCAACGACTTGGGTCTTGCCCACCTGAGGCCGTCGCGACTCGCCCATGCTCGAACCGGTGCCCTTGCCCAAATCCCGCCTGGAGGCCATCACCGACGGCATCTTCGCGGTGTCGATGACGCTGCTGGTGCTCGACCTGCGCCTGCCCGGCGACATCCCCTCCGGCTCGCCGCTGTGGAGCGCGATGCTGGCGGAGATCCCCAAGTTCGACGACTACGTCATCAGCTTCTTCATGCTGTGCGTGTTCTGGATCGCGCACCTGCGCCTGATGCGGCGCGTCGACGAAGTGGACTCGGTGTTCACCTGGATCAACCTCACGTTTCTGCTCTTCACCACCTTCGTGCCGATGCTCACCGCGTTCGCCGGGCGCAATCCCGGACTGCCGCGGCCGGCGTTCCTGTACGGCGCCAACCTGCTGGCGATCGTCGCCTGCGAAGCCCTGATGTGGCGCCACGTGCTGCCGCGCCTCGTCAACGCCAGCGTGTCCGACCCCGTCGGCGCCTGGCGGCTGGTGCGGCGCAAGTTCCTGTTCGCGATGCTCGTCATCGTCGCCGGCATGTTTCTCGCGCTGGTCGAGATCGAGGCCGGATGGACGAACGCCTACGCGTCGTACGTCTGCCTGCTGGTGATCGCAGTGGGCATCATGCACCCCGCACAGCGCTCGCCGCGCGCCGCGCGGCGGGCAGAGCGCAAGGCGGTGCGCGCAACGGCCGGCGTCAGCGCATCCCGGGAATGACGTTGCGCAGGCCGCGCATCATCTTCTGCGCGTTGCCCCCCTTGCCCATGACCTTCATCATCTTCTGCGTCTGCTCGAACTGCTTCAGCAGCTGATTGACTTCCTGCACCGACACCCCGGCGCCGGTGGCGATGCGGCGCTTGCGCGACGCCTTGAGGAGCTCGGGCCTGGCGCGCTCGGCGGGCGTCATGGCGTCGATGATCCCCTCGATGCGGCCGATCCTGCGCTCGTCGACGGTGGTGGACTGCGCGGCGCGCTGCAGCTCGGCCGGCAGCTTGTCGAGCATCGCCGACAAGCCGCCCATCTTGCGCATCTGCCCGATCTGCGCGCGATAGTCGGCGAGGTCGAAGCCCTTGCCGGCGCGCAGCTTCTTCGCCAGCTTCTGCGCCTCGCCGGCGTCGACGTTCTTGTGCGCCTCCTCGATCAGCGACAGCACGTCGCCCATGCCGAGGATGCGCGACGCCATGCGCTCGGGATGGAACACCTCGAGGCCGTCCGGCTTTTCCGACACGCCGACGAACTTGATCGGCGCGCCGGTCACGTGACGCACCGACAGCGCGGCGCCGCCGCGCGCGTCGCCGTCGAGCTTGGTGAGGACGACGCCGGTGAGCGGCAGCGCCTCGCGGAACGCGCGGGCGGTGTTGACGGCGTCCTGGCCCTGCATCGCGTCGACGACGAACAGCGTCTCGATCGGATGCACGGCGGCTTCGAGCGCGGCGATCTCCTGCATCATCTGCGTGTCGATGCCGAGCCTGCCCGCGGTGTCCACGATCAGCACGTCGTGATAGTGCTTGCGCGCATAGTCGAGCGCGGCCGCGGCGATGTCGACGGGCTTCTCGCCGGCGTGCGACGCGAAGAAGTCGACGCCGACCTGGCCGGCGAGCGTCTCGAGCTGCGCGATGGCCGCCGGACGGTAGACGTCGGCGCTCGTCACCAGCACCTTCTTCTTCATCGTTTCGCGCAGCAGCCGCGCCAGCTTGGCGGCGGTGGTGGTCTTGCCCGCGCCCTGCAGGCCGGCGAGCAGGATCACCGCCGGCGGCTGCGTGGCGAAGTCGAGCGCCGCGGCGCTGCCGCCGATCAGCTCGGTCAGCTCGCGGTGGACGACGCCCACCAACGCCTGCCCGGGCGTCAGCGAGCCGACGACTTCCTCGCCCAGCGCCTTGTCGCGCACGCCCGCGATGAAGTCCTTGACCACCGGCAGCGCGACGTCGGCCTCGAGCAGCGCCAGGCGCACCTCGCGCAGCGCGTCGTGGATGTTGGCGTCGGTGAGGCGCGCCTCGCCGCGCAGCGTCTTGACCACGCGCGACAAGCGTTCGGTAAGGTTTTCGAGCATCGGTCGGGGGTCCGGCGGTTGGGTCGTCTGCGGCGCGCGCTCTCGGGCAACGGGTCGATCCGCTACACTTCGACGCGGACGCCCGGCGTCATCGCGGCGCCGGATTCCTTCACCCATGCCGCCCGCGTGCGGCGGCGGTCGCGGCGAAACACGTGGGCGAGGCGTTGACGATTCTACTGCATCCGCTGGTGGCGATTCTCTACGCGTTCACCGCATGGCGCACGTATCCGCATGTGCGGCACGCGGCAGGTCCGTCGCGGCACCTCGACGCGCTCATCGCGTTGGCACTCGCGCTGCACGCGATCGGCCTCGTGCGCGCAATTGCCACGCCAACCGGGCTCGACCTGTCGCTCCCCCACGCGCTGTCGCTCGTGGCCGGGCTCGCGGTGCTGGTGGCGTGGGCGACCGGCCTCATCCGCGCGCTGCCTGCCGTGGGCGCCGTCGTGCTGCCGGTCGCCGCGGTCGGCGCGGCGCTGCCCACGCTGGCAACGGGCGCCTACGTCGTGCCGTATGCGAACGCGCCGATGGCGAGCGTGCACATCGCGATCGCCCTCGTCGCCTACGCGATCCTCATCGTCGCCGCCGCCGAGGCACTGGTGCTCACCGGCATCGAGCGCCGCCTGCACCGCGGGCTGCCGAGCGCGGGCACGACGCCGGCGCCGCCGCTGCTCACTCTCGAGCGCTGGCTGTTTCTGCTGATCGGCCTCGGCTATGCGCTGCTGACGCTGACGCTCGCGAGCGGCATCTTCTATTCGGAGGAGCTCTTCGGCACGCCGGCGCGCTTCAATCACAAGAACGTGTTCTCGGTGGCGGCGTGGCTCGTCTACACGGTCCTGCTGGCGGGCCGCTGGCGCTTCGGCTGGCGCGGGCGGCGCGCGCTCAAGTGGATCCTCGCCGGCACCGTGCTGCTGCTCTTCGCGTACCTCGGCAACAAGTTCGTGCTGGAAGTCCTGCTGCACCGCAACGGATAGGCCCGCGGCCGCGGGCGCCGGTTCGCGCTACAGTCCGCTCTCGACATGGACTCGATCCCGCTCTCCACGCTGGTCCTCGTGCTGGCGATCCTGCTCGTCGTATCGGGCCTTTTCTCGCTCGCCGAGACCACGATGATGGCGGCCAACCGCGTGCGCCTGCGGCATCGCGCGCACCGCGGCTCGGGCGGCGCACGGCGCGCGCTGGCGCTGCTCGCGCAGACCGACAAGCTGCTCGGCGTGCTGCTGCTCGGCAACAATCTGCTCAACGCCGCCTGCGCCACGCTGACGGCCGTGCTCGCGTACCGGCTGTTCGGCGAGGGCCGCATCGTGCTCGCGCTCGGCACGCTGGCGATCACGTTCCTCATCCTCGTGTTCTCCGAGATCACGCCGAAGGTGATCGGCGCCGCGCACGCCGACCGCCTGGTGATCCCGGTGGCGATCGTGCTGTCGCCGCTGTTGCGCGTCTGCTATCCGGTAGTGTGGTTCGTCAACCTGTTCGTGCAGGCTCTGCTGGGGCTGCTGCACATCCGGCCGACCGACGACACGGGCTCGCGCCTGACGCAGGAAGAGGTGCGCTCGCTGGTCCTGGAAGGCCAGTATTTCCGCGGCAAGCATCGCGCGCTGATCGCAAACCTGTTCGACCTCGAGACGATCACCGTCGACGACGTGATGACGCCGCGCAACCAGATCCACGGCATCGACCTCGCCGCGAAGCCGAGCCAGGTGCGCCAGCAGCTCGCGACGTCCTACCATTCGCGGGTGCCGGTCTTCAACGACACGCTCGACGACATCGTCGGCATCCTGCCGCTGAAGCAGGTGGTGGCGCTGCAGCCCGATGACGAGATCGACGCCGAGGACCTGAAGCCGCTGCTGCGCCCCGCCTATTTCGTGCCGGCGGGGACGCCGCTGCTCACCCAGCTCACCCAGTTCCAGAACGACCGCCAGCGGCTCGCCCTCGTCGTCGACGAATACGGCGAGCTGCTGGGCCTCGTGACGATCGAGGACATCATCGAGGAGATCATCGGCGAGTTCACCACGGCGGCCCCCGGTGCCGGCGATTCCTGGCGTCGCGAGGCCGACGGCAGCGTCGTCGTCGACGGCATGGTGCCGCTGCGCGTCCTCAATCGACGGCTGTCGACGCATTTCCCGCTGGACGGCCCGAAAACCCTCAATGGGCTCATTCTCGAACAATTGGGCGACATTCCGGATGCCGGGCTGGCGTTCGAGCTGGCCGGCCAGCGCGTCGAGATCCTCCAAACCGAGGACCGTGCCATCAAGGTCGTACGTCTCGCCGCACCCGTCGGAAGGGCCGTTTTTCCTTTACAAACAGGGGGGGAGCGGGCATCATCGTCCGCGTGACGTTTTATGCCGTTGGAATGCGGGGCGATGCCTTGCGCCGTCGGCACGTCGATTGCTTGAAAACCGTTCCGGCACCATTTTTGACCCAAACGCGCTGAATCCGAGATGGCAACCCATGCGACCACCCGCAACATCAGTGGGCTCGCGCGCGCGCTCGCGTCGGCCGGAGTCGTGTCCGAATACGACGCGGAAGCGTTGCAGCTGCAGTCGCAGCAGGCCGGGATCACGTTCGTCGAGCAATTGCTGACCACCAAGCGGGTCACTCCGCACCAGCTCGCGCTGTTCGGCTCGCGCGCCTTCGGCGTGCCGCTGCTCGACATGTCGGCGTTCGACCCCGACCTGATCCAGAAGGAATTCTTCGACGCCAAGATCAGCCAGACGCGGCGCGTGCTGCCGCTGCACAAGCGCGGCAATCGCCTGTTCGTCGCCACCTCCGACCCCGCCAACCTGCAGGCGCTCGAGGAGGTCCGCTTCAAGACCAACCTCGTCGTCGACCCGGTGGTGGTCGAGGACGACAAGCTGATGCACGCGATCGGCAAGCTCCTCGAGTCGAGCGGGCAGACGCTGCGCGACATGTCCACCGGCCTCGAGGACATCGAGGTTTCCGTCACCGACGGCTCGGCGACGCTGTCCGACGAGGAATCGTCCGACGTCGAGGACGCGCCGGTCGTCAAGTACATCCAGAAGATCCTGCTCGACGCCATCGCCGCCGGCGCGTCCGACGTCCACTTCGAGCCGTACGAGCGCTATTACCGGATCCGCTACCGGGTCGACGGCATCCTGTCCGAGGTCGCGCAGCCGCCGCTGGCGATCAAGGACAAGACCGCGTCGCGGATCAAGGTGATCAGCAAGCTCGACATCTCGGAAAAGCGCGTGCCGCAGGACGGGCGGATGAAGATCGTGCTGTCGAAGAACAAGTCGATCGACTTCCGCGTGTCGTCGATGCCGACGCTCTTCGGCGAGAAGATCGTGCTGCGCATCCTCGATTCGTCTGGCGTCAAGCTCGGCATCGAGGCGCTGGGCTACGAGCCCGACCAGCAGCAGTCGCTGCTCAACGCGATCAAGCGCCCCTACGGCATGATCCTCGTCACGGGGCCCACGGGCTCGGGCAAGACGGTGTCGCTGTACACCTGCCTCAACATCCTCAACCAGCCGGGCGTCAACATCTCGACCGCCGAGGATCCGGCGGAAATCCAGCTGCCCGGCGTCAACCAGGTCAACGTCAACGACAAGGCCGGCATGACGTTCGCGGTGGCGCTGCGCGCGTTCCTGCGCCAGGATCCGGACATCGTGATGGTCGGCGAAATCCGCGACCTCGAGACCGCGGACATCGCGATCAAGGCGGCGCAGACCGGCCACCTCGTGCTCTCCACGCTGCACACCAACGACGCGCCGTCGACGCTGATCCGCATGCAGAACATGGGCGTGGCGCCGTTCAACATCGCGTCGTCGGTGATCCTCATCACCGCGCAGCGCCTTGCGCGCAAGCTGTGCACGGTGTGCAAGAAGCCCGAGGACATTCCTCCGGAGGCGCTGCTGCGCGCCGGCTTCGGCGAGGACGACCTCGACGGCAGCTGGCAGGCGTTCGGGCCGATCGGCTGCGACAACTGCAAGAACACGGGCTACAAGGGCCGCGTGGGCATCTACGAGGTGATGACGATCAGCGACGAGATGCGCCAGCTGATCATGCGCAACGGCACCGCGCTCGACATCGCCGAGCAGGCGCAGAAGGAAGGCATCCGCAACCTGCGCCAGTCCGGTCTCCTCAAGGTGAAGCAGGGCGTCACCTCGCTCGAGGAAATCGAGGCGGTCACCAATGAATAACCGGCATTCCTAGAGGTCACACCATGGCAACCGCAACCGCAACCGCGCGCAAAGAGGTCAAGGAGTTCACCTTCCTCTGGGAAGGCATGGACCGCAACAACCGCCAGGTGCGCGGCGAGCTGCGTGCGGCGTCGGAGACGGTGGTCACCACCAACCTGCGCCGGCAGGGCGTGCGCATCACCAAGATCAAGCGCCAGACGTTCCGCGGCGGGCGCAAGGTCACCGACCGCGACATCACGTTCTTCACGCGCCAGATGGCGACGATGCTGCGCTCCGGCGTGCCGCTTTTGCAGTCGTTCGAGATCGTCGCGCGCGGCCACAGCAACCCTCGCTTCTCGCGCCTCATGATGGACATCAAGAACAAGGTCGAGGCCGGCTCGAGCCTGTCGGCGGCGTTTCGCGAGCATCCGGCGTATTTCGACAGCCTGTACTGCAACCTAGTCGCCGCCGGCGAGACCGCCGGCATCCTCGAGGGCATCCTCGACCGCCTCGCGGTCTACAAGGAAAAGATCCTCGCGATCAAGAGCAAGATCAAGTCGGCGCTGTTCTATCCGATGTCGGTGATCGTCGTCGCCATCGTCGTCGTCGTCGTCATCATGATCTGGGTGATCCCGGCATTCGAGAGCGTGTTCAAGGGCTTCGGCGCCGACCTGCCGGCGCCGACGCTGTTCGTGATGGCGGTGTCGCACTTCTTCCTCGACTACTGGTGGGCGATGTTCATCATCCTCATGGGCACGATCGTCGGCGTGACGTTCCTGTTCAAGCGGTCGGCGGCGTTCCGCCTCGGCTTCGACCGCATCATCCTCAAGGTGCCGGTGATCGGCGCGATCATCGAGAAGGCGACGATCGCGCGCTGGACGCGCACGCTGTCGACGATGTTCGCCGCCGGCGTGCCGCTGGTGGAATCCCTCGACGCGGTGGGCGGCGCCGCCGGCAACGCGCTGTACGCGGCCGGCACTCGCAGGATCCAGACCGACGTCAGCACCGGCACGAGCCTCACCAACGCGATGATGAACACGCGCCTGTTCCCCAACATGGTGCTGCAGATGACGCAGATCGGCGAGGAATCCGGCTCGCTCGACGGCATGCTGGGCAAGGTCGCCGATTTCTACGAGCGCGAGGTCGACGACGCCGTGAGCGCACTGTCGAGCCTGCTCGAGCCGATCATCATCGTGTTCCTGGGCGTGGTGATCGGCGGCCTCGTGGTGGCGATGTACCTGCCGATCTTCAAGCTGGGTGCGGTGATCTGACCGTCGGCCACGCCACGGGCGCCCCAGCGCGTCCGTGGCGAGCGCGGCGGATCGCGGGCGGCGCGCGCGGCGCGCCTTTTTTTTAACGTGTGATTGCGTCGACGAGCGATGCCGGTACTCCTGACTGACCCGCTGGCGGCCACCGTCGTCGCGCTCCTCGTCGGCCTGTGCGTCGGCAGCTTCCTCAATGTCGTCGTGCACCGTCTGCCGAAGATGCTCGAGCGCGACTGGCGCGCGCAATGCGCCGAGCTCGCCGGCGAGGCGCCGCCGGCCGCCGACGCCTACAACCTGTGGACACCGCGCTCGGCTTGCCCAGGCTGCGGCCACCGGATCGGCGCGCTCGAGAACATTCCGGTCGTGTCGTGGCTTGCGCTGCGCGGGCGGTGCAGCGCATGCAAGGCCGCGATATCGCCGCGCTACCCGCTGGTCGAGCTCGCGGGCGGCCTCCTGGCGGCTTACGCGATCTGGCATTTCGGGCCCACCGCGAAGGGGCTCGCCGCTTGCGTCCTGCTGTGGACGCTCGTCGCGCTGGCGGTGATCGACGCCGACACCCAGCTCCTGCCCGACAACCTCACGCTGCCGCTGTTGTGGGCGGGCCTCATCGCCAACCTCGCGGGCCTGTTCGTGCCGCTCGCCGATGCGGTGATCGGCGCGGTCGCGGGCTACCTCGTGCTGTGGATCGTCTACTGGCTGTTCCGCCTGATCCGCGGCAAGGAAGGGATGGGGTACGGCGACTTCAAGCTGCTGGCGGCACTCGGCGCGTGGCTCGGCTGGAAGATGCTGCCGGTGATCATCCTGCTGTCGTCGGTCGCGGGCGCCGCGATCGGCATCCTGCTGATCGCGTTCCAGGGCCGCGACAAGGCGACGCCACTGCCCTTCGGGCCCTATCTCGCGATCGCCGGCGCGCTCGCCCTCTTCGCGGGCCCCGCCCTCCTCGCGCTGTACGTCCGCTGACGTGGCGCCGCGCGTGATCGGCCTGACGGGCGGCATCGGCAGCGGCAAGTCAGCCGTCGCCGACGCGTTTCGCGCACTGGGTGTCGAAGTGGTGGATGCCGACGACGTCGTGCACGCGCTGTGCGCCCCCGGCAACGACGGATTTCGCGCGATCGTCGCGGCGTTCGGCGACGAGGTCCTCGGCGCCGATGGCCGCCTCGACCGGGCGCGCATGCGCGAGCGCGCGTTCAGCGACCCCGCATTTCGCGCCGCGCTGGAGGCGATCCTGCACCCGCTGGTCGCCGCGCATATCGATGCCGCGATCGCGCGCTGGCGCGGTGCCTACGGCATCGTCGTCGCGCCGCTGCTCCTCGAGCGCGGCAACTTGCGGAAGCGCATCGCGCGCGTGCTCGTCGTCGATGCGCCCGAGGAGGAGCAGGTGCGGCGCGCCATGCGCCGCGGCGGCTTAGCCGAGGCCGAGGTACGCGCGATCATGGCCACCCAGCTGCCGCGGGCCGATCGCCTCGCGCGCGCCGACGACGTGATCGACAATGCCGGACCGCAGGCCGCGCTCGCCGCGCGCGTCGCGGCGCTCGACGCCGACTATCGCGCGGGCCGCGATCCGCGTTCGGCAATTGCGGCACAATGATGCCGCGAACGACTGCCACTGCACGATGATCCGCTACGAACATCCGCTCAACGAGCGCATCCGCACGCTGATGCGCCTCGAGGACCTGTACGGTCGCGCACGGTTTTTCGCCGCTGCCGACGACCCGCACGAGCATCACGCCGCGCTGTCGGCGATGTTCGAGATCACCGAGGTCGCCGGCCGCGCCGACCTGAAGACGGACATCCTGCAGGAGCTCGAGCGCCAGCGGCAGCTGCTGGCGCCGCTCAAGGACAATCCGCACATCGAGGCGCATGTGCTGCACGTGCTGCTCGAGGAGATCGAGAACGTCGGCGCCCGGCTTCACGCGCAGGCCGGCAAGGTCGGCCAGCACATGCGCGACAACGAGTGGTTGATGGCGATCAAGCAGCGCAGCGTGATCCCAGGCGGCGTCTGCGAATTCGACCTCCCGGCCTACCACTTCTGGCTGCATCGCGACGCGGCGTCGCGCCGCCACGACCTCGCCGAGTGGCTGGCGCCGTTCGAACCGCTTGGCGCGGGCCTCGCGATCATCCTGCGGCTGCTGCGGGAGCATGGCAAGACCGGCCGCCACACCGCGCACCGCGGCGTGTTCCAGCTGATGCTCACCACGACGCGCATCGCCCAGCTGCTGCGCCTGTCGGTCGCGCGCGAGATGCCCTGCGTGCCCGAGATCAGCGCCAACAAGTACGCGCTCAACGTGCGCTTCCTCGCGGTGGGCGGCAGCGAGCGCGGCAGCGTGTACGATCGCGACATCGATTTCGACATGATGTTCTGCAACCTCTGAGCCCGCATGGCTTCCGTACGAAGCGTCCGCTGCCCGCGATGCGGCAAGAGCGTCGAATGGACGCCCGCATCGCCATTTCGCCCGTTCTGCTCGCAGCGCTGCAAGGACATTGACCTGGGCGCGTGGGCCTCGGAGTCCTACCGGATTCCGGTCGTCGAGCAGGACGACGAGGACGCCCCCCCCACGCCCGAGCAGGACTGATCAGTCCGCGGGCCACGCCGCGCGGCGCAGCGCGACGCCGTGCGCACCGCTGTCGATCGCAGTGTCGAGATCGCTGGCCGCCAGGCCGCCGAGCGCGAACACCGGCAGCTGCGCATCCGCCACGAGCGCGGCAAATCCGTCGAACCGGAGCGGCACGGCCTGCGGATGCGTTGGCGTCGCGCGCACGGGGCCGAGCATCGCGAAGTCGAGCGCCAGCGCGCCGGCGCGCGCGACCTCGTCGCGCGTATGGCACGACGCCGCCACGACGAGGTCGCGGGGTCGCGCCGTGGACCCGGCGAGACGCGCCGCCGTCCAGTGCACGCCGGCAAATCCGAGAGAGCGCGCGCGGCCCTCGTCGGCGTTGAGCAGCATCGTCGCGCCATAACGCTGCGCGAGCGCCAGCACGCGCGTGGCGAACGCGGCGAGCCGCGCCGCCGGCCATGCCTTCTCACGCACCACCGCGAGCCGCAATCCGCGATCGAAGGCCCGTTCGGCGCGCGCCAGGAACACGTCCTCTCCGAGATCCTCGGCGCAGGTGATGCCATAGACCAGGGGCAGCGTCAGCGCGGCCAGCACACGGGTGTTGGCGGGCAGCAGCGGCGCGACCGCGAGCGCGCCCGGCCGCTGCCAGGCGAACGCCTGGCCATCGTGGCCGACGGGCTCCCCCTGCCAGTCGAACACGCGGAAGAAATGGAGCTCGACGTCGGCATGCGGATAGTCATGCCGCTGCACGAACCACGGTGCCGCGCGCTTGACGCAGAGGCCGAGCTCTTCGGCGAGTTCGCGGTCGAGCGCGTGTCGCGGCGACTCGTCGGCCTCGAGCTTGCCGCCGGGGAATTCCCAGTAGCCGGCGTAAGGCTTGCCGGGCGGGCGCTGCGCCAGCAATACGTCGCCGTCGGCGCGAAGGATCACCGCCGCCGCGACGCGCGTCAGCGGACGGCGCGACACTCGATCATCCGCCGCAGTCGCTTCACCGCCCGCGCAGTGCGCGCGAGCCTGCCGCGTGCTTCGCGAACTGCCACGCCACGCGTCCGCTGCGCGAGCCGCGCGCCAGCGCGAACTGCAGCGCGTCGCGCTGCATCGCCTCGGCGTCACGCGTGGCGACCTTGACGCCGAGTGCGGCGAGCCACTCGCCCACGGCCCGCAGGTAGTCGTCCTGCTGGAACGGATAGAACGAGATCCACAGGCCGAAGCGCTCGGAAAGCGAAATCTTTTCCTCGACCGATTCTCCGGGATGCACTTCTTCGCCGATATGCCGTGTCTCGAGGTTCGCGCTCATGTACTCCGGCATCAGGTGCCGGCGGTTCGACGTGGCGTAGATCACCACGTTGTCCGCCGCGCCCGCGATCGAGCCGTCGAGCGCCACCTTGAGCGCCTTGTATCCGGCCTCGCCGACATCGAACGTCAGGTCGTCGCAGAAGATCACGAAGCGATGCGGATCCGACTCGATGCGCTCGACGATGTCGGGCAGGTCGGCCAGGTCCGCCTTGTCGACCTCGATCAGCCGCAGCCCGCGGCCCTCGTGCCGCGCCAGCATCGCCTTCACCAGCGACGACTTGCCCGTGCCCCGCGACCCGGTCAGCAGCACGTTGTTCGCGGGACGGCCGGCGACGAACTGCCGCGTGTTGTCGTCGAGGCGGCGTTTCTGCTCGTCGATCGCCACCAGGTGGTCGAGCGCCACCACGTGCGGGTGCGCGACGCCCTGCAGCACACCCTGCCCGTGCCGCTTGCGCCAGCGCGCCGCGGTGACCTTGGTCCAGTCGGGATCGGCGACCTTCGGCGGCAGCATGAGCTCGACGCGCTCGAGCACCGCTTCCGCGCGCGCCACGAGCCGCGCCAGATCGCCCGGCGCGCGATCACCCGGGGAGACGGCCTTCTTCATGAGCGGTAGTCGGCGTTGATCGACACGTAGTCGTGCGAGAAATCGCAGGTCCACACGGTTGCGCGCACGCGGCCGCGGCCGAGGTCGACGCGAATCGCGATCTCGCTTTGCGACATCACCCGCTGGCCGTCCTCCTCGCGATATGCCGCCGAGCGGCCGCCGTGGTCGACCACCAGCACGTCGTCGAGCCAGAAGGACACCGTGCGTGGGTCGAGGTCCGCCGGCGCCGCGTTGCCGATCGCGCACACGATGCGCCCGAGGTTCGGGTCGGAGGCGAAGAACGCCGTCTTGACCAGCGGCGAATGCGCGATCGAGAACGCCACGCGCCGGCACTCGCCGACGTCGGCGCCGCCTTCGACGGCGATGCTGATGAATTTCGTCGCGCCCTCGCCGTCGCGCACGATCGCCTGCGCCAGCGCCACGGCGACCGCTTCGATCGCGGCGCGCAGTGCGGGAAGGCGGCGATCCGCGGCGTCGGCGATCGGCGCGATCGCCGCCTTGGCGGTCGCCGCGAGCACGAGGCTGTCGTTGGTCGACGTGTCGCCGTCGACGGTGGCGCCGTTGAACGATACGTCGGCGATCTCGCGCAGCAGCGGGGCGAGCACCTTCGCCGCGACCGGGGCATCGGTGGCGATGAACGCGAGCATCGTGGCCATGTCCGGATGGATCATGCCGGCACCCTTGGCGATGCCGGTCACCGTCAGGGTGGCGCCGTCGATCGTCACCTGGCGCGACGCCGCCTTCGGCACCGTGTCCGTGGTCATGATCGCGCGCGCCGCGGCGAGCCAGTGGTCGGGCGCCAGCGCCGCCTGCGCGACGGGCAGCGCAGCCAGCAGTCGATCGAGCGGCAGCGACTCCATGATGACGCCGGTCGAATAGGGCAGAACCGACGCCGCGTCGGCCGCCAACAGGCGCGCTGCCGCGGCAGAGGTCGCGCGCGCATCGGCGAGGCCCGAAGCACCGGTGCCGGCATTGGCATTGCCGGCATTGATCACCAGCCCGCGAAAGTCGAGTGCCTGCGCATGCTGCAGGGCGAGATGCTCGCGGCAGACGAGCACCGGCGCGGCGCAGAAGCGGTTCTGCGTGAACACGCCGGCCGCCACGGTGCCGGGTTCGCAGGCCACGAGCACGACATCGTCGCGCTCCCATTTCTTGATATGCGCGGCTGCCGTGCCGAGTCGCACGCCGGCGACGGGCAGCAGCGATGCAGCGGTGGGTGGCAAATAGTTGACGGGCATGGCGGCGAGTCGCGCGGGAACGGAATTGTCGCACGCGGCCACAACTCGCGACGCCGGCGGATGGACAGCGCGGGCACGCGCGATGCCGCCCGTCGGCGCCCGCGGCCGGTCGTGATGCCGGCGCAGCGGCGCGCGTGCTCGCGTGCTATGGTGCGAACCTCCGTCCGCACCCGGAATTCCGACGATGACGCTCGTTCCGATCATCCTCTGCGGCGGCGCCGGCACGCGACTGTGGCCGTTGTCGCGCGAAGCCATGCCGAAGCCGTTCATGACACTGCCCGACGGCGAGACGCTGCTCGGCGGCACCGCGCGCCGCGCGTGCGCCATCCCCGGCGCCGGGCCGTTGATGACGATCACCAATCGCGACTATTTCTTCGCGGCACGCGACGTGTACGCGACGATCGACGGCGCGGCGCCGGACGACGCAACGTACCTGCTGGAGCCGTTTGCGCGCAACACCGCCGGTGCGGTGACGCTCGGCGCACTGTGCGCCGCCGAGCGCTACGGTGGCGACGCCGTGCTGCTGGTGATGCCGGCCGACCACCTGATCCGCCGCTTCGACGATTTCTCGCGCGCGGCGTTGCGCGCCGCCGACGTCGCGCGCACCGGCCGGCTCGTCACCTTCGGCGTGCGGCCGACGCATCCCGAGACGGGCTTCGGCTACATCGAATTCGGCGCGCCGATCGACGACGCAACGCCGCGCACACATGCGGTCGCGCGCTTCGTCGAGAAGCCGCCGCTCGCCGACGCGCAGCGCTACCTGCTCGACGGCGCGTACGTGTGGAACGCCGGCATCTTCTGCTTCACCGCCGACACGCTATTGGCCGCCCTCGCCGCGCACGCACCCGATGTGCTCGAGGCTGCGCGCGTGGCGTGGCAGGCGCGCAAGGCCACGGCGGCCAAGGCCATCGAGTTCGACGCCGTGTCGTTTGCGCGGATGCCCGACATCTCGCTCGACTACGCGGTGATGGAAAAGGCGCGCAACACGGCCGTCGTGCAGGCCGATTTCGACTGGAGCGACGTCGGCTCGTGGCAGGCGGTGTCCGACCTCGTGCCCGCGGACGGCGACGGCAACCGCGGCCAGGGCCAGCACGTGTCGATCGCCACGCGTGGCACCTACGTGCATGCCGAAGGGCGGATCGTCGCCACCGTCGGCGTCGACGACCTCGTGATCGTGGACACCGACGATGCCGTGCTCGTCGCGCATCGCGATCATCTGCAGCGGGTGAAGGAGGTCGTCGGCGAGCTGAAGCTGCGCGGGCACGAATCCTGGCGCACGCACAAGACCGTGTCGCGGCCGTGGGGCACCTACACGGTGCTGCAGGAAGGCATCGGCTTCAAGATCAAGCGCATCGAAGTGAAGCCCGGCGCAGCGCTGTCGCTGCAGATGCATCAGCACCGCAGCGAGCACTGGGTCGTGGTCACCGGCGAAGCGCGCGTGACGCGCGACGACGACGTGTTCGCCCTGTATGCCAACCAGTCGACGTTCATTCCGCCGCGTACGCGGCATCGGCTGGAGAACCCGGGCACGCAGCCGCTGGCGATCATCGAGGTGCAATGCGGCGAATACGTCGGCGAGGACGACATCGTCCGCTTCGACGACCGCTACGGGCGCACGCCGGCGTAGTCGCCCCCGTCGGCGCGAACCGGCGCGCAGGCGAAGCGGCGCCTGCCCGCGACAGGCAGTATGCTGCGGCTTTGCACCATGAGCACGCCAGGTTGACTCCGGTTCCTGCATTGCCGCTCGCATCGGGTGCCTGCATGCCGGCGCTGGGCATGGGCACGTGGCACATGGGCGAGCGCGCGCGCGATCGTGCTCGGGAGATCGACGCGCTGCGCCTCGGCATCGACCTCGGCATGACGCTGATCGACACCGCGGAGATGTACGCGGAGGGCGGCGCCGAGCGCGTGGTCGGCGAAGCGATCGCCGGGCGGCGCGACGACGTGTTCCTGGTCAGCAAGGTGTATCCGCATCACGCCAGCCGCCGCGGCGTGGCCGACGCCTGCGCGCGCAGTCTCGAGCGACTGCAGACCGACCGGCTCGATCTCTATCTGCTGCACTGGCGTGGCGACATTCCGCTGGCCGAGACCGTCGCCGGCTTCGAGGTGCTGCGGGCCGACGGACGCATCCGCGACTGGGGGGTGTCCAACCTCGACGTGCGCGACCTGGCAGAGCTCGCGCGCATCGATGGCGGCGCCCGCTGCGCGGCCAACCAGGTGCTCTATCACCTGCAATGCCGCGGCATCGAATTCGACCTTTTGCCGCAATGCCGGCGGCACGGCATGGCGGTGATGGCGTACTCGCCGTTCGACGAAGGCCGATTGCTGCGCGACCGACGCCTTCGCGCGCTTGCCGCGCGACTCGATGCGACGCCGGCGCAGGTGGCGCTGGCATGGCTCCTTGCGCAACCGGGCGTTGCGGTCATTCCAAAGGCCGGCGACGAGGCGCACGTCCGCGACAACATCCATGCACTGGCGCTCGCGCTGTCCGACGACCTGCGGCGCGAAATCGATCGCGACTTTCCGCCACCGGCGCGCGCAACGCCGCTGCGGATGATCTAGCGCGGCCAACCGCGCGGCGCACCGATGGCAAACATGCGATGGCCGTCGGGCCGGCGGTGCCCACCGGGTGGCCCTCCTCGTACGCCACCCGGTTGTCGATCAGCGCCAGCGCGACGTCGTACCTGCCATCGAAGAGCGATGCGACCAGGAAACCCGAGCTCGGCGTGTATCCGACCTGCACCGTCACGCCGTTGGCCTCGAAAAAGCCCTGGCGCTGCGCCGCCCACAACGGCAGGTTCCAGCCGCCATCGAACGTGATGACGCGGATCAGCGGCGGCGAAGGGGGACGCGGCGCATCCTGCGCGTTTGCGCCGGTCGCGAACGCGAACAGCGCGGCAGAGGCAAATGCGGCGAAGGATCGGCGGGTCATGGCATGCGCGGCGGCGGGCGCGGTCGCGCCGAACCGCGAAGATAGTCCGTCGCGGGCTGCCGCACAAGCGGCGGCGCTCGTCGTCGCTTGCGCCGGTCGTGCAAGGTGCCCGCGTATAATCGTGCGCAGTTCGCACTTCCTCGCACCCGATGTCGACGACTCGCGTTGCCACCGCGGCGGACGCCGGCGCGGCATCGGTGCCGTCGCCGCCCGCTCCTCCTTCCACGCCGGCGGCACAGCCCGCCGCGTATCCGCTCGATTTGCCGCGCCTCGCGCCCGATGCGCCAGCGCCCGGACAGCGCCGCGCGCCGCCGCCGCTCGCGGGCTCCGCCGACGCGCTCGCGATCGCCGAATTCGCCACGGCGCGCAAGGCCGAGCGCGGCACCGTCGCGGTATTCGCCGCCGACGCGCAGTCGGCCCAGCGACTGGTCGACGAGATCGCGTGGTTCGCACCGGCGCTCGGCATCGCGCCGTTCCCGGATTGGGAGACGCTCCCCTACGATCACTTCTCGCCGCACCAGGACCTCGTGTCGCAGCGGCTCGCGACGCTGTACCGGCTGGCGCGCGGCGAATGCGACGTCGTGGTGGTCAGCGCGGCCACCGCCCTCTACCGGCTGCCGCCCGCATCGTACCTCGCGGCGCGCACCTTCTTCCTGACGCAGGGCACGCGCCTCGACGTCGAGGCGCTGCGCGCGCAGCTCGCGCTCGCCGGCTATACGCATGTGACGCAGGTGGTGGCGCCTGGGGAATTCAGCGTGCGTGGCGGCCTCATCGACCTGTTCGCCACCGGCTCCACGCTGCCATACCGCCTCGACCTCTTCGGCGACGAAATCGAAACGATCCGCACGTTCGACGTCGACTCGCAGCGCACGCTGTACCCGGTGCGGGACGTGCGGCTGCTGCCCGCCCGCGAATTTCCGCTGGACGACGAGGGACGCGCGCGATTCCGCTCGCGCTTTCGCGAAGTGTTCGAGGGCGATCCGTCGAAGACCGGCATCTATCGCGACGTGTCCAATGGCGTCGCGCCGGGCGGCATCGAGTACTGGCTGCCGCTGTTCTTCGACACCACGGCCACGTTCACCGACTACCTGCCGCCGCAGGCGAGCATCGTCCTGCAGGGCGACGTCGCCGGCGCCGTCGACCGGTTCTGGCACGACACCGACGCGCGCTACCGGCTGCTGCGCGGCGAGCGTGCCCGCCCGCTTCTGCCGCCGACGCAAATGTTCGTGCCGGTCGATGCGTTCTTCGCCGGGCTCAAGACATTCGGCCGCATCGAGCTCACGCCGGCCGCCGGTGTGTCCGTCGACGCGTCGCAACACGCTGAAGATGCCGCGGCGAGCGCCACCGCGCCCGCGAAGACCGCCGCATCCACGCCCGCCGCCGGCGACACCCCCGCGCCGACGCGCCCGTTGCCGCCGCTCACCGTCGACCGCCGTGCCGCCGATCCCCTCGCCGCACTCAAGCGGTACATCGACGCCAGCGCCGAGCGCATCGCCATCTGCGCCGACAGCCCCGGGCGCCGCGAGACGATGCAACAGTTCTTCGCGGAATACGGGCTGCGGCCGACGATAGTCGACGGCTTCGCCGAATTCGTCGCCCGGCGCGATGCGCGCGTCGCCCTGCTCGCCGCGCCGCTGCACGCGGGTTTCGCGTGGCCAGCCGCGGGCCTCGCCTTCGTCACCGAGGCGGAGCTGTACGCCGGCATCACGCGCCGCGCGCGGCGCGATGCGGCGCGCCGCTCCAATGTCGACGCGATGGTGCGCGACCTTTCCGAGGTGCGCATCGGCGATCCGGTGGTGCACGAGCAGCACGGCATCGGCCGCTACCTCGGCCTGACCACGCTCGACCTCGGCGACGGTGACAACGAGTACCTCGAGCTGATCTACGCCAACGACGCCAAGCTGTACGTGCCGGTGTCGAGCCTGCATCTCATCTCGCGCTACGCCGGCGCGCCCGGCGAGTCGGCACCGCTGCACGAGCTCGGCAGCCGCGAATGGGAAAAGGCGAAGCGGCGCGCCGCGCAGGCGGCGCACGACACGGCCGCCGAGCTCCTCAACATCTACGCCCAGCGCGAGGCGCGACTGGGGCACGCGTTCAAGTTCGCGCTGCACGACTACGAGGCCTTCGCCGACGGCTTCGCGTTCGAGGAGACTCCGGACCAGCAGGCGGCGATCGAGGCGGTGATCAACGACCTGACGTCGGCGTCGCCGATGGACCGGCTGGTGTGCGGCGACGTCGGCTTCGGCAAGACCGAAGTCGCGCTGCGCGCGGCGTTCGTCGCGCTGGCCGACGGCGCGCAAGTGGCGTTGCTGGTGCCGACCACGCTGCTCGCCGAGCAGCACTTCAAGCTTTTCAGCGAGCGCTTCGCCGACTGGCCGGTGAAGATCGCCGAGCTGTCGCGTTTTCGCACCGGCAAGGAAGCGAAGGCGGTGCTCGCCGGGCTGGCCGACGGATCGGTCGACCTCGTCATCGGCACGCACAAGCTGCTGCAGCCGGACGTGAAGTTCAAGAACCTCGGTCTCGTGGTGGTCGACGAGGAGCACCGTTTCGGCGTGCGTCACAAGGAGCAGCTGAAGCGCCTGCGCGCCGAAGTCGACGTGCTGACGCTCACCGCCACGCCCATACCGCGCACGCTGGCGATGTCGCTGGAAGGCATCCGCGACTTCTCGGTGATCGCAACCGCGCCGCAGAAGCGCCTTTCCATCAAGACGTTCGTCGCGCCGCAGTCGTCGGGGGTGGTGCGCGAAGCGTGCCTGCGCGAGCTGAAGCGCGGGGGCCAGATCTACTACCTGCACAACGACATCGACACGATCCGCTCCACGGCCGAGCGCCTTGGAAAGCTCCTGCCGGAAGCGCGCATCGCCATCGCGCACGGACAGATGCCCGAGCGCGACCTCGAGCACGTGATGCGCGATTTCTACGCGCAACGCGTCAACCTCCTGGTCTGCTCGACGATCATCGAGACCGGCATCGACGTGCCGACCGCCAACACCATCATCATCGAGCGCGCCGATCGCTTCGGCCTGGCACAGCTGCACCAGTTGCGCGGCCGCGTCGGCCGCTCGCACCACCAGGCGTACGCGTACCTCCTGACGCCGCCGCCCGACGCGCTGTCGGCGCAGGCGGCCAAGAGGCTGGAAGCGATCCAGATGATGGAGGACCTGGGCTCGGGCTTCTATCTCGCGATGCACGACCTCGAGATCCGCGGTGCCGGCGAGGTGCTGGGCGAATCGCAGTCGGGCGAGATGGCGGAAGTGGGCTTCCAGCTCTACAACGACATGCTGCGTGCCGCGGTGTCGGCACTCAAGGCCGGGCGCGAGCCCAACCTGACCGAACCGCTCGGCGTCACGACGGAGATCAACCTTCACGTTCCGGCGCTGCTGCCGGCGAGCTATTGCAACGACGTGCACGAGCGCCTCGTCATCTACAAGCGCTTCGCCAGCGCCGAGACCGGCGACGAGATCGACGCGTTGCAGGAGGAATTGGTCGATCGCTTCGGCGAGATGCCCGAGCAGGCCCTCGCGCTCGTCGCCGTGCACCGGTTGCGGCTCGTCGCCAAGTCGCTCGGCGTGACGAAAATCGACGCCGGGCCCGAGCGCAGCACCGTGCAGTTCGTCAAGCAGCCCCCGTTCGACCCCGGCGCGCTGATCCTGCTGATGCAGCGCGATGGCGGCATGCGCTTCGCCGGACCCGATCGCCTGCGCATCGACCGCGCAGCGCCTACGCTCGCCGACCGCATCGCCCTGGTCGACGCGCTGTTGCGCAAGCTGCGATGAGCGCTTGCTCGCGCCGCCCCCGGCGTGCGGGCGACCGCGCGTTGCGCCGCGAGGGTCGCTGACGGCATGAGGCCCGATACGCCGCGGCTGCCGCCGCAGGTTCGCGTGTTCGTGCGCGACTGGCTATCCGCGAACAACGTGCTGCTCACCGGCCGCGACGGGCCTGTGCTGGTCGACACGGGTTACGCGAGCCACGCGCCGTTGACGCTCGCGCTCGTGGCCTCTGCCGACGGCATCGGTGATGCGCCGCTGGCGCTGGTCGTCAACACGCATGGCCACAGCGACCACGTCGGCGCCAACGCCGCGCTGGTGCGCCGCTACCGCTGCCCGATCGCATTTCCCGCGAACGAGGCCGGCGCGGTGGCGCGCTGGGATCACCGGGCGCTGCTCTACGACTATGCGGACCAGCGCGTCGAGCGCTTCGGCGTCGACCAGCCCATCGCCGCCGGCGCGCGCCCGGTGTGGGGCGACCTCGAATGGCAGGCATTGGCCGCACCCGGCCACGACATGGGCGCGCTCGTGTTCTTCAATCCCGAACATCGCATCCTGATTTCCGGCGACGCGCTGTGGCAGACGGGCTTCGGCTTCGTCATGCCGCGCGCGCTCGATCCCGCCGCGCTGCCAGCGACGCGCGCCACGCTCGATCTCATTGCCAGTCTCGACGCGCGGATCGTGATCCCCGGGCACGGCGGTCCGTTCAGCGACGTCGCGCCTGCGCTCGAGCGCGCGTACGCGCGCCTCGCCGCCTTCGAGGCCGACGACGTCCACGCTGCGCGCCATGCGCTCAAGGTGATCCTTGCGTTCCACCTCCTCGACGTCAGGTGGATGCCGGTGGCGTCGCTGCCGGCCTACGTGGATGCCGTGGGCATCTATCGTGATCTCAACGCCGCGCTTCTGAACCTTTCCTCTGCGGACCTGGCGGAGATGCTGGTGACGAGCCTCGAGCGCAGCGGTGCGCTGCGGCGCGAAGGCGATGCGATCCGGGCGGCGTGACCGCGCGGCCGATGGAATAATCGGACGCCGCCGCTGTGGCATTCCTGCGCGGCATGATTTGAGATAGAAAGCGCGGGGTGGCGGCCACGGTGCAAGGCCGCCCGTTTTCCGGTGTCTTTTTGCGCAGGCGATGATGCGTTCTGGATGGCGATGGATGGCGGGCTGCCTGCTCGTCGGCACGGCGGCGGCAGGCGCGATGGCGCAGGACGTCCGGCCCGATCGCGCGATCAAGTACCGGCAGGGCGTGATGACTGCGATCAACTGGCACCTCGGCATCCTCGGTGCAATGGCGAAGGGCAGCCGGCCCTATGACAAGGACATCGCGCTGCGCAGCGCGACGTTCCTCGACGAGCTCGTGCAGATGCCCTGGGATGGTTTCGTGCCGGGCAGCGATAAGGGCGCCCCGACCAAAGCGAAGCCGGAACTCTGGACCGAGCCCGCCAAGTTCAAGGAGCACCAGGATGCGCTTCTGGCGCAGACCCCGAAACTCGTTGCCGCGGCGAAGACCGGCGACCTCGCGCAGCTCAAGCCCGCCGTGGGCGCCGTGGGCAAGGTCTGCAACGCATGCCACGACGATTTCCGCGAGGAATGATCGTCTACGCACGGATCGTTGCCGAGGCGCCCGCGGACATCGCGCGCAGCCCGGCACCCGAGGCCGCCATTCCGCGGGCGCCGCGCTAGAACGCGATCACCAGCCACCACACCGCCAGCGCGCATAGCGCCAGCACGCCCAGCGCAAATGCCGACGACGACGAGGCGAGCGAGGCATCGGCCTGCGCCGCCGGCAGGCGCTTGTGGCCGCTGAACATCGGCCGCAGCAGGTCGTCACGCCACAGCACGTAATACGCGGCGACCGCGCCGATGTGCACGCAGGCAAGCGCAACGATTACCCACCAGCCGCGCCGGTGCAGATGCGACAGCGTGTCCGACAGCTCCTTGGTGATGTGCCTGGCGAGCGGCCCTTCGTACAGGACGTCGTCGTTGGCGAAGAGGCCGAGCGCGCACTGCGCGAGAAGCGCGACCAGCAGTGCCACGACCATCCACGCCCCGAGCGGGTTGTGCGTGGCGTGCATTTCCCGCGTGCGGCGCGCCAGCGACCGTGCGTAGCGCCCTGCGGCGCGCGGTCCGCGCAGGAACGTGCGAAAGCGCGCATTGCGGCTGCCGCAGAATCCCCAGAAGCCGCGGAACAGCACCAGCGTCAGCATCGAATAGCCGGCACGCATGTGCCAGACGAGCCAGTCGTTGCCGGCAAGTCCGGTGGCGAGCAGCACGACGAGCAGCGCGACCAGCCGCCAATGCACGACGCGCACCGCGCGATCCCACACCGCGACCTCGACCAGCGGCGCGTCGTCCATTCCGGTGTTCACGTCAGTGCGCGAGCTGCGCCACGAACGAGCGCACGCCGGTCAGCAGCATCTCCACCGCCAGCGCGGTGAGCACGAGGCCCATCAGGCGCTCGAGCGCGATCATCGCGCGCTCTCCCAGAAGTTCCTGCAGAAGGTAGGCACCCGCCAGCACCAGCGTCGTCAACGCCATCGCCAGCGTCAGCGCGATCGCCGCCTCGGCGAGATGCGACGGGTCGCGCGTGGCCAGCAGCATCACCGTGGCGAGCGCCGACGGCCCGGCGATCATCGGCACCGCGAGCGGCACCAGCAGGGGCTCGCCGGCGCCGCCGTCCGGCGCGCCGAACACGCCGTCCGCGCGAGGAAACACCATGCGCAGCGCGATCAGGAAGAGGATGACGCCGCCGGCAATCGTCAGCGATTCGTCGGACAGGTGCAGCAGCTCGAGAAAGGCGCGGCCGCCGAACATGAAGGCGAGCAGGATCACGTAGGCGGCGAGGCACTCGCGGACGATGATCCGCCGCCGGCGCGGCGGCGCCACGCGCGCCAGCGTCGACACCACGAGCGGCACGTTGCCGAACGGGTCGATGACGAGGAGCAGCAGCACCGTGGCCGCGAAGATCTGCGCGGTCATCGGCGACCGGCCCGTGGCGAGGCGCGCGTCATCCGCGCCACGCGCCAGCCGGCGTGCGCTCGACGCGTTGCAGCGCCGCCGGCTTTCCGCGCGAGCGCGTCATCGTGCACGCCGCGATTCTACGGGCAAAAGCCATACGGGTTGTACGCCGCGCCGAAGGGCGTGCCGGGCGACGACAATGCCGAGCATGGCTGCGTGTCGAGTGCGTTGCCCGCGAGTCGCGCGGCGAGCGACGGTTGCGGCGTGCCGAGCGCCGCGGAGAAGCGCCGTTCGAGTGTCATCGGCTGCGCGGGACGCTCGCCGCGCTCGCCCTGCACGAACAGCGAGAACGTGGGGAAGTCGTCGCGCCGCGCCGACAGGCGCGTCGCATTCGCGCGGTCGACGGCGGTGCTGCGCGACGGCGACTCCGCCGGCAGCAGCGCCTCCGGCGCGTAGGGCACGCGTGTCGTCGTGGCGAGACCCGCTTCGGGCGTCGGCGCCGGTCCCGCGGCCGCTGGCGGCGCGCGCGGCGCCGACATAGGCGGCGGCGGCAGCGACGTGTCGATATCGTCCGCGACCGCGATCGTCCACGGCGCGACTGCGACCACGGCGCATCCCGTCCATTCCCACAGTGCGCGGTGCAAGGTCATCGTCCTCCCACCACTCCTTCCCGTCGCGGATCGGCGCCGCCGATCCAACCGTCGCGCGTGCGCGCGATCGCCTGCACACCGCTCGTCGCCACCCCCACGCGCACTTCGTAACCCATCGCGCGAAGTTTCGGCGCGAGCGCCGCCACCGGCGTGTCCGCCTCGAGCTCGGTCGGACCGTTGCGGCTGCCGAAGTTGCCGAACGCGGCCGCGGCCTGCGGATCGAGTCCCCAGTCGATCATCGCCACCAGCGTCTTCACCACGTAGCCGACGATCGCGCTGCCGCCCGGAGAGCCGGTCAGCATCGCCACGCGTCCCGTCGCATCGTAGACGATCGTCGGCGCCATCGTCGAGCGCGGCCGCTTGCGCGGCTCGACCCGGTTGGCGACGGGCCGGCCATCCGCCGCGGCGGGCTCGAACGAAAAATCGGTGAGCTCGTTGTTGAGCAGGAAACCGCCGCGCGTCATCAGGCGGCTGCCGAACTGGTCCTCGATCGTCGTCGTCATCGACACCGCGTTGCCCATCGCATCGACGACGACGATCTGCGACGTCGACGGGTATTCGGGCGCGTCGCCGTCGGCGTAATCGACGGCACGGCCGGCCGAGCGGGTGCGCGGCGGATTGCCGGACAGTGCACGCCCGAACACGCGGTCGCTGCGCAGGTAGCGCGCGCGCGCCGCGAGATACGCGGGATCGAGGAGGCCCGCGGGAACATTCACGAAGGCCGGGTCGCCGATGTAGCGCTGGCGATCGGCGTACGCGAGGCGCTCGGCTTCGCCGATGAAGTGCACGCTCCACAGCGAGCCGGCGCCCATCGCCGCGATGTCGAAACGCTCGAGCATCGTGAGCGTCTGCAGCACGCCGATGCCGCCGGACGATGGCGGCGGCATCCCGCAGATCCGCAGCCGGCGATAGCGGCCGCACACGGGTTCGCGCGCGATTGCACGATAGTCCGCGAGGTCGGCCAGCGTGAGGTCCCCCGGATTGGGGGCATAGTCGCGCACCGTGTCGACGATGTCGTCGGCGATCGCGCCGCGGTAGAACGCCGCTGCGCCCTGCATGGCGAGCATGCGCAGCGTCGCCGCGTACGCGGGATTGCGCAGGCGCTCGCCGACTTCGAGCGGCGCGCCATTGGCGTCGAGGAAATAGGCGCGCACGCGCGGCTGCACGAAATAGCGCTCGGAGGCGATGAGGCGGTGCAGCCGCGGCGATACCGCGAAGCCGTTTTCGGCGAGCGCGATCGCCGGCGCGAAGAGCGTTGCCCATGGCAGGCGGCCATGCGCGCGATGCGCGAGCTCGAGCAGGCGCGGCACGCCCGGCACGCCGACCGAGCGTCCGCCGACCACCGCGGCGTGGAACGCGAGCGGCTTGCCGCCTGCATCGAGGAAGCGGTCGGGCCGCGCCGCGGCGGGCGCCGTCTCGCGACCGTCGTAGGCGACGAGGCGTGCGCGCCGCGCATCGTGCACCATCATGAACGCGCCGCCACCGAGTCCCGAGGACTGCGGCTCGACCAGGCCAAGCACCAGCTGCACGGCGATGGCGGCATCGACCGCGTTGCCGCCCTGCGCGAGCATCGCGTAGCCGGCGTCGACGGCCAGCGGATTGGCCGCGGCCACCATCCAGTGTCGCGCTCGCACCGGCGCGCGTTCGACACGGCCGGAGTCCGCTTCGGGCGCCGGCGCCGCGGCACTGGCCATGATGGCGAACATCGCCAGCAACGCCAGCGCTGCGCTCCGTGCACGGACCGGAATCATGGCGGCATTAGACCACGCGCGCGGCGCGCAGCGACGTGTGCCGGATCGGCACACGATTCGCCTCGCGCCGCGGCTCGTGCCGGCATGCCCCGTGTCGGCATCGTCCGACAACGGCGCGCGGAGGGCACCGATACCGGCCCGGCCCGCGCCGCGCGATCATTGATGGCGGTCGCGACCTGCGTCGCTTGCCGCGTTCCCCATGGTCCGCCTCGAATACACGATCAACCTCGAATACGAACTCGCGGGCCCCGCGGATTTCATGTTCGTCATCGCCGCCGCAACCACGCCGGCGCAACGCGTCGTCGCCGAGCGCCTCGACGTCGACCGGCCCACGGCAACCCAGTGGAGCGCAGACCCGCACACCGGCAATCGCCTGCTGAGGCTGCGCACCGAGGCCGATTCGCTGCACGTTGCCTACGCGGCCACCGTCGACATCCGCCATCATTTCGCCGAACCGCAGTCGATTCCGTCGAACGCGATTCGCGACATTCCCGCTGACGTCCTACCCTACCTTGCCGCGAGCCGTTACTGCCAGTCCGACCGCCTCGTGACGTTCGCGCACGCCGAATTCGGCGCGCTGGACCCGGGCTATGCGCGCGCCGCGGCGATCG
>DATBOK010000160.1:0-6517 GCA_036553845.1 Casimicrobiaceae bacterium
CCGCGATCGTCACCGCAAATCGACCGACACCGCAACGCACCCCACAAGCCGTTGCGACACGTCGCGCCGTTCGACGTGCGGGAATCATTCTTGCTTGACATCGGCCGCGATGATTTTCCGCTCAGTGCAAACCGTAGAGCATGGCGTGCGCGAAGATTCGCTTCAGTGGCGGCACCGCATCGACCAGAGTGAGCGCCAACCCGCGCGGCCAGCGCAGCAGCGCGGCGTCGCTGCCGAACATGCCGAGCAAGCCGTGCGTGAATGCGATTCCGGCCCAGCGATCGGCAAGTCGCCGGCGCGCGTATTCGGCGAGGCGGCCGCCGGTGCCGATCTGATCGCGCGGCATCGCAAGCAACGCCTGCGCCAGCTCGTACGCATCGCGAACGCCCAGGTTGAAACCCTGGCCGGCGACGGGATGCAGGGCCTGCGCGGCGTTGCCCAGCAGCACCGTGCGCGCCCCTGTGACACCGCGGGCGAATTCGAGCGTCAGCGGAAACGTGCGGCGGTCATCGCTCCTCAGAAACCCGCCGACGCGCGCGCCGAAGCGCGCCGTCAGCGCGGCGAGGAACTCGTCCTCCGGCATCGCGGCCAGCGCTTCGCCCTGCTGCGGCGTCGTCGTCCATACCAGGCCGTAGTGATCGCCTTCCGGCAGCAGCGCCATCGGCCCCTCGGGCGTGAAGCGCTCGTAAGCGATGCCGCGATGCGGTTCGGCCAGCCACAGCTTTGCCACCAGCGCGACCTGCCCGTAGTCGTGGCGATGGCGCGCGTTGCCGGGAACGAGATCGCCGCCGCCGTCGGCGATGGCGGCGACGCGCGCGGTCCACTCCCGCACCGCCCCGTCGCGCTCGCCGCGGATGCGCGCATACGCCGGGGTCGCGTCGACCTTGGTCACGTTGACGCCGTGTTCGGTCGACAACCCTGCGCGCGCGAGCCCCGCATCGAGCGTCGCCTGCAGCGCGCGATAACTGACCACGTAGCCGAGCGCCGGCACGCCCTGCTCGCGCGCGTCGAGGCGCGCCGCGCCGAAGCCGCCGCGCTGCGAGACATCGACCGCGGCGATCGCAGTCACCGCGCCCGGCACAGCCGCCACTTCGCTCCACACACCGAGGCGCTCGAAAATCAGTCGTGCACCGTGCGACAGCGCGAGTGATCGGTCGCCGCGCGCCGGCGTATCGCGCGCACGGGCGTCCAGCGCGACCACGTCGAGGTCCCCGCCGGCCAGCGCGAGCGCCAGCGTCGCGCCGACCGGGCCGGCGCCGACGATGACGACGTCGTTCAACATGGCTTGGGCGACTTGACGGCAGCTTCTGCGTTGACGACCCCGCGAAGAGCGGCGGCTGTCAGCGTCGCATCACGGCTTCGATGTCGGCGACCGTCTTCGGCGCCGCCGCCGTCAGGTTTTCGTTGCCCGACGCGGTCACCAGCACGTCGTCCTCGATGCGCACGCCGATGTCCCAGAATGCCTCGGGCACCTTGTCGTCCGGCCGGATATAGCATCCCGGCTCGACGGTAAGCAGCATCCCCGGCTCGAGCGGGCGCGACGCGCCGTTGACGCGATACAGGCCGACGTCGTGCACGTCGAGCCCAAGCCAGTGGCCGGCGCGATGCATGTAGAACTGCTTGTACGCCCCCGATTCCAGCACCGCGTCGAGCGAGCCCTCGCACAGCTTCAAATCGATCAAGCCCTGCGCCAGCACGCGCTCGGCGACCTCGTGATAGGCGTGGAACGGCCGGCCGGGCGCCACCGCGTCTATGCACGCGAGCTGCGCGGCCAGGACCAGCTCGTAGACGTCCTTTTGCGGACCGCTGAACGTCCCGCCGACCGGGAATGTCCGGGTGACGTCGGAGGCGTAGCCCTCGTACTCGCAGCCGGCATCGATCAGCAGCAGATCGCCCGGTTGCATCTGCCGATTGTTGTCGCGATAGTGCAGCACGCAGGCATTCGGCCCGGAAGCGACGATCGACGGATAGGCCACCGCCTGCGCGCCCGAGCGCAGGAACTCGTGCATCAGTTCCGCCTCGACCTGGTATTCGTACCAGTCCGGCCGCGTGCGCGCCATCGCGCGGCGGTGCCCGCCGCAAGAAATCTCCGCGGCGCGGCGAATGAGCTTGAGCTCGTGTTCGTCCTTGGTGAGGCGCATGGTGGAAAGCGGCGCGCGCACGTCGATGACGACCTCCGGCGCGGCCACGCCGGTGCGGACGCGGTTGCGCACTTCGTTCAGCGTCGACGTCACCAACTCGTCCCACGCCGGATGCGCGCCGATCGGCGTGAACACGGCGGGCCGGTCGCCGCTCCATTCGGCGAGCCGGGGCTGGAGCTCGCCGATCGAGCGGGCCTCGTCGAAGCCGAAGATCTCGCGTGCGGCGTCGGGGCCATAGCGAAAGCCGTCCCAGATCTCGCGCTCGGGATTCTTGTCGCGGCAGAACAGGACTTGCCTGGAATCGCCCTCTTCGGGTCCCGCGAGCAGCACGACGACCGCCTCCGCTTCGGGAAATCCCGACAGGTAATAGAAGTGGCTGTCCGGACGGTACGGATAGTGCGTGTCGGCGTTGCGGATGGCTTCGGGCGCCGTCGGGATCGCGGCGATGCCGCCGCCGCTGTGGCGGCGCATCTCTGCGATCAGGCGCGCGCGGCGCGCGCGGTGATGCTGGTGAGCGTGATTCATCGTTGGCGTTGCAGCGCGCGGGTGAAGGCGCCATTATAGGCGCGGTGGGGCGCGGCGCCGAGCTTGCGGTAACATGCGGTTCGTGGCGCAGTCTCCCTCCGCTGATTCGCCGCTGACGGCAAATGCGCTGCGCGAGGCCAAGCGCGCGCTGCGCGAGCGCGTGCTTGCCGCGCGCGATCGCATGCCGTCCGAGGCGCGCGTTCGGGCGAGCGCCGGAATCGGTAAAGCGATCGCCGCGCGCGCCGATTTTGCCGCGGCGGGGACGGTTCTGCTGACGCTGCCTTTCGGCAGCGAGTGGGACTCGCTCCCGCTGCTGCTGACGGCGCTCGACCTTGGCAAGACCGTTGCGCTGCCGCGCGTCAACACCGCGGCGCGGACGCTTGAGTTGTGCCGCCTGACCGACCCCGGTCGCGACGTGCTCCCGGGTTACCGCGGCATACCCGAGCCGCGGCCGCACTGCGCGGCGATCGCGGCGTCCGCGATCGATTGGGTGCTGGTGCCCGGCGTGGCCTTCGACGCCGCCGGGCGCCGACTCGGTTACGGCGGCGGCTATTACGACCGGCTGCTGCCCTCGCTGCGCCCGCACGCCGTGCGCCTTGCGGGCGCATTCGAGCTGCAACTGGTCGACAGCGTTCCGGCAGCGCTGCACGATGTGGCGGTGCAGGCGCTCGTACTGGAAAGCCGCAGCTTGCACATCGCGCGCTAGGCGTGGTCTACAGCTTGAGCCGCGGCCGGTATAAGTAGTTTTGGAAATGACTTCCACGATGTGGTATCCTCGGTTAAGGCCCTGACCGCGACCGATGTGGCGTCGCAGCGATCCGACGCCATGCTGCCGCGCCTACAATCGAAAATCCCCGGTCGCAGAAGCGATGCGTCGTTCGAAGGAGCGCCCCATGGACATCAAACCCGATCTCGACCCGCAGGAAACGCGCGAATGGCTTGATGCGATCGACGGGGTGATCGAGCACGAAGGCCCGGATCGCGCGCATTTCCTGATCGAGCAGGTGATCGCCAAATCGCGGCGATCCGGCGCGCACATGCCTTTTTCGGCCAATACCGCGTACATCAACACGATTCCGGTCGACAAGCAGGTCCGCATTCCCGGCGACCAGGCGATCGAGCATCGCATCCGCTCGTACGTGCGCTGGAACGCGATGGCGATGGTCGTGCGCGCGAACAAGCACACCAACGTCGGCGGCCACATCGCAAGCTTTGCGTCGGCGGCCACGCTCTACGACACCGGCTTCAATCACTTCTGGCACGCGCCATCGCCCGAGCACGGCGGCGACCTGGTGTTCGTGCAGGGCCATTCATCGCCCGGTATCTACGCCCGGGCCTACATGCTCGGCCGCTTCACCGGCGAGCAGATGGACAACTTCCGCCAGGAAGTCGACGGCAAGGGCATTTCCTCGTACCCGCATCCCTGGCTGATGCCGGACTTCTGGCAGTTCCCGACGGTGTCGATGGGCCTCGGACCGCTGATGGCGATCTACCAGGCGCGCTTCATGAAATATCTGCAGGACCGCGGCCTGGCGAAGACCGACGGCCGCAAGGTATGGTGCTTTTGCGGCGACGGCGAAATGGACGAGCCCGAATCGATGGGCGCGATCGGCATGGCTGCGCGCGAGACGCTCGACAACCTGATCTTCGTCATCAATTGCAACCTGCAGCGGCTCGATGGCCCGGTGCGCGGCAACGGCAAGATCATTCAGGAGCTCGAGGCCGAATTCCGCGGCGCCGGCTGGAACGTGATCAAGGTCATCTGGGGCTCGCGCTGGGACGCGCTGCTCGCGCGCGACAAGCAGGGGATCCTGATGCGCCGGATGATGGAATGCGTCGACGGCGAATACCAGACGTTCAAATCCAAGGACGGCGCCTACGTGCGCGAATATTTCTTCAACACGCCCGAGCTCAAGGCGCTGGTCGCCGACTTCTCGGACGAGGACATCTGGAACCTGAACCGCGGCGGCCACGACCCGCACAAGGTCTACGCCGCCTACGAGACCGCGGTCAACCACAAGGGCCAGCCCACGGTCATCCTCGCCAAGACGATCAAGGGATACGGGATGGGCGAGTCGGGCGAGGCGCAGAACATCACGCATCAGCAGAAGAAGATGTCGGGCGATTCGATCCGGCGTTTTCGCGACCGCTTCCAGATTCCCGTGCCCGACGACAAGCTCGAGGAAGTGCCGTTGATCAACTTTCCGCCGGGCTCGGCGGAAGCGGAGTACATGAAGGCCCGGCGCATGGAGCTCGGTGGCTATCTGCCGGCGCGTCGCCGGAAGGCCGCCTCGCTGGCGGTGCCCGGGCTCCCGGTGCTCGATCGATTCCTGAAAAGCACCGAGGAGCGCGAGATCTCGACGACGATGGCGTTCGTGCAGATCCTGCAGACGCTGCTGCGCGACAAGAGCATCGGCAAGCACATCGTGCCGATCGTCCCCGACGAGTCGCGGACGTTCGGGATGGAGGGCATGTTCCGCCAGCTCGGCATATGGAATCAGCTCGGCCAGCTCTACACGCCGGAGGACAAGGACCAGCTGATGTTCTACAAGGAGTCCAAGGAAGGACAGGTCCTGCAGGAAGGCATCAACGAGCCGGGGGCGATGTGCGACTGGATGGCGGCGGCAAGCAGCTATTCGACGCACGGCGTGCCGATGATCCCGTTCTACATCTTCTATTCGATGTTCGGCTTCCAGCGCGTCGGCGACCTGGCGTGGGCGGCCGGCGACATGCGTTGCCGCGGCTTCCTCCTCGGCGGGACCGCCGGGCGGACCACGCTGAACGGCGAAGGCCTGCAGCATGAGGACGGCCAGTCGCACGTCTACGCGGCGACGATCCCGAATTGCATCGCCTACGATCCGACCTTCGGCTACGAGCTCGCCGTCATCGTCCAGGATGGGCTGCGGCGGATGTATGCCGAGCAGGAAGACGTCTACTATTACCTGACGGTGATGAACGAGAACTACGCGCAGCCGGCGATGCCGGAAGGCGTGGCGCCGGACATCCTCAAAGGCATGTACTTGTTCAAGGCCGGAGCCGGCAGGACCAAGGCGAAGGCCGGCGCGCCGCGCGTCCAGCTCCTCGGCTCCGGCGTGATCCTGCGCGAGGCCATTGCCGCCGCAGAATTGCTCAAGGCGGACTGGGGCGTCGACGCCGACCTGTGGGGCTGTCCGTCGTTTACCGAGCTCGCCCGCGACGGCCATGCCGCGTCACGCTGGAACATGCTGCACCCGACCGACACGCCGCGCATCCCGCACGTGACCGCGCGGCTCGCCGATGCGCAGGGGCCGGTCATCGCCGCGACCGACTACGTGCGCGCCTTCGCCGAGCAGATCCGGGAATTCGTCCCGCGCCGGTACGTCGTCCTGGGCACCGACGGTTTCGGCCGTTCCGACACGCGCGAGAAGCTGCGGCGCTTTTTCGAGGTCGATCGCCATTACATCACCGTGGCCGCGCTGAAAGCCCTCGCCGACGAGGGCACCGTGCCGGCCGCCAGGGTGGCCGAAGCGATCGGGAAGTACGGCGTCGACGCGGCGAAGCCGGCGCCGTGGACCGTCTGAGCTTGCGTTGAGCCGGTCGTTGCGCTGTTAAGCCTTTGAGGTCGCAGATGAGCACAATCGAAGTCAAGGTCCCGGACATCGGCGACTTCAAGGACGTGCCGGTGATCGAGGTCCTGGTCAAGCCGGGCGACACGGTCAAGGCCGAGGATTCGCTGGTGACGCTCGAGTCGGACAAGGCGACGATGGACGTGCCGGCGCCGTTTTCCGGCGACGTGCGCGAGCTTCGCGTCAAGGTCGGTGACAAGGTGAGCGAAGGCTCGGTGATCGTGACCCTTGCGGCCGAGACCGCGG
>DATBOK010000182.1:0-18689 GCA_036553845.1 Casimicrobiaceae bacterium
TGCTCGGCGCTGACCGCGTCGCCGGGCTTGACCAGCACTTCGATCACCGGCACGTCCTTGAAATCGCCGATGTCGGGAACCTTGACTTCCAGCATGCGCGTCTTTCTCGAGGAGTCGTGCGGTCTATACCGTCCAGGGCGCGGGCTTCGCGGGATCGATCGCGTATTGCTTCATCGCCTCGGCGACCGTCTTCGCCGGCAGCACGCCGTCGTCGGCCAGCGCCTTGAGCGCGGCGACGGTCACGTAGTGACGGTCGACCTCGAAGAAGCGGCGCAGCTCCTCGCGCGTGTCCGAGCGACCGAAGCCGTCGGTGCCGAGCACGACGTAGCGGCGCGGCACGTACCCGCGCACCTGCTCGGCGAATGCGCGGATGTAGTCGGTCGCGGCGATCACCGGCCCCTGCGTGTCGGCCAGGCAGCGCGTGACATGCGGGACCTTCGGCTTCGCGGTCGGATTGAGCATGTTGTGGCGCTCGACCGCGCGGCCGTCGCGCGCGAGTTCGGTGAAGCTCGGGCAGCTCCACAGGTCGGCGTCCACGCCCCATTGCGACTTGAGGAGCTCGGCGGCGGCCATGACTTCGCGGAAGATCGTGCCGCTGCCCATGAGCTGCACGCGCGGCGCGCCTTTTGCCGGAGCCGCCGCCGCGGCGAAGCGGTACATGCCCTTGAGGATGTCGGCCGCGGCGCCCTCGGGCATCGCCGGCTGGCGGTAATTCTCGTTCATCAGCGTCAGGTAGTAGTAGACGTCCTCCTGCTCGGCGATCATCCGCCGCAGGCCGTCCTGGATGATCACCGCCACCTCGTAGCCGAACGTGGGGTCGTACGAGATGCAATTGGGGATCGTCGCCGACAGCACGTGCGAGTGCCCGTCCTCGTGCTGCAGGCCCTCGCCGTTGAGCGTGGTGCGACCGGCGGTGCCGCCGAGCAGGAATCCGCGCGAGCGCATGTCGGCCGCCGCCCAGGCGAGGTCGCCCACGCGCTGGAACCCGAACATCGAATAGAAGATGTAGAACGGGATCATCTGCACGCCGTGCGTCGAGTACGACGTCGCGGCCGCCATCCAGTCGCACATCGCGCCGGCCTCGTTGATGCCTTCCTGCAGCACCTGCCCGGTCTTGCTCTCCTTGTAGAACATCAGCTGGTCGGCGTCTTCCGGCGTGTAGAGCTGCCCGAGCTGGTTCCAGATGCCGAGCTGGCGGAACATGCCTTCCATGCCGAACGTGCGCGACTCGTCGGGCACGATGGGCACCACGTATTTGCCGAGCGCCTTGTCGCGGATCAGCGTCTGCAGCACCTGCACGAACGCCATCGTCGTCGAGATCTCGCGATCGTCGGTGCTCTTGAGGAACCGCTCGAACGTCGCCAGCGGCGGCACCGGCATCGGTTCGACCTTGCGCCGGCGTTGCGGCAGGTAGCCGCCAAGCGCCGTCCGCCGTCCACGCATGTATTCGAGCTCGGGCGAGCCCTCGGCGAAGCGCACGTAGGGCAGCTTGTCGACGTCGGCGTCGTCGACCGTGATGCGGAAGCGGTCGCGGAACCGCTTGAGCGACTCCATCGACATCTTCTTCTGCTGGTGCGTGATGTTCTGCGCCTCGCCCGACTCGCCCATGCCGAAGCCCTTGATCGTCTTCGCCAGGATCACCGTCGGCTGACCCTTGTGCGCCGAGGCCGCGCTGTACGCCGCGTATACCTTGAACGGGTCGAGGCCGCCGCGGTTGAGGTGCCAGATCTCGTCGTCGGTCCAGTCGGCGACCATGTCGAGAAGCTCCGGGTACTTGCCGAAGAAATACTTGCGCACGAAGGCGCCGTCCTTCGACTTGAACGTCTGGTACTCGCCGTCGACCGCCTCCAACATCCGCTTCTTGAGCAGGCCGTTCTTGTCGCGCGCGAGGAGCTGGTCCCAGCCCGTGCCCCAGATCACCTTGATGACGTTCCAGCCCGAGCCGCGGAAGTCGCTCTCCAGCTCCTGGATGATCTTGCCGTTGCCGCGCACCGGGCCGTCCAGCCGCTGCAGATTGCAGTTGACGACGAAAATCAGGTTGTCGAGATTCTCGCGCGCGGCCATGCCGATCGCGCCCATCGACTCGGGCTCGTCCATTTCGCCGTCGCCGCAGAAGCACCAGACCTTGCGGCCCTCGGTATTGGCGATGCCGCGGTCCTGCAGGTATTTCATGAAGCGCGCCTGGTAGATCGCCATCAGCGGCCCGAGTCCCATCGACACCGTGGGGAACTGCCAGAATTCGGGCATCAGCCAGGGGTGCGGGTACGACGAGATGCCCTTGCCGCCCACCTCCTGCCGGAAGTTGTCCATCTGCTCGTCGGTGAGGCGCCCCAGCATGTAGGCGCGGCCGTAGATCCCCGGCGCCGAGTGGCCCTGGATGAACACGAGGTCGCCGCCGTGCGCGTCCGAAGGCGCGTGCCAGAAGTGGTTGAAGCCGACGTCGTAGAGCGTCGCCGCCGATGCGTAGCTCGCGATGTGGCCGCCGACGTTCGAATCCTTGTTGGCGCGAAGCACCATCGCCATCGCGTTCCAGCGCCCGACGTTGCGGATGCGCTCCTCGATGGCCTGGTCGCCGGGCATCTTCGGCTGCAGCTCGACCGGGATCGTGTTGATGTACTCGGTATTGGCCGAGAACGGGACGTACGCGCCCTCGCGGTGGGCCAGCGCGATCAGCTCCTCGATCAGGAACTGCGCACGGTCGGGACCCTCGTGCTCGAGCACGCCTTCGAGCGCCTCCGTCCATTCCCGGGTTTCCCGCGGATCGCCGTCCGTCTTCATCGCATCCATCGCGTCACGTCCTCCGGTTGCCGCTTCCGACTCTCACCGCGCCATTCTAGGGTGGCGCCGAGTCGTTGTATTGCTGCGGCGCGTCGGGCCGTGGCCGAGCGCCTTGCGCGGCCATATTATCACCATGTGGAAATCATTTCCAAAATTATCAAATGCGCCCATATCGCCGATTGGGTCTGCAAACACTCGAAAGGCGATGTCGGTCGATCAAGGAGAGTTTCCCCGCGACAGCGCGGCGCCGGTCATCGCCAGGACCGCGAGCAATGCGAACGCAGCGCCGTAACCGCCGCCGCCCCCGGCGAGAGCGGCAAACGCCGGCGGCCCGACCACCACGCCGAAAAAGGTGACGAAGCCGGACGCGCCGGTGACCGCGCCTGCCTTGCCGCGCGGCGCGCGCCGGGCCACTTCGGCGAGCTGCACGCCGTTCCAGCCGATGGCGGTGGCGCCGAACATCGCCGCGAGCGCGCCGATCAGTGCCGCCGGCCATTGCGGCGTGGCGAACACGAACGCCGCCGCCGCCAGCGTGGCCAGCACCCCGATCAGCGCCAGCACGCGGCGTGGATTGCCGCCGCGGTCGGCGAGCGCGCCCCAGCCGATGCGCCCGACCACGCCGGCGAGCGTGGTCAAGGTCAGCACGAAGCCGGCCGCGACCAGCGTCCAGTGCAGCGATTCCGTCAGGTAGACGACGATGAAGCTCGTCAGCGACACCTGCACTGCCGAGTACATGAACGAGAGCGCCGCGAGGCGCGCCAGCGCGGGCGTGCGGCGCACGATCGCGAGCGGTTCGGCGACCGCGGCGAAGCTGAAGGGCAGCCCCGGCTGGCGGTCGGCGTCGAGTGCTTCGCGAATCGGCTCCGCGCAAAGCGCGACGATCAGGCCGGCGACCGCTGTCCCCAACAGCGCCGTCCGCCAGCCGAATGCCAGCGCAAGCCCTGGCAGCGCCGCGCCGCCCAGCGCCGCGCCCGCCGGCACCCCGGTCTGCTTGATGGAGAACACGAGGCTCATCCGCTGCGGCGGCGTGGTCTGCGCCAGCACGTGGGACGACGCCGGCGTGATGGCGCCATAGCCGATGCCGATGACCACTGCGGCGACGGCGGCGAGCGCAACCCCGTGCGGCGGCGTCCATGCGACGGCCGCGATGCCGGCGGCGCAGATCAGCACGGCGGCCTGCGACACGCGGATCGCGCCATGGCGGCGGATGAACGTGCCGCAGCCGGCACTGGCGAACATGCCGCCTACGTAGACGAGGCCGATGAAGACGCCAATCCATTTCGGCGTGATGCCGAGGTCGCGGGCGAGCACCGGCGCCAGCACGGCGGCGGCGGTGCCGGCGAACGACGTGTAGACCTGGATCGCCGACGTGGCGACCAGCGATGCCAGCGCGAGGTTGGTGGACTCCCCCCGCAGCGCGCTTCGCGCGCCTCCCCTCTGAGGGGGGCGAGCACCTCGGGGCGGCCCTTCGGGTGGTTCACACTCCCCCCGCAGCGCGCTTCGCGCGCCTCCCCCCTCAGGGGGGCGAGCACCTCGGGGCGGCCCTTCGGTGCTCACTTCGCGTTCGCGAATAAACGGGATTCGGTGAAGACGGCGTCGACGGCGAGGTCATGCGGAGCCGCCGGCACGCGCTCGACGATCTGCACGTCGAAGGCGCCGGCAATCCGCGGCGCATTGGCGTCGACCAGCGGCAGCAGGCGGTCGTAATAGCCGCCGCCGTACCCGAGCCGCCGGCACGCGGTGTCGAATGCCACGCCGGGGACCAGTACCCAGTCGATCGTCGCCGGATCGACCGTCGCGCAATGCGCGAGCGGCTCGTCGATGCCGTGGAAGCCGGTGGCGACGTCGCGGCCGAGGTTCTTCACCTCGAACAGGTCGAGCATCCGCAGGCGCGTGTCGACGCGCGGCAGCGCGACCTGCTTGCCGGCGGCGAAAGCCGCGGCGAACAGCGGCCGCGTATCCCATTCGTTGCGGAACGGCAACGTCATCAGCACGTGGCGCGCCGCGGTGAACGACGGCAGCGCGGCGATGCTGGCGGCGATCGCCCTCGCCGCGGCGCGGCGCACCGGAGGCGGGATCGCATCGCGCCGCGCGAGCACCGATTCGCGCAGTGCGCGCTTGGCTTCGCGCAATGCGGCACCGACCGGTGCGGCGTCGCGGGCGCGGGAGGCGTCGTGCGGCATCCGCCGATGGTAGCGCAACCCCCTCACGCTACAATGCACGATCTCCGGGGATTTTCGCCATGAACCACGCCCATCACGTGTACCGCGAGCGCCGTGCGGCGCTCCTCAAATCGATGCGCGACCACGCCGGCGGCGGACTCGCTCTCGTGCCCACTGCGGTCGAGGTCGCGCGCAATCGCGATTCGCTCTTTCCGTACCGCCACGACAGCTACTTCTACTACCTGTCGGGATTCCCCGAGCCGGAGGCACTGGTCGCGCTGGTCGCGGCAGGCGACGGCGACAAGCACGTGCTGTTCTGCCGCGAGAAGAATGCCGAGCGCGAGATCTGGGACGGTTTCCGCTACGGTCCCGACGCCGCGCGCGAGATCTTCGGCTTCGACGAGGCCTATCCGATCGCCGAGCTCGATCGCGTGCTGCCCGATCTCGCCGCCGATCGCCCCGCGCTGTTCACGCCGCTCGGTTTGCAGGCCGAATGGGATCGCAAGGTGTCCGACACGCTCAATGCCGTGCGCGAGCGCGTGCGAACGGGCGTCAGCGCGCCGGAGGCGGTGGTCGACGTGCGGGTCACGCTCGACTCGATGCGCCTCGTCAAGGACGCGCACGAGATCGCGCTGATGCGCAAGGCCGCGGCGATCTCCGGCGACGCGCATCGACGGGCGATGGCGGCGGCGCGGCCCGGCTGGTTCGAATACCAGGTGGAAGCCGAGCTTGCACACGAGTTCCTGCGCCAGGGCGCGCAGGCCGTGGCCTATTCGTCGATCGTCGCCTCCGGCCCGAACGCCTGCGTGCTGCATTACCGCGACAACAACCGGCGCATGGCGGCGGGCGATCTGCTGCTGATCGATGCCGGCTGCGAGTACCAGGGCTACGCGTCCGACATCACGCGCACGTTCCCCGTCGACGGCCATTTCACCGGGCCTCAGCGCGACGTTTACGAGCTCGTGCTCGCGTCGCAACTCGCCTGCCTCGACGCGGTCAAGCCGGGCGCGGAATTCCACGAGTATCACAAGGTGGCGGAGCGCGTGCTGGCGCAGGGCTTCATCGACCTCGGGCTATGCAAGGGCACGCTCGACGAGGTGCTCGAGAAGGGCGCGTACAAGCAGTTCTACATGCACCGCGCCGGACACTGGCTCGGCATGGACGTGCACGATGCCGGGCTCTACCAGAGCAAGGGGCACTCGATGCGTCTCGCGCCGGGGATGGTGCTGACGGTGGAGCCGGGCGCCTACATCCGCCCCGCCGACAACGTGCCCGAGCGTTTCTGGAACATCGGCGTGCGCATCGAGGACGACGTGCTCGTCACCGCCGACGGCCACGACAATCTCACCGTGGCGACGCCGAAGTCCGTCGCCGACGTCGAAGCCGCCTGCCGCCGCTGAGCGCGCGCGGCGCGGGCGCCGGCCTCACGATGCACGATCTGGCGATCGTCGGCGCCGGCCCCGTCGGCGCCACGCTCGCCTGCGCACTCGCGCGCGCCGGCCTCGACCTCGCGGTGCTCGATGCGCGCGCCGCGGGCGCCACGCCGCGCGGCGACCGCTCGCTCGCGCTGTCGCACGGCGCGCGCCTGGTGTTCGAGCGCCTGGGCGTGTGGCAGGCGCTCGCGGCGAGGGCACGCGCGGTGACGCCGATCGTCGCGATCGACGTGTCGCAGGCGCGCGGCTTCGGCAGCACGCGCCTTGCCGCGGCGGACGTCGGATTGCCCGCGCTCGGCTATGTCGTGTCCTATGTGGCCCTGCAGGAGACGCTCGACGCCGCGGTGCGCGCCGCGGGCATCACGGTCACGTGGGCTCGAACGGTGGCACGCGTGCGCACCACGCCGATCGCGGCGAGCGTCGAGCTCGCGGATGGCGGCGGTGACCTCTTGGCGCGGCTCGCCGTCGTTGCCGACGGTGGCGGCGACAACATCGACGGCATCGCCCGCGTTCGCCGGGCCTATGGACAGGTGGCGCTGATCGCCGACGTCGTGCGCGATGCGCCGGCCGATGGCGTTGCGTTCGAGCGCTTCACCGCGCAGGGGCCGGTGGCGCTGCTGCCGAAAGCTGAAGGCTATGGACTGGTGTGGACGATGTCGCCGGCGCGCGCCGAGGCGGCGCTGGCGCTCGACGACCGCGCGTTCATCGCCGCGCTCGCCGCGCATGCCGGCACGCGGATCGGCCGCATTATCCATGTGGGTCCGCGCCGCACGTTTCCGCTGGCGCTCGAATATGCGAAGCCGGCCGCGCTGCCGCACGTGGCCACGCTCGGCAATGCGGCGCAGACGCTGCATCCGGTGGCGGGACAGGGTTTCAACATGGGACTGCGCGACGCGTCGGATCTCGCCCGCATCGTCATCGACACCCCGCGCGCGGCGATCGGCGAGCGCGCGATGATCGAGCGCTACCTGCGCGCGCGGCGCGCCGATCGCGCCGCGGGCATCGCCATCACCCACGGCCTGACGCGGGTATTCGCGAGCGAGCGAGCGCTCCTCGCGTGGCCGCGCGGGGCCGGTCTCGCGCTGCTCGACATGCTTCCACCGGTGCGCCGCGCATTCACGCGCGCGATGCTGTTCGGCACGCACTGACGCCGCGCCGCGCGACGGCGCGATGGCGCGCGCCGCGCATGGGTTTGCGCTCACTCCAGCGTGTCGCCGCCGCACGCGAACGCGTGCGCGCCCACGCAATCGGCGTGCCCATCGACGCATCGGCAATGCCGGTATAATTCGCAGCCCTTCGCCGTTTACCGTCCCATCTCCCGCGTGCGCATCGGTCCCTACAGCCTGCCGAACAATCTAGCCGTCGCGCCGATGGCCGGCGTCACTGATCGCCCGTTTCGCCAGCTCTGCAAGAGGCTGGGCGCCGGGTATGCGGTGTCGGAAATGGTGGCGTCCAATCCGCGGCTGTGGGGCACGGACAAGTCGCGGCGGCGCACCGACCATGACGGAGAGGTCGCGCCCATCGCCGTGCAGATCGCCGGCGGCGATCCCGGCATGATGGTCGACGCGGCGCGCTACAACGTCTCGCGCGGCGCCGAGATCATCGACATCAACATGGGCTGCCCCGCGAAGAAGGTGTGCAATGCCGCGGCCGGCTCGGCGCTCCTCGCCGACGAGGCGCTCGTCGCGCGCATCCTGCGCGCGGTGGTAGCCGCGGTCGAGGTGCCGGTCACGCTCAAGATAAGGACCGGCCCCGATCCCGCGCACCGCAACGCGCTGACGATCGCGCGCATCGCCGAGGATGCCGGCATCGCCGCGCTCGCCGTGCATGGACGCACCCGCGCATGCCTGTTCGTCGGCGCCGTCGAATACTCGACGATCGCCGCAGTCAAGCGCACGGTGTCGATCCCGGTGCTCGCCAACGGCGACGTCGCCTCCCCGGCCGACGCCCGGCGCGTGCTCGCCGTGACCGGTGCCGACGGCCTGATGATCGGCCGCGCGGCGCAGGGACGGCCGTGGATCTTCCGCGAGATCGCGCATTTTCTCGCCACCGGCGCGCCGCTGGCGCCGCCGACGCTCGCCGAGGCGCGTATGCTGATCCTCGAGCATCTCGCCGATCATCACGCCTTCTACGGCGAGGCGATGGGCGTGCGCATCGCGCGCAAGCATCTGGGCTGGTATACGCGCGGCTTCGCCGGCGCCGATCGCTTCCGGGCGACGATGAACGTGGCCGAATCCGCGTATGCGCAGGTCGACGCTGTCGAGCGCTACCTGGACGTGCTGGCGGCGCAGGGCGAATGGTTCGTCGCAGCGCCTGCGACGATGGCGGACCTCGCGCATTCGAGGACGGCGGCGGCGCCGCGCGCAACGTTCCGGGGCGGGGAGGCCCTTGCCGCGTGAAGAAGAAAGCGACACTCAACGGCCGCAACGAGATCGGCCGCTCGATCGAGCATTCGCTCGACGAATACTTCCGCAAGCTCGACGGCGAGCCGGCCAGCGGCATCTACGACATGGTGATCGGACACGTCGAACGCACGGTCCTGGCGTCGGTGCTGACGCGCGCCGGCGGCAACCAGACGCAGGCGGCCGACATGCTGGGGCTCAACCGCAACACGCTGCGCGCCAAGCTCGCCAAGTACAAGATCGTAGCGTAGCGATGAGCGCGCGGATCACCCAGGCGCTGCTGTCGGTGTCGGACAAGCGCGGTGTCGTCGAGTTCGCGCGCTTGCTCGCGGCGGCGGGTGTCACATTGCTGTCGACCGGCGGCACCGCCAAGGCGCTTGCCGACGCCGGCCTCGCCGTCACCGACGTCGGCCGTTACACCGGATTTCCGGAAATGCTCGACGGCCGCGTCAAGACGCTGCATCCCAAGGTGCACGGCGGCATCCTCGCCCGCCGCGACGACGCTTCGCACATGCGGATGCTCGACGCGCATGCGATCCCGACGATCGACCTCGTGGTGGTCAACCTGTATCCGTTCCGCGAAACGGTGGCGCGCGAGGATTGCACGCTCGACGAGGCCATCGAGAACATCGACATTGGCGGCCCGGCGATGGTGCGCTCGGCGGCCAAGAACTGGCGTGACGTCGGCGTCGTCGTCGATCCCGCCGACTATCAGCGGCTCGCCGACGAGCTCGCCACACAGGGCGGACTGTCGGCGCCCACGCGCTTCGCGCTGGCGCAGAAGGCGTTCGCGCATACGTCGGCATACGACGGCGCGATCAGCAACTGGCTGTCGATGCGCGACGCCGACGGCAACGTCGACGCGTTCCCGCGGTCACTGCGCTGGGCCGGTGAAAAGGTGCAGGCGCTGCGCTATGGCGAGAATCCGCACCAGCGCGCGGCATTCTACCGCGACGAGGCGCCTGCCGCCGGCACGATCGCCGGGTACCTGCAGCGCCAGGGCAAGGAGCTGTCGTACAACAACATCGCCGACAGCGACGCGGCATGGGAGTGCGTGAAGACGTTCGACGCCCCGGCGTGCGTCATCGTCAAGCACGCCAATCCCTGCGGCGTGGCCCTCGGTGCCGGTACCCTCGACGCCTATCGCGGCGCGTTCGCCACGGATCCCGCCAGCGCCTTCGGCGGCATCATCGCGTTCAACCGGCACGTCGACGCGGCCACGCTCGAGGCGGTGTCGGCCCAGTTCGTCGAGGTGCTGATCGCGCCGGCCTACACCGCCGATGCGCTGGCGGTGATCGCGCAGAAGAAGAACGTGCGCGTGCTCGAAGTCGCGCTGCCGGCGGCCCCTGCCGTGCCCGCGCTCGATTTCAAGCGTGTCGGTGGCGGCCTGCTCGTGCAGGACGCGGACGCACTGAACGTCACCGCCGCGCAGTTGCGGGTGGTGACGCGGAAGGCGCCGACGCCGGCGCAGGTCGCTGACCTCCTTTTCGCCTGGCGTGTCGCCAAGTTCGTCAAGTCGAATGCGATCGTCTATGCTCGCGATGGACGCACGCTCGGCGTGGGCGCAGGACAGATGAGCCGCGTCGACTCGTCGCGCATCGCCGCGATCAAGGCCGCCAATGCGGGGCTCGATCTCGCCGGCTCGGCGGTTGCCTCCGACGCCTTCTTTCCGTTCCGCGACGGTCTCGACGTCGTCGCCGACAATGGCGCCGTGGCGGTGATCCAGCCGGGAGGCAGCGTGCGCGATGACGAAGTGATCGCCGCCGCCGACGAGCGCGGCCTGGCGATGGTGTTCAGCGGCATCCGCCATTTCCGCCACTGACGACGGCCGACATGAACAAGCTCGAACGATGGCAGCGCTTCATGGCGCGATGCGCGCTGGCGGCATCCTGCGCGTGGGTCGCGCACGCGTCCGCACAGACGCCCGATGCAGCGCCGGCCGCTGCGCCCCCGGCCGCGTCCACCGCCACGCAGCCGGCGCCGCTGCGCGGCAATCCCTTCGTTTCGGACGAGACGCTGGCGAAGCCGCCGGCGCAGCGCAGCTGGCTCACCTGCACCGGCATGTGGAGCTGGTTCGCGTCGCAATGCGAGGGCATGCGGGACTCCTGGTACGAAGGCCGGCCGACGGTCTATTTCAGCGGCTACACGTGGCACGATCCGCACACGTACACGCAGGCAAAGCTCGAGGAATTCAACTCCCACGCGTGGGGCGGCGGCTACGGCTGGACGAAGACGGTCGCCAACGGCGACAGTTTCGGCTGGTATGCGCTGGCGTTCCGCGATTCCCATTACAGCTATACCAAGGCCGTGGGCTGGAGCTGGGTCACGTATTGGCCGCAGCGCGGCGACTTCGCGGTGGGGTTGGGCTACACGGCCTTCATCGCGTCGCGGCCGGACATCGCCAACAACTGGCCGTTTCCGGCGGCGTTGCCGCTCGCGAGCATCAAGTTGGGCAAGCTGGAGGTGATGGGCACGTTCATCCCGAAGCTCAACGCCGGCATCAACCACGGCGACGTCGCGTGGTTCTTCGGCCGCTACCAGTTCTGAGCATGGGCGCGTCCCTTCACCCGCGGCGAATCGCGCCGTCGCGCAAGGCGAGCGCGCGGTGAACGCCTTGATCATCGGCGGCGGTGGCCGCGAGCACGCGCTGGCGTGGAAGGTCGCGCAGTCGCCGCGCGTAGGCAAGGTGTTCGTCGCGCCGGGCAACGCCGGCACCGCGCGCGAACCGGGCATGGTGAACGTGCCGCTCACCGACATCGCGACGCTGGCCGCGTTCGCGCGGCGCGAGAACGTGCGCATCACGATCGTCGGCCCGGAAGCGCCGCTGGCGGCCGGCATCGTCGACGCCTTCCGCGCCGCCGTGCTGCCGGTGTTCGGGCCGACGCGTGCGGCGGCACAGCTCGAGTCGTCGAAGGACTTCGCCAAGGCGTTCATGGCGCGGCACAACATTCCGACGGCGGACTACGCGACGTTCACCGACGCCGCGGCCGCGCACGCCTACGTCGACGCGCGCGGCGCGCCGATCGTGGTCAAGGCCGACGGGCTCGCCGCCGGCAAGGGCGTGGTGGTCGCCGCCAGCGCCGCCGAGGCGCATGCCGCCATCGACGCGATGCTGGTCGACCACGCGATGGGCGGCGCCGGCGCGCGCATCGTGATCGAGGCGTTTCTCGCGGGCGAGGAAGCGAGCTTCATCGTCATGGTCGACGGACGCAACGTGCTGCCGCTGGCGTCGTCGCAGGACCACAAGCGGCTGCTCGATGGCGACCGCGGGCCCAATACCGGCGGCATGGGCGCCTACTCGCCGGCGCCGGTGGTGACGCCCGCGATGCACGCGCGCATCATGCGCGAGATCATCATGCCCACGATCAACGGCATGGCGGCGGAAGGCGTGCCCTACACCGGATTTCTCTACGCCGGCGTGATGATCGACGGCGACGGCCGGCCGCGCACGCTGGAATTCAACTGCCGGCTCGGCGACCCCGAGACGCAGCCGATCATGATGCGCATGAAGTCCGACATCGTCGAGCTCGTCCAGCACGCGCTCGAAGGCACGCTGGACAAGGTCGAGGCGCAGTGGGACCGGCGCACGGCGCTCGGTGTCGTCGTCGCCGCTGCCGGCTACCCGGATGCGCCGCGCTCCGGCGACGTCATTCACGGCCTCGACCACGGCCACGACGCGGCGGATGCCGTGGTGAAGGTCTTCCACGCCGGCACGATCCTCGACGGCGACGACGTCAAGGTCAACGGCGGACGCGTGCTGTGCGTGACGGCGCTCGGCGACTCGGTGCGCCAGGCGCAGAAGCATGCGTACGACACGATCGCCGGCATCGGCTTCGACGGCATGCAATACCGCACCGACATCGGCCATCGCGCGCTCGCGGCGCGCAAGGGATGATGGATCTCGCGGCGACGCGCGCGTGGTTCGCGTGGCTGCAGGATGCGATCGTCGCCGCCCTCGAGCGCGCCGACGGCGGGACCTTCCTGCGCGACGCGTGGAGCCGGCCGGAAGGTGGAGGCGGCATCTCGCGGGTGATCGAGGGTGGCGATGTGTTCGAGCGCGGCGGCGTCAACTATTCGGACGTGCGCGGCGCGAGCCTGCCGCCGGCGGCCACCGCGCAACGACCGCATCTCGCCGGCGCGAGCTGGCAGGCCACCGGCGTTTCGCTGGTGCTGCATCCGCGCAATCCGTACGTGCCGACCGTCCACATGAACGTGCGCATGCTCGCGGCGATGCCGCCGGACGCCGATCCGGTCGTCTGGTTCGGCGGCGGCATGGACCTGACGCCCTACTATGGATTCGACGACGACGCCGTGCACTTCCACCGCGCGTGCCGCGGTGCGCTCGCGCCTTTCGGCGATGACGCGTATCCGGCGATGAAGCGTGCGTGCGACGAGTATTTCTACCTCAGGCACCGCGGCGAGCCGCGCGGCATCGGCGGCATCTTCTTCGACGACCTCGTCGACGACGGCACGGGACGCGCGGCGCGTCTTGCGCAGGGTGTCGGCCAGGCGTTCCTCGGCGCTTACCTGCCGATCCTCGAGCGCCGCCGCGACACGCCGTTCGGCGAGCGCGAGCGCGGCTTCCAGCTCTACCGGCGCGGTCGCTACGTCGAGTTCAACCTGCTGCAGGACCGCGGCACGCTGTTCGGCCTGCAGTCGAACGGCCGCACCGAGGCGATCCTGATGTCGATGCCGCCGCAGGTCGCGTGGCGCTATGCATGGCAGCCCGAGCCCGGCACCGCGGAGGCGCGTCTCACGACGGAATTCCTGGTTGCGCGCGACTGGCTCGGTCCGCCGTGAGCGACGTGCCGAAGTGCGAGGGCGACGCCGCGCTTGTGGAGACGCGGATCGACGGCGCTGCCGTGTTCGATGGCGCGTTGCTGCACGTGCGCCGCGACCGGGTGCGCCTGCCCGACGGCGGCGTGGCGCTGCGTGAATACGTCGTGCATCCGGGTGCCGTGCTGATCGTGCCGGTGATGGATGACGGCCGCTATGTGATGGAGCGCCAGTTCCGCTACCCGTTGGCACGCGTGTTCGTCGAGTTTCCCGCTGGCAAGATCGATCCGGGCGAGGCACCCATGGCGACGGCACAGCGCGAGCTTGCGGAGGAGGCCGGGTACACCGCCGCGCATTGGCGCCGCCTCGGGGTGATCCATCCGGTGATCTCGTATTCGACCGAATTCATCGAGATGTGGCGCGCCGACGGCCTGCACCACGTCGGCCGCAAGCTCGACGACGGCGAATTCCTGGAGATCGTCGCCTGGACGCACGACGACCTCCTCGCCGCGTTCGACCGCGGCGAGATCACCGATGCCAAGACCGTGGCGGCGCTGTTCGTGCTCGACCGCGAGCGCCGGCGATGATCGCGCGCAATCTCCGAGTCGAAGGCCGCGTGCAGGGCGTCGGCTATCGCGACGCGATGGTCGACGCGGCGCTCGCGGCGAACGTGCAGGGTTTCGTGCGCAACACTGCGGAAGGCCACGTCGAGGCGCATCTGCAAGGGGGCGAGGAGGCGGTGGCGCGCATGATCGCCTGGGCGGCGCGCGGCCCGCGCATGGCGCGCGTCGAGCGCGTGCTGGTCGAGACTGCCGATCCCGATCCACGCCACGCGTCGTTTCACCGCGCGTGATCGGCGAGCCGCGTTCGCGCGGCGCCGCTGCGACGGGCTTTCGCGCGCCTCAGCGTCGTGGCGCCGGCGCCACGCCGTGCACGAGGTCGCGCCACGCCGAATACGCCGACGTCGCCCACAGCGGCATCACGATCAGGAGGCCCAAGCCGAACGTCAGCAGGCCGACGACCAGCAGCAGGTAGGAGAGCACGCCATACAGCAGGAACGCCGGCACGTTGCGGGTGAATGCGGCGATGCTGACGTCGAATGCCTTGGCAAATCCTGCGCGATCGAACAGCGCCGACATCGGGATCAGCGTGAGCGGCAACGACGCGATCATGCCCACGGCGAACATCGCGAAGACCGCGGGCTCGTCCATGCCCGCATCGCCCGCGCCGGCCCGCAGCAAATTGACGCCGGCGATCGCCCACGCCGCGCCGGCTTCCGCGGCGAACACGAGGAGGCTCGACGCCACGATCGCGGCGATCGCGGGCGCGCTGGCGCCGAACGGGCGCAGCGCGTCGCCGAGGCGCGCCCGGCCGCCGCCTGCCACCGCGTGCGTGCCGACGTAAAGGCCGCAGGCAACGATGGGCGCCAGCACCTTGGAGGCCAGCATGCCGGCGTCAGGAATGAGCTGCAGCGCGAGCTCCACCGCGAGCGAAACGAACGCGAGCACGCACAGCATGACCGGCGATCCCTTCCACAGCCGGATGGCATCGCCATACCAGTCGAGCGCCCGGCGCGCGGGAACGTGGCGCAGCTCCATCGGTGCGGACATGCGCGAACCTTGGCGCGTCAGGGCGCGCCGAGATACGCCGCGCGCACTTTGGGGTCGCGCAGCAGGTCGCCGGCATCGCCGGCGAGCGTGATCTCGCCCGATTCCATCACGTAGCCCCGGCTCGAGACCTCGAGCGCGAGCTTGGCGTTCTGCTCGACGAGAAGGATCGTCACGCCGGTGCGCGCCACCGCCAGCACCGTCTCGAACACCTTCTGCACCATCAACGGCGCGAGTCCCATCGACGGCTCGTCGAGCAGCAGGAGCTTCGGCCGCGACATCAGGGCGCGACCGATCGCCAGCATCTGCTGCTCGCCGCCCGACAGCGTGCCGGCGGTCTGCCGGCGGCGCTCCTGCAGCCGCGGAAAGAGCGAGTAGACATGGGCGAGGTCGGCGGCGATGCCGGCGCGGTCGCTGCGGATGTACGCGCCCATCGCCAGGTTTTCCTCGATGGTGAGGCCGCCGAACACGCCGCGACCCTCGGGCACCATCGCCAGGCCACGACGCACGAGCCTGAACGAGCGCATGCCGGTGACGTCCTCACCGTCGTAGCGGATCGTTCCCGACCGCACCGGCTGCAGTCCGCAGATGCCTTTCAGGGTGGTGGTCTTGCCAGCGCCGTTGGCGCCGATCAAGCACACGAGCTCTCCCCGGCCGACGACGACATCGATGCCCTTCACCGCGCGGATCTCGCCGTAGGCCACGGCGAGCTTGTCGAGCACCAGCAGCGGCGCCGGAACAACCATCACGCGCCCTTGAGATCGAGCGCGATGTCGCCGCCGAGATAGGCGTCGATCACGGCCTTGTCGTTGCGCACCTCGGCCGCCGGGCCTTCGGCGATCTTGCGCCCATAGTCGAGCACGAGCACGCGGTCGCAGATGCCCATGACGAGCTTCATGTCATGCTCGATCAGCAGGATCGTCGTGCCGTCGCGCCGGATGTCGTGCAAAAGGCTCGCGAGCGACGCGGTCTCGGTGGCGTTCATCCCCGCCGCGGGCTCGTCGAGCGCGAGGAGCTTGGGATCGGTGGCCAGCGCGCGCGCGATCTCGAGGCGGCGCTGGAAGCCGTAGGGCAGGTGGCGCGCGAGGTGATGCGCGCGCTCGGCGACGCCGACGTACTCGAGCAGCTCGTACGCGCGCTGCGCGATCGCCTTCTCCTCGGCGCGCGTGCGCGCATTGCGCGCGATCGCGCCGAACACGTTCGCGTGCGTGCGCACGTGGCGCCCGATCATCACGTTCTCCAGCGCCGACAGGTTGGCGAACAGGCGGATGTTCTGGAACGTGCGCGCGATGCCGCGCGCCGCGACCTCGTTCGGCTTCAGCCGGTCGAGCGGCTCGCCGTCGAACATGAACCGGCCCTGGTCGGGCTCGTAGATGCCGGTGAGCACGTTGAACAGCGTGGTCTTGCCGGCGCCATTGGGCCCGATCAGGCCGTAGATCTCGCCATGGCGGATCGTGAAGTCGACGTCGGTGAGCGCATGCACGCCGCCGAAGCGCTTGGCGATGGCCGACGCCTCGAGCAGCGTGAGGGGCATTGCACCTTGGGGCGGCACTTCTTCACCGCTCGACGCACGCTCGCTCATGCCGCCTTCGATTCGAGCTCGCGCTTGCGCAGCGCCGACGGCCAGATGCCGGCGGGGCGGAACAGCATCATCAGCACCAGGGCGAAGCCGAACAGCAGCATGCGGATCACCTCGGGGTCGATCAGCGTGCGGCCGAACACCGCCTGCTGCACGGGTCCGACCGTGTAACGCAGGACCTCGGGTATGTACGACAGCAGCAGCGCGCCGAGCACGACGCCGAACACGTTGCCCATGCCGCCCAGAACCACCATCGACAGCACCATCACCGACTCGATGAGGATGAAGCTCTCCGGGCTGATGAACCCCTGGATCGCCGAGAACATGCCGCCGGCGATGCCGCCGAACGACGCCCCCATCGCGAAGGCGAGGAGCTTCATGTTGCGCGTGTTGATACCCATCGCGCGTGCCGCGATCTCGTCCTCGCGGATCGCTTCCCACGCGCGGCCGATGCGCGAGTCCTGCAGGCGCAGGTTGACGATGATGGCGGCGACGAGGAACGCGAGCAGGATGTAGTAGTACTTCACGGGGCCGCTGAAATCGAGGCCGGCGATGCGCTGCGGCTGGGCGAACGAGAACGGCCCGAAGCGGAACGGGTCGATCATGTAGATGCCTTGCGCGCCGTTGGTGATGTTGACCGGCTGTGACAGATTGTTGAGGAAGATGCGGACGATCTCGCCGAAGCCCAGCGTGACGATGGCGAGGTAGTCGCCGCGCAGCTTCAGGGTCGGCGTGCCCAGCAGCACGCCGAACAGGCACGCGAACCCGGCGCCGATCGGCAGGATGATCCAGAACGGCAGGTGGATGTTGAAGTGCGGGCTCGCGAGCAGCGCGTAGACGTAGGCGCCGACCGCGTAGAACGCGATGTAGCCGAGGTCGAGCAGCCCGGCGAATCCGACGACGATGTTGAGCCCGAGGGCGAGGAAGCAATAGAGGATCGCCAGGTTGGTGATGCGCACCCACGCCGTGCCGACGCTCGCCAGCACGAACGGCAGCGCGATCAGCGCCAGCGTCATCACCAGCGCGCCGGCGATGGCGAGCCGCGGATTGCGCTTGCGGTTGAGATTGAGCAGGGCGGACATGGCGATGGCGGCCGGCACTTCAGGCGCGGTCGGAAACGCGTTCGCCGAGCAGGCCGGACGGCCGGAACACCAGCACCGCGATCAACACGAGGAACGCGAACACGTCCTGGTAGTTGGAGCCGAAGATCGCGAGGTTCGGATCGTTCTGGCAGCGGGTCGCCAGCGCATCGAACCAGCCGGAAAGCTGGCACAGGTTGGTGAGATCGCCGACATAGCCGGCGCCCAGCGCCTCGATCACGCCGAGCAGCAGGCCGCCCAGCATCGCGCCGGCCCTGTTGCCGATGCCGCCCAGCACGGCCGCCGAGAACGCCTTGAGGCCGAGGATGAATCCCATCTGGTAGTGGGCGATGCCGTAATAGCTGCCGACCATGACGCCGGCGACCGCGGCGAGCCCGGCGCCGATGGCGAAGGTGATGGCGATCACGCGGTCGATGTCGATGCCCATCAGCCCGGCTACCGCCTGGTTCTGCGCGGTGGCGCGCATGGCGATGCCGAGGCGCGTGCGGTAGATGAGCAGCATGAGCCCGGACATCATCACCGCCGACATCAGCAGGATGGCGATCTGCACGTTGGTGATCGTGGCGCCGTTGGGGAGCCCGGTCAGCGAATACGAGACCGTGCGCACCACCTGCGGATACGACATCGGGCTGCGGCTCCAGATCAGGAGCGCGATGTTCTGGAGGATGATCGACAGGCCGATCGCGGTGATCAGCGGCGCGAGCCGCGGCGCGCGCCGCAGCGGCCGGTACGCGACGCGCTCGAGCAGGTAGCCGACGGTCATGCAGACCGGGACGGCCGACAGCGTGGCGATGGCGACGATCGCCAGCGGCGGCAATCCGGAGGCGCTGAGCGCCGAGATCACCGAATACG